>NZ_LSKQ01000138.1 GCF_001557115.1 Erythrobacter sp. CCH5-A1
CGCTTCCCATTGGCCTAACAAATAACGGCCAAGCACAAAATTCCTTACAGTCCCTCTGCCGGGCGAACTGGTGCTCGAACCTTCTGCAGGCACGGGACTGCTGGCCATCCAAGCTGAACTGGCAGGATGCAGATTGGCAATGAACGAAGTCGCCGACGTGCGTGCCGCCCTGCTTGGCAACCTGTTCGCAGGCTCGCCCCTGTCCATGCACGACGCCGCACAGATCCACGACCGGCTCGATGCTGGCGTGGTGCCGAGTTGCATCATCATGAACCCGCCGTTCTCGGCAGCGCTGAATGTTGATTCACGTGTGGCCGATGCAGCCATCCGGCATCTGTCATCAGCAGTGGCGCGGCTTGCCGACGGTGGACGGCTCGTCGCGATCACGGGGGCCAACTGCGCGCCAGATCACAAGGCATGGCGTGATGGTTTCGTCCGGATGCAGGACAACGCCCGGGTCGTGTTCAGCGCGGCGATAGCGGGCAGCGTGTTCGCACCGCACGGCACCTCGGTCGAAACCCGGCTGACCGTTATCGACAAGGTTCCCGCAGACAATCCAGCACAATTTCCGGCATCGCGAGGCATGGCTCCCGATCTTGCGACCTTGCTGCGCTGGTTGGCCGACAGCCTCCCGCCACGTCAGCCCATCTCCGCATCAGCTCTTCAGCCACTGGTAGCTGCCCGCAATTCACAAGCGATCAAAGCCAGCCCAAGGCCTAAACTGGCTACAGCCCCGATCCCTGCAATATGCGGCGTGCCGCTCGACTATGATGTGATCGACTGGTGTCCTCCAACCGACGGCAAGCTCTCCGAATCGCTCTATGAGCCCTACTCGCTCCAATCGATCCGCATCGCTGGCGCTCAGCCACATCCGACGCGCCTCGTCCAATCCGCGGCGATGTCCTCGGTCGCGCCGCCCAAGCCGAGCTATCGCCCGCATCTGCCCGCTGGTCTCGTCGAACAGGGATTACTGTCGGATGCCCAGCTCGAATCGGTCATCTATGCGGGCGAGGCCCATGCCGACCATCTCGCCGGCAGCTGGTCCGTCGATGCAACCTGGGACAGGGTGGAAGCTGCGCCCGATGACTGCGACACGGCCGTCCGGTTCCGCAAGGGCTGGTTCCTCGGCGATGGCACCGGCGCTGGCAAAGGGCGTCAGGTCGCAGGGATTGTGCTCGACAATTGGCTCAAGGGCCGAACGCGCGCGGTCTGGATTTCCAAGTCCGACAAGCTGCTCGAAGATGCGCAGCGCGACTGGAAAGCTCTGGGGCAAGAGCCCTTGCTGGTCACCCCGCTCGCCCGGTTCCGTCAGGGCACACCCATCCGGCTCGAGCAGGGCATTCTTTTTACAACCTATGCCACGCTACGCTCCGACGCGCGCGAAAACCGGGTTTCGCGCGTCCAACAGATCGTCGATTGGCTGGGGACCGACTTCGACGGTGTCATTGTCTTCGACGAAAGCCATGCCATGCAGAATGCCGGTGGCGGCACATCCAAACGGGGCGATTGCGCCCCCTCGCAGCAGGGACGTGCCGGACTGCGCCTGCAGCATGCGCTTCCCAACGCCCGCATCCTCTATATCTCCGCGACGGGCGCGACGACGGTCGAAAACCTAGCCTATGCCCAGCGGCTTGGCCTCTGGGGTGGTGCGGACTTCCCGTTCGACAAGCGCACCGATTTCATCGCAGCCATTGAAGCAGGCGGGGTCGCAGCGATGGAGGTGCTCGCCCGCGACCTGAAAGCCCTCGGCCTCTATGCCGCCCGTTCGTTGTCCTATGAGGGCGTCGAATATGAGCTGATCGAGCACCAGCTCACCCCTGACCAGGTCCGCATCTACGATGCCTATGCCGGAGCGTTTCAGGTCATCCACAATAACCTGGACGCCGCGCTGGAAGCCGCCAACGTCACGAGCAGCGAAGGCACGCTCAACCGCTATGCCAAGTCGGCAGCCCGTTCCGCATTTGAATCCGCCAAGCAGCGCTTCTTCAATCACCTGATCACGGCGATGAAGACGCCAACGCTGATCGCCGCGATCGACCAGGGCCTTGCCGATGGCCACGCCGCCGTGGTGCAGATCGTCTCGACGGGGGAAGCGCTGCTGTCGCGCCGCCTCGCCGATATCGATCCGGGCGAGTGGAACGACGTTCAAATCGACATCACGCCCCGCGAATACGTTCTGGACTATTTGCTCCACAGCTTCCCGACCCAGCTTCATGAAAGCTTCACCGACGGTGATGGCAATCTCGCGTCGCGCCCGGCCTATGACGAAAACGGTAATGTCGTGCAGTGCCGCGAGGCTATTGAACGGCGCGACCGGCTGATCGAGCAACTGGCATCGTTGGAACCGGTGCAATGCGCACTCGATCAGATTGTCCAACGGTTCGGGACAGATATGGTGGCCGAGGTGACCGGCCGTTCGCGCCGGATCGTCCGCAAACTCGATGCCAATGGGGACCGGCTCGCCGTCGAGAACCGGCCAGCCCATGCCAACCTCGCCGAAGCGCAGGCGTTCATGGAGGACCGCAAGCAGATCCTTGTCTTCTCCGATGCCGGTGGCACAGGACGCAGCTACCATGCCGATCTGGGCGCGAGAAACCAGCGGCTCCGCCATCACTATCTCCTGGAAGCAGGCTGGAAGGCCGATGCCGCGATCCAGGGCCTGGGCCGCACCAACCGCACCAATCAGGCGCAGCCGCCGCTATTCCGGCCGGTGGCCACCAATGTCCAGGCCGAGAAACGCTTCCTCTCAACAATCGCGCGGCGGCTCGACACTCTGGGTGCAATCACGCGCGGACAGCGGCAGACCGGTGGTCAGGGGCTGTTCCGCCCCGAGGACAATCTCGAAAGCTCCTATGCCCGCGATGCCCTGCGCCAGCTCTATGTGCTGATCTATGCCGGAAAGGTCGAGCAGTGCTCGCTCGCCACCTTCGAGAGCATGACCGGCCTGTCGCTGACCGACGGAAGCGGGTGCCTCAAGGACGAACTGCCGCCAATCACGACCTTCCTGAACCGGCTACTGGCACTCACCATCGAGATGCAGAATGTGCTGTTCACGGTGTTTGAGCAGTTGCTCAGCGCTAAGGTCGAAAGCGCAATTGCGGCGGGCAGTTACGATCTCGGGCTGGAAACGCTCACCGCAGATAGCTTTACCATCACAGCCAGCGAACCGATCTACGTCCATCCGGCCACGGGCGCAGAGACCCGGTTGCTCAGCATTGCAATGCAGGAGCGCAACCAACCCGTGCCGCTAGAACGGGCGCTCGAACTGCTGCGAAAACCCGGCGCGCGGCTGTTGGTCAATGCCCGCTCGCGGCGCGCTGCAGTCCAGCTGCCCGCCCGCAGCCTTATGCTCGACGATGGCGAGGTTGAGCGCCGCATCCGACTGATCCGGCCGATGGAGCGGCTGAACTTCGCCCTGACCCACCTTCCCGAGACCCACTGGGAGGAGGTGGACGAGCGGACATTCCGGGCAGTCTGGCAAGACGAGGTGGCACAAGTCGATGAGTTCACGACAAGCGAACTGCACATCGTCACCGGCCTGCTGCTGCCGATCTGGAAACAGCTTCCCGAGGAATCAACCCGTGTCTACCGGCTCCAGACCGACGATGGCACCCGCATTGTCGGCCGCAGGGTGTCGGCAGCATGGGCAGCGAATGCGACAGCCAGGCCAGACGTGCCAATCCTTTCTCCACCACAGGCAATCGCATTGCTGCGTGAAGGGCACGCGGTGCTCGACCTTGCCGATGGGCTGCAACTGCGCCGGTCTCGGCTAATGCAAATGAATCGGATTGAACTCACCGGGTTCGGATCGACGGCGGTCGACCGGCTCAAGGCCATGGGGCTGTTCTCCGAGATCATCAGCTGGAAGCTGCGTCTATTCGTCCCTGACGACATGGTGACAGGGTCGGCAGTGATCGAGCGGCTGTTCGAACGGCACCCTTTGACGCGCATCGCCGACCGGAAGGCGGCCTGAAATGGCCAAGCTCTCCACGCGCGCGGCAGAGTTGTCGGAGCGGCTTGCACAGAATGTGCAGGCCGTTTGCCGCCATTATCTGCCCGCAGGCAGGCGTGAAGGCCGTTACTGGATGGTTGGCGATGTCGCCGGAACGCCCGGGCGCAGTCTCTATGTCCGCCTTTTCGAAACCGAGCGCGGCGCGATCGGCAACTGGGTCGATGCCGCAACCGGTGAACATGGCGATCTCGTCGACCTCATCCGGCTCAACCAGCGGCATGGGCGTCTCTCCGAAACCATTGAGGAAGCCGAACGCTTCCTTAGCCTGCCACCATCGGCTTCGGACGATCAGCGCAGTGCCGCGTCATTCGCCATGCCCGCGCGCGCAGGATCCACGACCGCTGCCATACGCCTGTTTGCCGCCTCGAAACCACTGACCGGATCGATCGCGAGCACCTACCTGCGATCACGTAGCATCACACGCGTATCGGACCTGCCAGCCCTGCGCTTTCACCCGCGATGCTACTACAGACCAAATGAGGACGATGATCCAGAAACTGCAGCCGCTTTTCCGGCGCTGATCGCAGCAGTCACCGACAACGACGGCGTTCAGACCGGCACCCATCGAACCTGGCTCGATCCATCCGGCTGCGCGAAGGCCAAAGTCGCATCGCCGCGCAGGGCGATGGGCAACATCCTCGGCAACGCCGTAAGATTCGGAACTGCGGATGATGTCATGATCGCAGGCGAAGGCATCGAAACCATGCTGTCGTTGCGCGAAGTTCTGCCAACCATGCCGATGGCAGCCGCAACATCGTCAGCACACCTCGCAGCGATCTTGTTCCCGCCGACACTCCGGCGACTCTATATCGCGCGTGACCGCGATGTGGCAGGCGACGCGGCGTTTGGCACCCTGACCGACCGCACGCAGGCAGCCGGGATCGAACTTGTATCACTCATGCCGGACCTCGCTGACTTCAATGACGACCTTAGCCAGCATGGCGTTGCTGCACTGACGGAACGGGTCCGCCATCATCTCCGACAGCAGGATCAGACACGCTTTTCCGTCGACATTGGCTGAGCCGATACGGGGTTGGAAGATGGGGCGATGGCCGCGTGCATGGGATTTGAGCCAAGACCTGGCCCAGCCCGGCCTTCTTCGAGCGGCGTCCGAGAGACCGGCTGCCGCGAGGCCGCAATGGCGGTCATGCGGCTATTTTCCGGCGGCGCATCCGCGCCTTTCCATCGCGAACCAAAATAGCCGCCCGCCCGCCATCCTCCGCTGCGCTTCGGTCCATGCGGATGCAGCCTCGCGTCAGCCGGTCAGAGGGACGCCCATGAAGGCCGGGCAAGGTGCCCGGTCCGAAAGCCCCAAGGACCAACGCAATGACCATCACGCCCGATTCAGAACCCGAACACGAAACTTCAGCCACAGCCCATCTCCTCGATGAAATCGCCCTCTACGGCTATCGCCCCTTCTCCGATGAAGCCGATCCGCGACCGCTTCCCGAAGAACGCATCGCCGCTGGCGCCGTCGCCGACATGTTTGATGCCCTCATCGCCACCATGATCGACACGCGGATCGAGCCAGATCTCGAGGACCTATGCTGGTCGCTCGCCAACCTATTTCACCGCGCCGAAAGCCGGATCCAGCGCGAGCTCGACGACAATGAAGACGCCCAGAAGCGCAGCCAGCGCGAGCAGGATGGCTCCGAGGTTAGGTCGGTCGAACTTGAGCGCCTCATCCGCGAAGGCATTGGTCTGATCGAACGCCGCAATGCGATGGAATTTATGCGCGATGCCGCCGGAGACCAGTTCGAATTGCATTTCCGCAAGGCCTGGACCCCGCGCACCGGGTCACTCGTCAACCATCGCACTATGACCGCCGCGATGATCGACAGCCGGGATTTTCTTGCCGCCAAGCGCCGTTCGGAAATCGAACCCATGCTGCCCACCGGCACACGCATCGCGTTCACCTCCGGCCCTGCCTATCAGGATCACAACCGCATCTGGGCTGTGCTCGACAAGGTTCTCGCCAAATATCCCGACATGGTCCTGTTCCACGGCGGCAATCCCACCGGCGGCGAACACATCGCTTCGCTCTGGGCACGGGCACGCAAGATCACCCACATCCCGTTCCGGCCCGACTGGGAGCGGTTCAAGAAGGCCGCACCGTTCCGCCGCAACGATCAGATGATCGAAGCGCTGCCCAAGGCTGTGGTCGCCTGCCCGGGCAATGGTATCAATGCCAATTTGGTCGACAAGGCCCGCAAGCTGGGGATTTCTGTGTGGGTGATTGAATGATCGCCTCGCCCCGATCTATGAAAATTCGCACTTAGCGGCGGAGCCGAAAGCGGGCTTCAGCGGCGCAGGCCACGTCCTTGAGCGGCTGTGATACTAAGGTACCGAAGGGAAAGCGCATAATCCGGCAAATTCAATTCGCAGCCTCATTTTAGTCCAATGACCAATCATTTTCTGATGATTGGAATGCGCCACGAACTGCAAAGCTTGCACCGAAGTTGGAGACGCCTACCGTGCTCGCGTCATGCAAGAGTAGGTCAGTTGGAGCAATATAGGCAAATCCAGGAGGTATTCTGAGTCGGCAAAGCCGCATCCCAAAATCTGGCGCTCGATCGCGGATTTGATCCGTATAGCTGTACCTTAGCTTTCCGCTATAATAGTATTTTTCATAGTCGTCAGTCATAAACTCGTCGGTTGGCGTAAGGCCGAATATGAAATACCTGTCATCAAATCCTATATTAATACATAGTCTATAGAGAGAACCCCTCCTATCTAAAATTGGTATGACTTCCCATGTATCCAAATGAAGCCCAAGGTATTTATCCGTTCTGTAATTGACGGTCGTCGTAATGCAATTTGGAGGATTCTCATTTGCCCCATTGTAGCGCAAATCAATATCACCCCAAATTTCCTGAATGTAAGGCCAAAGTACAGATTCATACCATATTTCGACAGCCGCATTCTTCCTTACATCTTTAATATTCTCTCGTGTGACGCAGCCAAATGTCCACAACGGTTCTGTCACATCTTTCAAATCCATCATTGCAACAAATGGACTACTGCTCGACGGAGCTAGAGAAATTTCCAGCCGGTCGTCAGGCATCGGCAACCTCCATTCCCCTGCGGGGATCAGCGCGCCATCCTCATATGGAACCTCGCCGGAAGGGCAGGCACCCCAGACTTGCTCCACCCCATCGGCAATCGCAATGAAATCATCCAAATTGGATCTAACGAATTTCGGCAGCAAAATGGATACCTGGCTCATGTAGAATTACCACCTGACCTATTTAATCAAATGACTTCATAATTTCATCGACAATGACAATTTTTCCAAACCTACAATATTCTGTCTGCGTGGCTTCAAACGATGCGGTTTCTGCAATTTTATTTGATGGAGACCCTCCACCGCAGAAAAAGAAATAATCGCAACTATCTCTGCACGCCGTTACGCCTTGATTTATTTGTGAAATATCTTGGATTAATTTTGGATTTCTTAGTATGTACTCAAAGCTGTCAGAGAGGACGTTTCCGTAGACGAACGATTGCTCCCCATCGATGGCTATTAATTCCGGAGAAAATGTCGAAATCCCACCGTCCGTGTTGACAGTCACAATCGAGAACGCTCGATTGGTTTGATTGGAATTTATGAAATCCACAGATTGCTCTCCGTGAGCAACAAGATCAAGAATTCCCTTAAATTCCCTAATTTCTAGGGACCTGTTATCATCGACCCATATTCGGAAAAGAGTCTTCCAAAATTCTCTGTAACGAGCTTCGTCACAGGCGTAAATTGATGAGTCTTTGTTTATGCCATCTTGCTCATCTATATTGAATCCGACGGACGTCGGGCCTATAGACTTAAAAAAGCTATAGATTTCACCCGGGAATTGCAAGGAATGACTTGTTAAAACTGCAATTATATGAAATGGAATGCCATTTTCTTTAAGAAGCTGTATTCCGGCAATCGCAGGCGCGTATGCACCAGCTCCAGATCTATATTTTCTATGCAAATCCGTAAGAGCTTGCGGGCCATCTATACTTACACCAACTTTTACGTCATTCTTTATGAAGAAATCACACCAAGTCTTATTTATCAATGTCCCATTTGTTTGCACGTTTAGCTTTACAGACACTCTTTCATTCGAAAGGCGTCGGGCTTCATCCGCAGCATGTTGGAATAAATCAAGCGGCGCCGTAAGCGGCTCTCCAGCGTGGAAAACCAATGTAAACGGCCTATCTTGGGCAGCGCTTTCGAACACACGCTCAAGCGAAGCTGTTATGACTGGTTTGGTGATTTTCTTTTTTGAAGATCTATGAGGTAGGTAGCAATATGAGCAATCAATATTGCAGAACTCGGTCATCTGCAATATGAGCAAATCCACGGGATTGACGTGATTTACCATGATCTAGTAGCCGCATGATTCCCAGTCTTTAAAGTTCGTGAAATCGCGCCAATCATTCCAAGGCCTGGGGTTACTATCTTTCCATTGCGTGAAGGCGTGAATTTCTCGATCTGTGGGGTGAGATTTGCGAGGATCTTCACCTCCTTTGCTTTCAGAATCTATTAACCCTTGCTCGACGAGTTTTTGCTTAAAATGCGCGATCCGTGTGTGCATATTCATGCCAACCCCCTCATTTACTGAGTCAAGCTGGTAGCCTAGCACCACTGCCTAGGTTTGCAAGTGATCCAATAGCTGGGGCTCACTTCATCATTGCTGTCGTTGGGCTTGCTCTGAGTTTTCAGCTGAAGACATCTGTCCCATTTGGAATGCATTCGAACATGCGTGCAGAAGACGACCGATTTGCCACCTCGGAAACCACACCGCTCTCAAAGGCCAATCCGTTGGCCGACCCCAAGCCTCCTTCAATCAACCCGTAAAGGGTCCGCTACGCTGCGCGTGCGGCCACTGCGGCTGCACCTTCGTGGTGATTGCGGCTTTGCGCCGTCTGTCCGGGGCCTGTCGAGCGGGGATGGTCCCTGCTCCGAGACAGGAGCTCGAACATGTCACTCACCATCGCACAGCGTCACGCCTGGAGCCTCTCCCGTACCATGATGGTCTGCGTCACCCTGTTCCACGCCGGTAACGGCTACGCCGCCGTTCCCACGGCTGAATTCGACGGCGATGCCGACAGCGTGATTCACGAATATGACCCGTTCAATCCCTGACCGCGTCAGATTGCGTTGCGCCGCATGGCTGGATGCCCTTCGGGTATTCCAGCCGTCGCGCATCTCTGCTATGAATTTCCTGCACATTGCGCTGCGGTGGAGGTGGAGAGCGCGTCCCTTGCCCTTGGTTCCAAGGAGGACGCCATGCTGATCGGCTTTGCCCTGATAATCGTCGCAGTATTCCTGTGCTGCGCGCTTCTGTTCCGCCTTTCGATCTACGCGCTTCCGCTGTTCGTCGCGTTTCTTGCGGGTTCGGCGACTTACCGCACCGATAGCGGCATTCTCACTGCGCTCGCCGCCGCAGCCATATCCGCGATCATTCTGCTTGCTGCAGCCCAATTAACACTGGCGTTCGCTAAGTCCGACCTGACACGTGCTGCGGTCGGCTTCGCCTTTGCCGCGCCCGCAGCCATTGCGGGCTATCACGCAGTCCACGGCATTGCTGCGGCGAGCATGCCGCCAAGCGCATGGCAACACGCTTTGTCATTGCTTGGCGCTGCGATAATCGCGGCTGCATCCTGGACTCAATGGAGCCGCGCCCGTCCCTAGCTTTGCCATTTTCGAAGGCCCGCCTGGCAGGTGCCTGGCGGGGCTCGCACGGCCAAATCGGCCAGTTCGAGGCAGGCGTTGTGTTCGAGTGGCAGTTTCTGCATCCCTCTTCTTGGGTCAGCTTGGTCTGGGCGTTTGCGCGGTCGGAGCGAGGCCGAGAATTCGCAGCCGGTTTTGAGCTGGCCAGTGGCGGACCGATTGCGCTGATCTCAATAAGGCCCGGATTGGCTCATGGCCGTTGCCGATATCTGCGATTGCGGTGACGACTAGCAAGCACACCGGGTGATGACACCTTTCTCATCGCATTTCGGTCTTGGAAGTCCGGGAAGTGCCATTTCTCCCGGTCAAGTATGACCCGAGCCCAATGCCGCCTCTTCAATGGCCTTGGTTGGCAGGGGATGGCTTCGCCGCTTGATCCCTTGCTGCAACGCCGTCTGCGCCAACTTTCTTCCCCTGGGCGTGCCGCCCATTCCTCGCGAGGCAAGAAAGCCGTCTGGCCGTCGTCCTCCACTGCGTTTCGGCCGTTCCGGTGCAGCGGGCGCAAGCCCCTGCCTTCAACCAGCCATCGAGGCCGCGATGGGCGCGGGTTCGACCAACTTGAAGGAATGCATCATGGCCAACATCGGAACTTTCACCAAGACCGGCAACGAATACAAGGGCGAGATCGTCACCATGTCGGTGCAGCAGAAGAACGTCCGCATCGTCCCCGAAGCCAGCGACAACGAAAATGCGCCGTCGCACCGGGTTTTCGTCGGCCGCGCGGAAATCGGCGCCGCCTGGACCAAGACCTCGAACGAAGGCCGCGAGTATCTCTCGGTCAAGCTCGACGATCCCAGCTTCACCGCTCCTATCTTTGCCAACCTATTCGATGACGAAGACGGCAAGAGCTTCAATCTGATCTGGTCGCGCGCGCGCCGCACCAACGGCGACTGACCGCACAGCCAGCCCCGCCCGGCACCTGCCGGGCGGGGCATCGCCTTTGTCATGGATCTGCTGACGTCGTTTTTACAAGGAGTTCTGAGGCTTCAATGCCGAGCGCTATGGAAAGATGCTCAAGCTTGTCGACCGAGGCACTGTAGCGTCCACGCTCAAGGCTGCTGACATAGGTCCGATCGAGATGGGCCCGATGTGCAAGCTCCTCTTGCGACAGGCCAGCAGCCAACCGATAGCGTTTCAGATTCGCAGCCAGGACCTCGCGCAATTTCATTGCACGAACTCACCACCGTTGCAGAGTATTTAACCACGGAGTATACTCTTCAAGACTGGAATTCGGCTGGGTTCAGCAGGCTGGCAACGCGCACGGGTTATCCGCGAGACGGTACAATTCTCTGCCCGTTGTCGAACAAGCCAAGTTTTTGCCATTTTGGTGGGTCTTGGTGCTAAGAGACTGTGGATGCAGAAACGAGTCGGAACCAAAGGCTCGGACCATGATGATCGTTCCCTTTGAAGACAGCCCGCCTCACTCGAATACGGTAACGCCGTACGACGAGCGCCATTTTGTCACGTATTTACGGCTACTTGACGCCGCCGACGAAGGTGCGGAATGGACCGAAGTTGTGCAGATCATCTTTGGGATCGATCCTGCCCTGGAACCGGACCGGGCGCGTCAGTTCCATGAGACCCACCTCGAACGAGCACGCTGGATGACGTCCCACGGCTACCGACATCTGCTCGTTAAAAGGCAAAGAGGCTGAATTCTCGGACACGGATTGGACCCCTTGCCCTAAACGCTCCGTCAGGATTTCTGCGCCTCCGGGCATAAGCATCCCCAGATTTTGATACTTGCGGCTTACCGTGGGTTAACAAAGACTTGAAGCTTGGCCTTCTTGCCTGTGCTTTGCAGGGGTCTATATGCCCGGTGGTTCGTCATGGCGGTCACCATCGACCGCAGATCAGTATCGCGATCACGACCATGCGGACTTCGCGCAGGAATTCCTGCATCGTAATGCTGATTACCGCCGCGATTATGCCGAAACCCAAGAGCGCATTGCTCGCTTCCCATCAGTCGAACACCATGAAAAGGAGGGCCTGTCCCGGCGATGGGGCTTGAGCTTTCCCCACGGACCCGCAAGCAAACCCCCGCGAGTGCCCGGCACTTTGGTCGCCCAGCGCATCGCCCGACGTGATCATCGTCGAAACCGCTAACCCGGACCTCCCGCTGATGTGGCTGTCGAGTTGGAAGCCGCTGGGAAGGGCATCGACATCCGACGGCAAGCATATCGTTTACACGAGGGGCAGTTGCAGACTGCGACTTTGCGTTCGATACCGAGCCGCCCTGCCCGTTCCCGCCGTCTCGATACCCTGCGATGAGACCTACGAACTGCGCATCGCAGCTGTCACGCGTATGCATCTGATAACGCGCGCCTCCAGCGCCGCATCCCACGGCGCTCACGTCATCACGCACAATCAACGGCTGCGGTTGAGCCGCTTCCTTGCCATTCACGACGCGCTAGGGGCGGGTGCGTCTTCACGTGACGTCGCCTACGGCCTGATTTTCCCCAATCACTGTCCTCTTGTCGGAGCGACCTGGAAAGCCTCGAGCGAGCGGCGGCAGGTTCTTCGGCTGATCGCCCAAGCGCGTAGCCTCGTCTCCTGCGGATATCGCGATATTCTCTTACACCGCTGACCGAGACATTCGGGGTGACAGATTGCGGCACCCCCATTCGGTCACTCCCTGCCCATGCCAATCCTCCGCCAAAGCTCGCGAACCCCAGCGACAGCCCGCTGCTGCTGCCAACCTTCGCCGGAGCCTTGCCATGGATGCCAGACCCACCCCCGTGACTGCACGATTTTTGCGGACGCCTGATGCTGCAGTGCACCTCGGGCTTTCGGCCCGCACACTCGAAAAGCACCGCTGTTTCGGGACGGGGCCGGTCTATCGCAAGCTCGGTGGCCGGATCGTCTATGCCGTGAGCGATCTCGACGCATGGGCAGAGCAAGGGTTGCGGCGGTCAACCAGCGATCCCGGCAAAGGCATCGTCCACCCAGCCAAGCGTCTTGATGGCTACACTCCGCCGGTCCGGCGCTGAGCCACGCCATGCGACGCCTGTCCGCCTTCCCAGCCAAGCCAGCGCAGCTTGACCTGTTCGTGTCCCAGGGCCGCGATATTGCCGCGCGCGACGCGCAGGACCTGATGGCCTGGCCGTTCTTCAGCCTCGCCAAATCAAAGCGAGTCCGTCCGATCGATTTCCGGATGGGCGATGTTTCGATCCTCGTCGAGGCGACAGCCGAACATGGGATGGCGACTATCTGGGACGCTGATGTCCTCATCTGGGTAGCGAGCCAGATCGTCGAAGCGCGCGATGCCGGTCGGCCCACCTCGCGGCTGATCGCCGCTACACCTCACGAGATCCTTGCCTTCACCAGGCGGGGCACTGGCAAAGCCAGCTACGAGCGGCTGAAGGCCGGGCTGGATCGCCTGCAATCGACCACCATCGCGACCTCTATCCGCCAGCGTGACGCGCGGCGGCGGCACCGCTTTTCGTGGATCAATGAGTGGAAAGAGCGTCTCGACCATTCGGGTCGCGCGCTCGGGATCGAGATGATCATCCCTGACTGGTTCTACGAAGGCGTGATCGATCAGGCGCTCGTGCTCACCATTGATGCCGACTACTTCGCACTGACCGGTGGTCTGGAGCGCTGGCTTTACCGCCTCGTGCGCAAGCATGGGGGCAAACAGCGCGGAGGCTGGAGCTTCGACTTCCAGCATCTGCACATGAAGTCAGGTGCGCTCTCGCCGCCGAAACGCTTCGCATTCGAGCTGCGCGACATCGTCCGCCGCCAAGCGCTGCCGGGATACACGCTCACCATCGAACATGCACTCGGCCGCGAACGGCTGCACTTTGTCGCTGTCCGGCCCGACCCGTTCGACGCCGCAATGCGCCGTCTCGGTCTGCGGACCACCAACCATCACCCTGTGGATATGTCATGATGCAGCACGGACTATCAGGAACCGCCACACTCGGACCATCAGGAACCGGAAGTTCGGACTATCGGGAACCGAAACGTCGTTCAAAGCCCCGGAAAACTTCAGCAATTTGCGCCCTTAACTATCCTAACAAAGAATCCTTCGGATTCTTGCTAACGGCTGCGAGCCTGTGGACAAAAAGCGGTGCGACGCCCGAAAGGCCTGCCGACACGAGGATCGGCAATGACCCACAGCTGACCCATGTGACACTGGTCTGGCGCGAGGGCCAGCATGAGGACTGGATCAAATTCGGTAGGCCCATTGCCGAACGGATCGTCAGCCGTAGCGAGCGGATCGAGAGCTATATGGCGGGCCAGGTGTTCGCCTTGGTCCGCTGGGCGTCCAACGACTATGGCACCGTCCGTTCAACCTTGGACGTCGTACAAGCTGTCTGCTTAGGCGAGCATTGCGCAACCGTGCCGCAGGTCGACCCCGGCGGAGAGCTGCTGCTTTCGGTCCATGGCTGGCCCAAAGTCGCGCAAATCTTCCGGCTGATCGATGCCATCGAAGCGTCAGGCATAGACGCCTGCGATGTTGCTCCGGAACATTGGCGACACATCCACAACAGGATGGCGGGCCGACTTACACCGCGTGAATACGGCCCCGCGCGGCACCAAGCCTGGCTCCAGCGCAAGGCACTTCTGTCATGAAACGCCGCAGCATGATATTTGCAGCCGTCGTAGGTTGCGCAACGCTCACGACGTTGGCCGTGCCAGTCGCGCGCTTCGCCGTGTGGAATGCGACCGCCTCGGTCCCCACCGGGCTCTACGCCATCCGTGGCAGGGCGAGCCTGCACGTCGGCGAGCGGGTCGCCATTGAGCCGCCGCCCGAACTGCGCCGCTTGCTCGCCGAACGGCATTATCTCCCGACAGGCATGCCGCTGCTGAAGCGCATCGCAGCTGTGCGCGGCCAGCGCGTCTGCCGTGATGCTTTGAGCATTACGATTGACGGCCAATATGTCGGCGCGGCGCGTCCGCGCGACCGTCTGGCGCGCCCATTGCCAACTTGGGCGGGATGCCATGTGCTGCGCACCGGCGAGCTATTCGTAATGAACCCGGCAGCGCCCGACAGTTTCGATGGGCGCTATTTCGGCGTGCTGCGTCCGACCCATGTCATTGGTCGCGCGGCCCCAGTCTGGACCGATGAGGCGGGCAACGGCGACCACGTCTGGTTTGCCGACCCGCGCGCCGCCGACACTTCCTTACCCTCAACCCAAGGAGATTGAACCCATGCGTATCGGAACTTTTCGTGCCGCCGACGGCGGCTACAGCGGGCAACTGCAGACGCTGTCGCTCAGCATTGAGATCTCACTCGTCCCGGCAGACCCATCGGACAGTGAGAACGCTCCGGACTTCCGTGTGGTTGCTGGCGAAGATGAAGACGCGCGCGAAGTCGGCGCAGGCTGGAAGCATGTCGGAGAGAAGGCGGGCGACTATGTCAGCTTGCAGATTGATGATCCTGCGTTCGCGCAACCGCTACGCGCCAACCTGTTCAAGGGCGATGACAATGGCCATGTTTTGGTGTGGTCGCGTCCAGCGCGGCGCGAAAAGGCGAACTGAGCCATGCAGCTACGCCGCCTGGGCTTCGCCACGTGGGCTGCGCTCGCTATGTTCGGTGCCGCGCCTGCCTTTGGGCAGGACACTGCCGAACCGGCAGCGCCGCGCACCGTCGACATTGCAGTGCACGTCGCCGAGGCATCGCTGCGTTTCGGCATCCCGGAGCAATGGATCTATGCGGTCATGCGGGCCGAGAGCGCTGGCCGGATCGGCGCGGTATCGTCGGCCGGAGCGATGGGGCTGATGCAGCTCATGCCCGGAACCTGGGCGCGCCAGCGCGCTCGTTTCGGTCTCGGCAGCGATCCGTTCGACCCGCGCGACAACATCTTGGCAGGCACCAGCTATCTTCGCGAAATGTACGACAGTTACGGCGCCTACGGCATGCTCGCCGCGTATAATGCAGGCCCCGGGCGCTATCAGGAGTGGCGCGATCGCGGCCGCCCGCTTCCTGCCGAGACCCGCGCTTATGTCGCAAAGATCGCACCTATCCTGCAATCGGACAACACGGCCACTGTCGTCGCCAGCGCGCCAACTGTGCAGCCACAGCGCATTGCGTGGACACAAAGCCGACTATTCGCGGCGCGAACTGCCGCGGCTGAGGCAACACCGAGCGCGGACATCGGCAAAGAAGCGGCGGCTGCGCCCCCTGCTCCGCTGCGTCCGCACGGCGGCCTTTTCGTTCCCGTCTCGGGGAATCGCGACCAGTGATGGGCCTCCTGCGCATCTGGCGCGTCATGGCGTGGCCTGGCGCAAAATTGTGCGGAAGCGGAGTGACAGGAAAGGATGGGTCAGGAGGATGGCAAGATGAAAGCGGAGCCAGCCGCCGAGGTGTGGGGCCGCAGAATTGCGGGATTTTCACAGCCAGCCGCCCTGCCCCATGGCTGGCTCCAGTCTCGATAATTGTCGCAATTCCGCCGTTCAACGAGCCAGCCGCTGTATCGCATCGCTTGACCTCATGAGTGATGACGATCTGGAAATCAGGCCTGGGCGCATCCGAGATCGCAGTTCCGGCCAAGGCAAAGCGCGCACACTCAAAGCCCAACTGCGGGCACTTGCCAACCGGTCAGGCTGCGGCGGCCGGGCGGGTGGTTCCGCATCGCGACGTAGCACAGGTCGCCTTGCCCGAGGCCGCATCGCAAGCCTGCAGGCAAGCTCCCGCGCAAGTCAGCGCCGTGTGATCGTCAAGGCGAGGATCGTGCGGCATCGCGGGGCTCGCTTCACTGCCGCGCCGCTGGCAAAGCACCTGACCTATCTCAAGCGCGATGGCGTGACCCGCGACGGGAAGGATGCGGCGCTGTTCGGCAGCGGCGACGAGACCGTCGACGGCGGAGCCTTCGCCGAGCGCTGCGCCGATGACCGTCACCATTTCCGTTTCATTGTTTCGCCCGAAGACACGGCCGAACTGGCCGATGTGCGGAGCTTTACCCGAGACCTGCTGAGCCAGATGGAAAGGGATCTTGGCACAGGTCTCGACTGGGTCGCCGTTGACCATTGGAACACCGACAATCCCCACATCCACATTCTGGTACGCGGCAAGGCCGACGATGGCCGCGACCTGGTTATCGACCGCAGCTACATCAGCGAGGGCATGCGGGCTCGTGCCGCGCAGCTGGTGACCATGGAACTGGGCGCACGGACCCAGCAGGACATTGATCGAAGCTTGGCCCGCGAGGTGCAGGCCGATCGCTGGACCGGTCTTGATCGCCAGCTGCAAACGCTTGGTGACGGCCTCGGCGGCGTAGTCGACCTGCGCCCCGATCCGCAGCGGATCGCCAACCCGGCCAACCAGCATCTCATCGGCCGCGCCACAAAACTCGAACGCATGGGCCTGGCAGACAAGATTGCGCCTGGCTGCTGGCGGTTGAAGCCAACACTCGAGCAGACTTTGCGGGAGCTTGGCACCAGAGGTGATATGATCAAGAGGATGCACCGCGCCATGACCGGGCACGGCCTTGCCGCTGAAGCGGGTCGATTTGCCCTTCATGATGAAAGGGCGAGCGAGCCCGTCATCGGGCGACTGGTCGAGCGCGGCCTGCACAATGAGTTGACCGGTCAGGCCTACGCCGTGGTCGATGGCGTGGATGGCAGGGTCCATCATTGCAAATTCTCCGACATCGACATGACCGGTGATGCTGCGCCGGGCGCAATCGTCGAGCTTCGCTCCTGGACTGACCGGCGCGGCCGCGAGCAATCCTCGCTCCTGACCCATTCCGATCGCGATCTTGCTACCCAGGAGCGCAGCCGCGGAGCCACCTGGCTCGACAAGCAATTGATTGCATCGGAGCCGCTGCCGCTCGGTCCAGGCTTTGGCAGCGAAGTCGAAGCAGCGAAAACGCGCCGGCTCGATTATCTGGAAAGCGAGGGTCTTGCCCAGCGGCGCGGTGACCGCTTCGCCCTGTCCCGCAATCTGCTTGGCACCTTGCGCGAGCGCGACCTTGCCGACGCTGGTGCAGCACTTTCGCGTGAACATGGCTTGCCACACCGCCAAAGCCGATCATCCGGTGAGATGTCAGGCGTCTATCGCCAACGCATCCAACTCGCTTCGGGCCGCTTTGCGATGATCGACGATGGCCTTGGGTTTTCGCTAGTCCCCTGGTCAAAGCAGCTCGATCGGCATCTCGGGCACTATGTGAGCGGCCAGCCGCGGTCTGGTGGTGGCATCGAATGGACACTGGGCCGAAGCAGGTCGATCGAGATATGATGTGGCAAGCTGACCGGTACCAGTCCAATCTTGACAAACGCACCATGTGATGCGTATGTTCGCGTCAGGAGAAACGACCATGGCAAGCGCAGCAATCACCCATCAAACGGCCCCGGCAGCAGCAGGCCTGCAGACCTTTTCGAGCGACGGCGACCGCAAGCGTCTGACCGGCGCGGCGGTCAAGGCCGTGTTGCGGCTCGTCGATGCCTGGGGTGGCAGCAATGCCGAAGGTGCCGCGCTGCTCGGCGTGTCCGAGAGCACATGGGACCGGATCAAGGCCGGCAAATGGGATGGCACCTTGAGCCAGGACCAGCTGACCCGTGCCTCGGCCTTGATCGGTGTGTTCAAGGGGCTGCACCTGCTGTTCGCCGATGCGATGGCCGACCGTTGGCCGCGCCTACCCAACCGGGCGCCGGTGTTCGGCGCGAAGTCGCCGGTCGAAGCGATGATCGAAGGCGGTATCCCCCGGATGCTTGAGACCCGGCAGTATATCGACGCTCTGCGTGGCGGGCTCTGAGCCGCAGTCTGCGCTGCCGCTGGTGCGTGAGGCGTTCCCCCGCACCATCAGGCTTGTGGCGAGCGCGCGGCTGCGCGAAGCCGTACTCGCGCCGCTGGCCGACGACCCCGACGAGTTGGCGCTGCTCGCCGAGATCGAAGGCGCGACCAGCGGGCGGTTAGTTGCCGAGGAACGCGGGCTTGGCGCACTCAGCCCCGAAGAACTGGTTCATGGCGTGCCTCATGCCCGCTTCATCAATGCCAGCTTCGCCTATGCCAAACCGCGCGAGCCGATGCGCTTCAACCCTGCAGACCGCGGCGCTTGGTATGCGGCGCTGGCGGTTGAAACATGTATTGCCGAAGTCGGGCACCACCTGACTAAGGCACTCGCTGACGCAGGCGACTTCAACGCGGTCGTTGAATATGGCGAAATGCTCGCGAGTATGGCCGGCGTGTTCGTCGACCTGCGCGAGGCAGCGGATCATCCCGCGCTCGATGCCGACCCCGCGACCGGTTATGCTGCTGGCAATGTTCTCGCCGCGCAGGCGCGAGTCGAGGGCCACAATGGCATCATCTACCCCTCGGTCCGCCATGCGGGCGGCACCTGCATCGCCGCACTATGGCCGAATGTCGTGCAGTCGGTGGTGCAAGGCGCGATGGTTCGGCTGACCTGGTCGGGCACGCCGGATTATACCTGGGAGCCGATCTAGCAATCTGCGCCAGCCTGTCCGTTTCTACGCCAAGGGCTGCAAGCCCCAACTCCCCCCTTGCCAACTTCTCCAAAGCTCACCGACGTAAGCGTGAACGATGCGGAGTTGCGCCATGTCGGCTGCCAAAATCCTGTGGGGTCAGATCCTCGCGGTGCTGATCATCATTGTTGCGAGCGTCTGGTCCGCAACCCAATGGACAGCCTCGGCGCTTGGGTTCCAGCCAGAACTCGGTGCGCCCTGGTTCCGACTGTTCGGCCATCCGGTCTATCGCCCCTATGACCTGTTCTGGTGGTGGTTCTCCTATGATGCCTACGCTCCGCAGATTTTCGACACGGGGGGAATGATCGCCACCTTGGGCGGGTTCTTGGCAATCGTGGTGGCCATCGCGATGTCCGTCTGGCGCGGCCGCGAGAACCGCAACGCCAACACCTATGGCACTGCCCGGTGGGCAACCCGCGATGACATCCGCAAAGCCGGATTATTGGCCGACAGCGGGGTTGTGCTCGGACAGTTCCAGAACAACTATCTTCGCCACGACGGGGCTGAACATGTTCTGTGCTTTGCGCCGACACGCTCCGGCAAAGGCGTCGGCCTCGTGATCCCGACCCTGCTGACCTGGTCAGGCTCGGCAATCGTGCATGATATCAAGGGCGAGAACTGGGATGTTACTGCCGGTTTTCGCAGCACGTTCAGCCGCACGCTGCGTTTCGATCCAACCAGTCTTGAATCGTCCGCATACAATCCGCTGCTGGAGGTGCGCCGCGGCCTCAATGAGGTGCGCGACGTGCAGAACATCGCAGACATCCTGGTCGATCCCGAAGGCAGTCTCGAGAAGCGCAACCACTGGGAAAAGACCAGCCACGCGTTGCTGGTTGGGGCCGTCCTTCATGTGCTTTACGCCGGCGCTGACAAATCGCTCGCTGGCGTTGCGGCTTTCCTCTCCAACCCCGACGAGACCATTGAGAACACGCTCTATGCCATGATGGACACCCCGCATCTGGGTGAAGCAGGCCCGCACCCGGTCGTTGCCAGCGCTGCGCGCGAGCTGCTCAACAAGTCTGACAACGAGAGATCAGGCGTGCTGTCGACCGCCATGTCGTTTCTAGGCCTCTATCGCGATCCGGTTATAGCAAAGGTCACCAGCCATTCGGATTGGCGGATCGCCGATCTCACAAGCGGCCGACCGACTTCGCTCTATCTGGTCGTGCCGCCGTCCGACATCAGCCGGACCAAGCCACTGATCCGCCTGATCCTCAATCAGATCGGCCGCCGCCTTACAGAAGAATTCGATCCTGCGACCAAGCGCCAGCGTGTTCTGCTCATGCTGGATGAGTTCCCTGCCCTCGGCCGGCTCGATTTCTTCGAAAGCGCCCTCGCCTTCATGGCGGGCTACGGCCTCAAGGCTTTCCTGATTGCACAGTCCCTGAACCAGATTGAGCGCGCCTACGGGCAAAACAATGCCATCCTCGACAATTGCCATGTTCGCGTTGCCTTCGCGACCAACGATGAGCGCACAGCCAAACGGGTCTCTGAAGCTCTCGGCACGACCACCGAGCAGCGGTCGATGAAAAATTATGCCGGGCACAGGCTCTCACCCTGGCTTGGTCACCTGATGATCTCACGATCTGAAACGGCGCGCGCACTCCTTACGCCGGGCGAAATCTTGCAACTGCCGCAGACCGACGAGGTCGTGCTCTCGTCAGGGGCACCGCCGATCAAGGCGAAGAAGGCCCGCTACTACGCTGATCGGCGGCTGCAGTCTCGAGTGTTGCCCGCACCCGAGAACTGCGGCCAACCCGCCGAGGCGCGCGCAACCGATGACTGGAGTGCTCTGCCCCCTATCGAGCCAGACCCCAAGTCATCTGAAGACGGTAGTCGCAGGATCGATCCTGCCAATGGCGGCTTGCGGCGCGAGCCTGACCTGCCCGAACATGTCGAAGTGGTTGCGCGGCCCAAGTCTCCTGCAGCGGAATTCGACTTTGCCGAATCTGACGGCGCAGACACAGACCAATCAGCCGCAAACAACGACCACATCCGGCGCACTATGGAGCGCGGCGCCCGACAGGCCTCGCTCGACCTCGGCGACGGGATCGAACTGTGAAGCTGAAGCGTACGTTTCGGCTGCCGCCTGATGTGATCGACCAACTTGCCGAATTCGCGATGCGGAGGCGTGTCGGCCAGCCCGATGTCGTGGAGGCCGCTCTTCGGTCATTCATGTCGCCTGACAACCCTGAACAGCTCGAAGCGGCGCTCAGCCGCCGCCTTGACCGCATCGACCGGCGCCTCGGACAACTCGATCAGCAAACCGAGATCACCACAGAGGCGTTGGCATTGTTCGTGCGGTTCTGGCTTACCGCCAATCCGCCCCTGCCCGATAGTGGCCTTGCCGCGGCGCAAGCGCAGGGCAAGGAGCGGTATGAGGGGTTTGTTGAAGCACTCGCGCGCCGATTGGAGGGACGGTCCCGGTTGGGCGATTTTCGACTCTAAAACGACCTCTCCTCCCGCTGATAATTGGGTCGCTCTGCCATTCAGCTAAGCGTTGACGCTGCCAAGCCGTCAACCAAGAGGAGGCGGAAGGGGCATACGAGGCGGAGCGGTGCGCCACATCAGCGCGACTTCTTCTTCCGTCAGGCCGTAGGCACGCTCAACCATGGCCGCGAGGGCGCGTTCGTGGGCGAGCAGTTCGCCGCGCGCGGTGCGGGCGGGTTCGGCGGTTTCGGCAAAGGCATCGCGGAGCTGGCGCAGCTGGGTGGGCGTCAGCGACTGGCGGCGGGGCAAAGCGGCACGGACAGCGGCAATGAAGCCATCGCTGTCGAGGAGGCTGGCTTGGCGGAGGGCGGTATTGACCTGCACATTTGAAAACTCGATCTGAAGCCAATCGGCCAATGACGATTCCGCACGATTTATCGCATCCTGCGATTGCTTTGCCAGAGCTACCAATTCCGCGACACGATCTCGCTGATCATCAGCCAGCGGTGGAATTGGGAAGTTCCTCACGTACGGAATGTCGAGTGCCAACGCCTCGTCCTTCTTGTGCGGGAACTTCTTGAACATGAAGTACCAACCGGTTGGGGCATTCATGCAAACCTGTAGCCAAAGGTCCGTGGTCGGCAATATCAGAGCCGAGTCATTCAGGAGGTTGTCGCCATTATCGGCACAGATTTGCGCGTAGAACGCAATGCGCCGGATGAGTATTTTGGGCTCGTTGAACCGCTCATGATAATCGACGGAGTCTTGAATTTCATACCATTTGTAGGTCCCTGCTTTCCTTCCCGGCCATTCCGCCCCCTTTGTCGGAGGCACCCAGTTCTCCGGCTTGGGTTCCAGCTGAGTGCGGTAGCCTTGCAGATGCCTCAGGACGCTGGGGTATTGTTCAATGTCGACTCCACGCCGAGCAAAGATCATCCACAGCCCTGCCCATTCGGGCGACCAGCGGCCAATATCCTGCCCACGCAGGTAGGGCTTGATGATCTCCGATGCCGCCGGATCGTCACGGACCAGTTGGTCACGCGTCGCAGTATCGATCAGGAAGGCTTCGTTGAAGCCGGTCTTGATCCCGTAAAGCGGGCTGACCCCGGCATATTCGGACAGCGGCACGCCGCGCTCGCGGATTTTGCGCAGCAGCGCGGCGACATCCGGCGGCTCCAGCACCCAGGGCTCTGCTGTCAGGTCTGATCGCGCTGCCCGGTAGGTCGCGGCATCCACCGCCAGCGCCAGCCCTTCACGCGGAACCTCGTCACGCGGGATAACGGCCAGATCGAACTCTTCGGGCACGTCCTCGCCGAGCGGCTTGCGCACGCTGATGACGCAGGGGAAAACATCTGCATCAGGAAACAAATGCTTGGCATGGCCGAAATCGGCGAGGAATTCGATCCAGACATCTTCGGCGAACAGTCGCCGCAGTTCCTCTGCATAGCCAGTCTTAAGCCATTTGTTGGTAACGACATAGCCCATCCGCCCGCCGGGCCGCAGCAGCTTGATCCCCTGTTCATAGAAATAGACATAGAGGTCGGCCGTGCCAGCATAGGTCGAAAAGCTCTTGGCGAGCGCGGGTTTGATCGCGCTGATTTCTTCCTGCCGGACATAGGGCGGATTGCCGATGACGGCATCGAAGCCGCCGGTGCGTGCGTTCCATGAAAGCTCTGCCCAGACACCGGGAAAAGCGATTTCCCAGTTGAAGAAATCTTGCTGCGCCACATGGCCCAGCGCATCACCAATGATCCCGCTGGCCATTGTGCGGCGGCGATCATCGGGCCTGACTTCGGGCATCAGGCTGGCCTGTGCCCCGTCATCGCTATCGCCGTCCATGATCGCTAGATCGCCGCTGGCGATACGGCTCGGGTCGCCGAAGCTGCCTTCGAACACCAGCTTCAATGCTTCGGCCCGATCGAACTTGCGCTCGGCCTCTGCGGCGCGGGTGACGGCGCGGTCGATCCGTTCGATTTCCTTGGCCTTGGCAGCTTTTTCCTTGTCAGTCTTTTCAGGCATGGCGGCGATGCGTTTATCGCCATCGGCGCGGATTGCTGCTGCTGTCTCGCGCGGACGCTTTACGTTGGTTTCCAGCACGCCCATCAGATCGTCCGCTTTGACCAGCGACAGCAGGGCATTCAGCGGGCGGCTCGATTCCGCGACGGTGCCGAAGAGCTGCTTTGATTGGTGCACTTCGGTCAGGTCGGTATCGGTCAGCCCCTCAATGGTTTCCATATGCCGCACGACATTGGCCAGCGGGGCAAGATGATTGTTGGCGATCAGCGATCCGCGCGCCTGTAACCAATCCATTGTTGGGCGCACCCATCCGCCCAGCACAGAATTGCCGCAGCGCAGATGGTGATCGAGGAAAGACAGCGGTGCGCCGACTGTGAAGCTGTGTAGCCAGAGCGAGACCTTGGCCAGCTCAACCGCCATGCGGTTGAGATCCACGCCGTGGATGCAGCGTTTGAGCACCATGCGCCGGACGATGTGGCGGTCCTCGAGCTGGTCCTCGACAATCGGCCAGCCATGGTCGCGCGCGTTGGCTAGGATGGCTTCACGCAGGCCAGCAATGTTTTGAACCAGCGGCGACGCATAGCTATCGCCCGCAATTTCCTCGGCGTCCCCAATCGCGGTCAGCACTTTGTCCGAGAGCCAATCGACCAGGCTGACCAGAAAATGCCCGCTACCCATTGCGGGATCAACAATCCGCAAAGAGAGCAGCGCCATCGCTGGATCATGCTGGGCGAGTTCCGCGCCTTTCAGCCCTTGTCCGTGGGCCGCCTCAAATGCTGCCCGTTTTTCCGCAACTACCGGGCCGACCGTTTTCTCAATAATCAGCGAAACCAGTGGCTCGGGTGTGTAATAGGACCCGGAACGATGGCGGGCCTGATTGTCGGCTCGCGGCTTGACGCTGCGGGCCTCAAGATCTGGCTCCACGCCATATTCGAGGATGGATTCATAGATTGAACCCAGCTGCTGCACCGAAAGATCGCGATAGTTGATGTAACGCAGTCTCCCGTCTTCGCGGCGGTGCGACAGTGCCAATATGACTTCAGCCAACACGGTGTCGGGCAAGCGGATACGCGAGAGCAGCGGAGATTCCGCCGCATCGAATAGGCCACCATTATAGGGCGGGATGCCAAGGCTGTCGTCGCCCTCGGCAATAGCCCCGAAGATCGTTTCGAGCCGCGACCAGTAGGCGTGGCTCCGCTCCAGGGGCTTGCGACCCTCATTATCCAGTTGCTCGATTTCCTGCCGCAGCCGGGTGAGACAATAAGGCGAATAGGGGCCAGTCTCATCGGGCAGAAGATTGCGGTCTTCGGCATAGAGAATGAACAACAGCCGGTAGAGAAGGAACAGCGCGGAGGAGCGCACTTCCTCTGCATAGGCCGCATTGATCTCGGCAGGTCGATTGGGGTCGGCCAAGGGAATCGCTGCGATCAACTTGGGAAACACGTTCGAGAAGACGGTTTCGGCGAGATCCTTTCGGACACGCTCTTCCCAGCGTTTCGTTTCATCAAGCGCGATTAGATGGAAGCTGCGGCCTTGGTCGGTCGGCAGGAACGCCTCACGCCCGAACGCTAGAACGAACAGGCGGAAGGCGTGTTCGGGGGACATGCCGACGTCAAAAAGTTCGGGTGTGCAACCAGGCAAACCGAACAGCTTGCCAAGGTCGATCTCGAAAAAGTCTTCGGCAACCGAAAGCGCGTTTTGGTAATACAGTCGCCAATTTCGCCCGTTGGTCAAAATGCCCCATGGCATCCGGCCTTCGGTAACCACGCTGGCACGCTGCAGGTAGTGCATGATTTGGGTGGACGGGACACCTTGATCGCCCGTGCCTTGCCGATCGAGCGGTCGCCCCCAGCGCTTGGCCTCCACTAGCGCCGAGCCATGGCGGAACCGCTGCCACGGCTCCAGCCCACTAGCGGTGGCATCGGCATCTGCATCGGGAAACAGCAGCGCATCCGGCACATCTTTGCGCCCGCGGACGGTAAGATTTTGCTGAACCGAAATATGATCCCAGCCCAGCAGCCCAAGTAACGGGTAAATCAACTTCTGCTCGGTATCGGCCTCGGTGGGATTTTTGCGCTTTAGAGCGTTTTCCGATCACTCTGGTTCATATCCACAAGATTTGAAGTAATTGGC
>NZ_LSKQ01000139.1 GCF_001557115.1 Erythrobacter sp. CCH5-A1
GGGGAGGACTTTTTTCCGCTGAGGGGACCATCCACTACCGTTTCTCGGAGACTTCGTATGGCCAGCGCGCCGCAACCCCAACTTCCGCTGTTCTACAACGACCTTCTGCCGCTCAACAGCCGCGACCACGCCGACTGGAAGGCCGGTTCGCTCGACAGCGCCGCCTATCTCGCCGCGACCCACGCGATCCCGCTGACCTCGGACGAATTCGTCGATGCGCAGCGCAATTTCCCGATCGTCTTCACCTCCGGAGAAAATCCGCTGCCGATCGCGCTGTTCGGCCTCAACGAAGGCATCAACACCTTCGTGGGCGATGACAACAAGATCAACGATCCGATCTACCTGCCCGCTTATGCGCGCCGCTATCCCTATATCCTCGCCAAGCTCCAGCCGGGCAGCGAGGACATGTCGCTATGCTTCGATCCTTCGGCGAACCTGCTCGGCAAGACCGAAGAGGGCCTTGCCCTGTTCAACGCCGACGGCACGCCGACCGAATACACCAACGGCGTGCTCGATTTCTGCCGCCGCTTCGAGGAAGCCGGCCAGCGCACCAAGCTGTTCATGGACGAACTCGCCAAGCTCGACATCCTGATGGACGGCGAAATCGCGATCACCCGCAACGACATGCCCGACAAGCCCTTCATCTACCGCGGCTTCCGGATGGTCGATGAAAACAAGCTGCGCGAGCTTCCCGCCGCCAAGCTCGAGGAACTCGCCAAGAACGGCATGCTGATGCTGATCTATGCCCACCTGTTCTCGCTGAACCTGATGCGCGTGATCTTCGAACGCCAGCTCGCCCAGGGCAAGGTGCCCGTGGCTGCCGACGGCTCGCCGGCTCCGGCGCTGAACTGATCCGATTGCAATGAAAAAAGGCGGGCGGGTGGACTTCGGTTCGCCCGCCCGTTTCGCGTCCGCGCTCTATTTGGCGGAAGCTATTCGGCCGCCTGGCGCAGCCCCTCGCCCCCGCCGAGCAGCGCCGCTTCCGCGCCCAGTTCGCGCACCAGGTCGGCGAGCATCGCCGCGATGGCCGGAAGCCCGGCGCCAGGCTCGGCCAGATGACGGTCAAGATAGGTCGCGCGGCACACCTCGATCTGCACCGCATGCACGCCCCGGCGCGGGGCGCCGTGGCGGTCGAGCACGTAGCCGCCCGAGTAAGGTCGGTTGAGCGCCGCGGGTACGCCGCGCGCTTCGAGATGGGAGAGAGCGCGCGCGACCAGCGCATTGTGGCACGAAGCGCCGAAGCGATCGCCCAGCACCACCACCGGCGCGCGGGCCTCGCCCTCGCCTGCACGCAGCGGCGGCATCGAGTGGAGGTCGACCAGCAGCGCCGCGCCCCACTCGGCCGCGATCCGCGCCATCGCCGCTTCGAGCGCACAGTGATAGGCGCGGTGGATGCCCTCGATCCGCGCGGCGAGCTCCGCCGGGGCGAGCCGCCCGCGCCAGATCTCGCCCGATCCCGGCAGGCGTCGCGGAACCAGCCCGAGCCCGCTGCGGGCCCGGGCATTGCTGCGCTGGCCCGGTTCGGCTGCGGGCATGCTCGCCGGGCGGCCGCCCTCGATCATGTCCCAGTCGATATCGTCCTCGGCGCGGTTCAGGTCGAGCAGCGCGCGCGGCGCATGGGCGATTAGCAGCGCGGCCCCGGTCTCGCGCGCGATGGCCACGCCGAGCCGGTCGACATGGCGATCCTCGAGCCTGAGCTGGGCGGCTTCCGCATCGCGCATCCGCGCTGTCACGGCGGGCGGATAGGCTCTGCCTGCGTGCGGCACGGCGACCAGCACCGGAAGCCGCAGGCGCGGCGGCAGGGTCAGCGTGAAGGCCGGCGCCCCGCCAAGCCCCGGCACCGCCCCGCCGCTGGTCGCGGAGCGCTGCGCCGAAGGCCGCCGCCGGAGGGGGTTTTGCCGACTGGTCATCAGGCGTCCTTGCTGACGGGTTTGCGCGAGGGTGTCAAAGCCTGATCGTCGCCCCGGCAAGTCAATCTGCGCCACTCTGCGCACTGCCCCGGTTGGGCTGCGTAGATCGGAGAAAGATTTCTTAAGTCGGGTCTGCTAATGGCACTTCCATGACAGCACGACGTACCCCCCGGATCCTGCTCGCCGAAGACGAGGCGGCGATGCGCGCCTATCTCGAACGGGCGCTGACCAATGCCGGCTACGAGGTGAGCGCGGTCGATCGCGGCACCGATGCCGTGCCGCTGCTGGAAAGCGGCGATTTTGACCTGCTGTTGTCGGACATCGTCATGCCCGAAATGGACGGGATCGAGCTCGCCCAGCGCTGCGCCGAGATTTCCCCGCGCACCAAGGTGATGTTCATCACCGGCTTTGCCGCCGTGAGCCTTCGCGCCAGCCGCGAGCAGCCTGCCGCCAAGGTGCTCTCCAAGCCCTTCCACCTGCGCGATCTGGTGCTGGAGGTGGAGCGCGTGTTCGAGGAAGCGGACGCGGCGCGCATGTAGGGATTTCTGCGGCGCGAATCGCTTGCACCTTCCAAAGGGCTGCGATAAAGGGCCGCTCCGCTTCTCCCCCGGGAGGGCGCACATCCGATGGTGTGGGCGTATAGCTCAGTGGTAGAGCACTATGTTGACATCGTAGGGGTCGCAAGTTCAATCCTTGCTACGCCCACCATCGGCTGAACGCGAAACCGCCCGCCCCTTCCGGCGGGCTTTTTTGTGTCTGCTCCGCGCTGCAACGGCTGTTGCGTTTCATTCGCAGCCCCCGCGCTTGCAAGCCCCCGCGCCTCTGCTAAAGCCGCGGCGGGATCTATGGGCCTCGGACGGGCCCGCACACTTCCTGTCGATCACACCTAGCCGCGCATCAGACGCGGCAAGAAGGATAGGGCAACACGCATGAACAAGATCAAAGTCGCCAACCCCGTCGTCGAACTCGATGGCGACGAGATGACGCGCATCATCTGGCAGTGGATCCGCGAAAGGCTGATCCTGCCCTACCTCGACATCGATCTGAAGTATTACGACCTCTCGATCGAGAACCGCGATGCGACCGACGATCAGGTCACGGTCGATTCCGCCAATGCGATCAAGCAGTATGGCGTGGGCGTGAAGTGCGCCACCATCACTCCGGACGAACAGCGCGTCGAGGAATTCGGCCTCAAGAAGATGTGGAAGTCGCCCAACGGCACGATCCGCAACATCCTGGGCGGCGTGGTTTTCCGCGAGCCGATCGTGATCGACAACGTGCCGCGTCTCGTGCCGGGCTGGACCGATCCCATCGTGGTCGGCCGCCACGCCTTCGGCGATCAGTACAAGGCGACCGACACCCTGATCCCCGGCCCCGGCAAGCTGCGGCTGGTTTGGGACGGCGAGAACGGAGAGAAGATCGATCTCGACGTGTTCGATTTCCCCAGCGCCGGCGTCGCGATGGCGATGTACAACCTCGACGATTCGATCCGCGACTTCGCCCGCGCGAGCTTCAACTACGGCTTGAACCTCGGCTGGCCCGTGTACCTCAGCACCAAGAACACGATCATGAAGGCCTATGACGGGCGCTTCAAGGACCTGTTCCAGGAAGTGTTCGACACCGAGGGCTTCGCCGAGAAGTTCAAGGAAAAGGGCATGGTCTACGAACACCGCCTGATCGACGACATGGTAGCCAGCGCGCTCAAGTGGTCGGGCAAGTTCGTCTGGGCGTGCAAGAACTACGACGGCGACGTGCAGTCGGACACGGTGGCGCAGGGCTTCGGCTCGCTCGGCCTGATGACCTCGGTGCTGCTCTCGCCCGACGGCAAGACCGTCGAGGCCGAAGCCGCGCACGGCACCGTCACCCGCCACTACCGCCAGCACCAGCAGGGCAAGGCGACCTCGACCAACCCGATCGCCTCGATCTTCGCCTGGACCCGCGGCCTCATGTACCGCGGCAAGTTCGACGGCACCCCCGAGGTGGTGAAGTTCGCCGAAACGCTCGAGCGGGTCTGCGTCCAGACGGTCGAGAAGGGCTACATGACCAAGGACCTCGCGCTGCTGATCGGCCCGGGCCAGGCTTGGCAGACCACCGAGCAGTTCTTCGAGACGATCGTCCAGAACCTCGAGAAGGAAATGGCCGGCTGGGCATAAGGCCCGGCAAGGGAGCATCATGGCAAGCCGATCAACCGCACGTCTGGAAATCCGTCAGGCCAAACTGAAGGACGTGCGGGCGATCGGCGATCTGGTGCGCCGCGCCTATGACGATCTGCCCGCCTACACCCAGGGCGAAATCCGCGGGCAGATCAACAACTACCCCGATGGCTGCTTCGTCGCGCTGTTCGATGGCGCGGTGGTCGGCTACTGCGCCTCGATGCGATTGGACGCGCGCGTCGCGCTGTCGGACCACACCTGGGACGAGGTGACCGGCAACGGCTTCGGCAGCCGCCACGACCCTACCGGCGACTGGCTCTACGGCTACGAACTGTGCGTCGATCCGGCGGTGCGCGGCACCCGGCTCGGCCGCCGCCTCTACGAGGAACGCCGCGCGCTGGCCGAGCGGCTCGACCTCACCGGTATCGTCTTCGGCGGGCGCATGCCCGGCTATGCCCGCGCCAAGCGTCGCAAGACCAACGGCGCACAGACGCCGCAGGAATATCTCGATCTGGTCATCGAGAACCGCATCCACGATCCGGTCCTGCGCTTCCAGCTGGCCAACGGTTTCGAGCCTGCGGGCATCCTCCCGCGCTACCTGCCCGAAGACAAGGCGAGCCGCGGCAATGCCGTGCGGATGGTCTGGCGCAATCCCTATGTCGACAGCGACGCGCCCCCCAAGCATCGCCTGCCGCGCGACGTGGAAAGCGTGCGCATCGCCACCTGCCAGCTACAGGCCCGCGCGGTCTCGGGCTTCGACGAGTTCATGAAGCAGATCGAATATTTCGTCGATGTCGCCGCCGATTACGAGGCGGACTTCATCGTGTTCCCCGAGATGTTCACGGTGATGCTCCTCTCGGCCGAGCCGAAGGAACTCACCCCGCTCGAAGCCATCGAGCGGCTCAGCGACTACACCCCGCGCATCCGCCAGCGGCTTTCGGAGATGGCGCTCGCCTTCAACATCAACATCATCGGCGGATCGCACCCCACCCGGATGCCCGACGGCGACATCCACAATGTCGCCTATGTCTGCCTGCGCGACGGATCGATTCACGCACAGGAGAAGATCCACCCCACCCCCAACGAGGCCTATTGGTGGAACATAAAGGGCGGCGACACGATCGACGCCATCCCCACCGATTGCGGCCCCATCGGCGTGCTGATCTGCTACGACAGCGAATTCCCCGAACTCGCCCGCCGCCTCGTCGACGAAGGCGCGCGGATCATCTTCGTGCCGTTCTGCACCGACAGCCGCCAGGGCTACATGCGGGTGCGCTATTGCTCGCAGGCGCGCGCGATCGAGAACCAGTGCTTCGTGGTGATGAGCGGCAATGTCGGCAACCTGCCCAATGTCGCCAACATGGACATCCAGTATGCCCAGTCCTGCATCCTCACGCCCTGCGACTTCCCCTTCGCGCGTGACGGGATCGCCGCCGAGGCCTCGGAGAACGTCGAGACGCTGACGATCAGCGACGTCAACCTTGCCGATCTCAGCTGGGCGCGCGCCGAGGGCACGGTCATGAACCTCGCCGACCGGCGCTTCGATCTCTATCGCATCGAGTGGGACAAGCGGGTCGGCAACATCAAGGACCCGCTCGGCGAGGAGCACGCCACGGGGGTTTCGCGCCCCCTCGGCCCGCCCTCGGCACGCGGAGGGTGACAGGTCACCTGCCGCCCGTTAAGCCTTGGGCGTGGCTGGCGAACTGACCCTCTCCCCCGTCCTGTCCGACGCGCTGGTGATTCTCGGTTCGGCCGGCATCGTCATCCCGCTTTTCGCCCGCTTCCGCATCACCCCGATCATCGGCTTCATCCTGATCGGGGTAGCTGTAGGCCCATCCGGCCTCGGCTCGCTGGTCGATGAACATCCATGGCTGTATTACATCACCATCACCAATGTGGTGAGATTGGTGCCCTTCGCCGATTTCGGCATTATCCTGCTGCTGTTCGCCATCGGGCTCGAATTGTCGTTCAACCGCTTGTGGGCGATGCGCAAGCTGGTGTTCGGCCTCGGCGCGCTCGAGGTGCTGATAAGCGGCGGCGCGCTCGCGCTGTTTCTTGGTCTGGTGAGCAGCATGAGCGTCACTGCGGCGCTGGCGCTGGGCTTTGCGCTCGCCTTCTCTTCGACCGCGATCGTCCTGCCGATCTCGGGTACGAAATCGCCGGTGGGTCGCGCGGCGCTCTCGATGCTGCTGTTCGAGGACATCATGATCGTGCCGATCATCTTCATCCTCGGCGCGCTCGCGCCCAATGCGGCTGAGGACGGGTGGGCCGGCATGATCGAAACCCTGTGGCAGGGGGCATTGGTGATCACCGTTCTCCTCGTGGCCGGGCGCTTTCTCCTCCCTCGCCTGTTCGCGCAGGCCGCACGCACCAAGAGCCCCGAGCTGTTCCTCTCGGCCTCGCTGCTGGTGGTGATCGGCGCGAGCCTTGCGACCGCGCTGGTCGGCCTCTCGCCCATCGTCGGCGCGCTGATCGCCGGGCTGCTGATCGCCGAGACCGAATACCACACCGAGGTCGAACTGATCATGGAGCCCTTCAAGGGCCTTGCCCTCGGCGTCTTCCTCATCACCGTGGGCATGAGCATCAATTTGGCCGAGATCGCCGGCCAGATCGGCACGATCGCGCTCGCGGTGACCGGGGTGGTGGTGTTCAAGGCGATCGTCACCGGGATCCTCCTGCGGCTGATGGGCGCGCGGCGCAGCACCGCGGCCGAGACCGGCCTGCTGATGGCTTCCCCGTCGGAGACCACGCTGATCGTGCTCGCCGCGGCGACCAGCGCGCTGGTGCTCGATGCCGAGACCGCGCGCTTCTGGCAGACCGTCACCGCGATCGGCCTCACCATCACCCCGCTCCTCGCCAAACTCGGCGCGGTCATCGCGCGGCGCGTCGACGCGACAGTGCATGTGCCCGACGAGGACGACACCGACAGCGCGCGCACCATCATCGTCGGCGGCGGCCGCGTCGGGCGGCTGGTCGCCGACATGATGCGCACCCATGGCAAGCCCTATGTGATGATCGATTCGAACCCCGATCTGATCGCCAGCGCCAAGATCGACGGTTATCGCGCAACCTTCGGCGATGCCGGGCGCAGCGACACGCTGGCGCGGCTCGGGGTCGAAACGGCGCCTGCCGTCGTGCTGACCATGGACGAGCCGGTGCTCGCCCAGCGCCTCGTGGCGAAACTGCGCCAATCCTATCCTGACCTGCTGATCGTCGCCCGTGCGCGCGATCCCGATCACGCCGCCGCGATGTACCGCGCGGGCGCGAGCCATGCGGTGCCGGAAACGCTTGAGGCCTCGCTCCAGCTATCGGAGGCCGTGCTCGTCGACATCGGCGTCGCGATGGGCCCGGTGATTGCCTCGATCCACGCCAAGCGCGACGAGTTCCGCGAGCAGCTGGAGCGTGACGGGGGGCTCAGCGAGAAGCCGAAGCTCAAGACCGCCAGCCTGCGCGAGCGCGAGGCCTAGCCCAGCGGCTCCACGCTGCGTTCGAGCGTCTTGAAGCGAGTGCCATCGGCTTGCCGCACGGTGATTGTCACGTTGCCGCCCTTGCTCACATTCCGGTCTTCGACCGTGCCGGTCTTGCCCTTGTGCGTCCCGGCAATCACGACGCATGCGTCACCGTTCTGCATCGATGTCCGCCTCCCCGCGCGCCACAGCCAGGCCCAGTGGCTCCATGAGCGGCTTGATGCGCCACGCCTCCCCGGCGGTGACATCGTTGCCGTCATAAAGCAGGTAAACCTTCCAGCCCTTGCCCGCCCGGATCACCCGATATTCGGCAAGGTGCTTCTCCTCGACCAGCGTGCCGCTGTCATCATAAGCCTCGAGCATCTCCACATGCGAGAACGCGAAACCCCTGTCGGTGCGGGTGACTTCGGCGGTGTAGACCGTGTTGCACCAGCCTTCGCACAAGGTGAATTCGGCCATCGGCTTGGCCGTGGCGGGGTCCGTGAAGAAGCGAACCTCGAACCCGCCGAGATCACCGCTTTCCGCCCCCATAGTGACATTGCCGTAAAGCCCCTGGGGAAAGGGTGGCTCGGGGCTTTTCGCCTCGACCAGAGCTCCGCATGCAAAAAGCAGCGCAGCGGCCAGAGCGAGGCGAAACGGATTGGTCACCCCGCCATCGCCGCCTTGACCGCCGCCAGCGCCTCCGCCGCCTTGCTGCCGTCGGGCCCGCCGCCCTGCGCCATGTCGGGCCGGCCGCCGCCGCCCTTGCCGCCGAGCGCTTCGACACCGGCGCGCACCAGATCGACCGCGCTGAAGCGGCCGGTGAGGTCATCCGTCACCGCCGCCGCGATGCTCGCCTTGCCGTCATTGACCGCGATCACTGCCGCAACCCCGCTGCCCATGCGCTGCTTGGCCGCATCGAGCAGCGGGCGCAGTTCCTTGGGATCGAGCCCATCGAGCACCTGCCCGCTGAAGGTGACGCCCGCGACGGTCTCGTCCGCGTTCGCCGCCGCGCCGGTTCCGCCGCCGCCCAGCGCGAGGGCCTTCTTCGCCTCGGCCAACTCTTTCTCGAGCCGCTTGCGCTCGTCGAGCAGCGCGGCGAGCCTTGCGGGGACTTCCTCGGGGGTCGCACGGATCACGCTGGCGGCGCTCTTCAAGGCTTCCTCGCGTCCGACCAGCCACTGGCGCGCGCCCTCGCCCGTCATCGCCTCGATCCGGCGCACGCCCGAGGAGACCGCGCTTTCCGAGACGATCCGGAAGATGCCGATATCGCCCGTGGCGCGCACATGGGTGCCGCCGCACAGTTCGACCGAATAGTTGCGGCCTTCCTTGCCGGCGCGGCCCATCGCGAGCACGCGGACCTCGTCGCCGTACTTCTCGCCGAACAATGCGAGAGCGCCCGCCGCGACGGCGTCGTCGGGGGTCATCAGCCGGGTGCTGACGGTCTCGTTGGCGCGGATCTCGGCGTTCACCTCGACCTCGATCGCGGCGATGTCTTCGGGCGTGAGGGCAACGGGGTGCGAGAAGTCGAAGCGCAGGCGGTCTTCGGCCACGAGGCTGCCCTTCTGCGTAACGTGCCCGCCAAGGCGATTGCGCAGCGCGGCATGGACGAGGTGCGTGGCCGAGTGGTTGGCGCGGATGCGGTCGCGCCGCCCGGCATCGACCTTCAGCTCGACCGTGTCGCCGACGCTGACCGTGCCCTCCTCGATCCGCGCCTGGTGCGCGTGGAGACGACCGAGCGGCTTGGATGTGTCGGTCACAGCCGCGCGCAGCCCGCCGAGGCTGGCGATGGTGCCGGCATCGCCCGTCTGGCCGCCGCTTTCACCATAGAACGGGGTCTGGTTGGTGAGGATAACGACCTCATCGCCCGCCGCAGCGCTGGCAACTTCGGCCCCGCCCTTGACGATCGCAACGACCTTGCCCTCGCCGCTGGTGGCGGCGTAGCCGGTGAATTCGGTCGCGCCCTCGCGCTCGGCGATGTCGAACCACACCTCGCCCGAAGCCGCCTCGCCCGAGCCCTTCCACGCGGCGCGCGCAGCGGCCTTCTGGCGGGCCATCGCGGCGTCGAAGCCTTCGCGGTCGACCCCGATGCCGCGCGCGCGCAGGGCGTCCTCGGTGAGGTCATAGGGGAAGCCGTAGGTGTCGTAGAGGCGGAAGGCGACTTCGCCGTCGAGCTCGCCGCCGGTCGCGAGGTCGCCGGTCGCTTCGTCGAGCAGCTTCAGGCCCTTGTCGAGCGTGCGGCGGAACTGAGTCTCCTCGCGCTCGAGCACCTCGGCGATCAGCGCCTGGCCGCGCACGAGCTCGGGATAGGCCTGCCCCATCTCGGTGACGAGCGCGGGGACGAGGCGGTGCATCAGCGGCTCGGCAGCACCGAGCAGATGCGCGTGGCGCATGGCGCGGCGCATGATGCGCCTCAGCACATAGCCGCGGCCCTCGTTTGAGGGGAGGACGCCATCGGCCATCAGGAAGCTGGTCGAGCGCAGGTGATCGGCGATGACGCGGTGCGAAGCGGCTTGCTCGCCCGCAGCAGCGACGCCGGTGAGGCTTTCCGAAGCGGAGATCAGCGCCTTGAAGGTGTCGGTGTCGTAGTTGTCATGGACGCCCTGCAGCACCGCGGCGACGCGTTCGATCCCCATGCCGGTATCGATCGAGGGTTTCGGCAGGTCGATTCGGTTGCCGCCAGCCTGCTGCTCGTATTGCATGAACACGAGGTTCCAGATCTCGACGAAGCGGTCGCCGTCCTCGTCGGGGCTGCCGGGAGGGCCGCCGAAGATGTGCTCGCCGTGATCGTAGAAGATTTCCGAGCACGGCCCACAGGGGCCGGTGTCGCCCATCGACCAGAAATTGTCCGAGGTCGGAATGCGGATGATGCGATCTTCCGGCAGGCCTGCGATCTTCTTCCACAGGTCGAAAGCCTCGTCATCGGTGTGGTAGACCGTGACGGTGAGCTTGTCCGTGGGCAGGCCCCATTCCTTGGTCAGCAGCGTCCACGCGTGCGTGATCGCCTCTTCCTTGAAATAGTCACCGAAGGAGAAATTCCCCAGCATTTCGAAGAAGGTGTGATGCCTCGCGGTGTAGCCGACATTGTCGAGATCATTGTGCTTGCCCCCCGCACGCACGCACTTCTGCGAGGAAGCTGCGCGCGGGCTTGCCGGGGTCTCGAGCCCGGTGAAGATGTTCTTGAACGGCACCATCCCGGCGTTGACGAACATCAGCGTAGGATCATTGTAGGGCACCAGCGGCGCGCTCGGGGTGGGCGTGTGGCCATTCCGACCGAAATAGTCGAGGAAAGAGCGGCGGATTTCGTTCGTGGACGTCATGGGCGTGCAGTTAGGCAAAGCGCGGGCCTAAGGCAATGGAGCGCGCAAATTCGGGGCCCCGCAGGTGACAGGGGCCTTCCGGCAGGCCTCCTGCAAAACGCGAAAGGCCGGTGCGTGCCTGGGGAGAGCACACACCGGCATTCCGCTTGTCCGGGCACCGATTGGGGACAGCCGGGCCGGAGCGGGACACTCCGGCAGCGGCAGGCGCCCGCTTGGGAATCACATGTCCGAGTCCGCGTCCGGCCCGGTCATCATCTCCCCGGCGACCTGATCGGTGCGGCTGCGGATCGCAGCTTCCAACCGGTCGCAAACTTCAGGATTGTCCTTGAGGTAGGTCTTGGCGTTCTCGCGCCCCTGACCGATGCGGATCGAATCGTAGGAGAACCAGCTCCCCGACTTCTCCACCAGGCCGGCCTTGACCCCGAGATCGAGAATCTCGCCGATCTTGGAGATGCCCTCGCCATACATGATGTCGAATTCGACCTGCTTGAAGGGCGGCGCGACCTTGTTCTTGACCACCTTCACGCGGGTGGTGTTGCCGGTGATCTCGTCGCGTTCCTTGATCTGGCCGGTGCGGCGGATGTCGAGTCGCACCGAGGCGTAGAACTTGAGCGCGTTGCCGCCGGTGGTGGTTTCCGGGTTGCCGTACATCACCCCGATCTTCATGCGCAGCTGGTTGATGAAGATCACCATGCAGCGCGAGCGGCTGATCGAGCCGGTGAGCTTGCGCAGCGACTGGCTCATCAGGCGCGCCTGAAGGCCGACGTGGCTGTCACCCATCTCGCCTTCGATTTCCGCGCGCGGCACCAGCGCCGCGACCGAATCGACCACCAGCACATCGATCGCGTTCGAGCGCACCAGCGTGTCGGTGATTTCGAGCGCCTGTTCGCCGGTATCGGGCTGCGAGACGATCAGCTCGTCGATATCGACGCCGAGCTTGCGGGCGTAGACCGGATCGAGCGCGTGTTCCGCATCAACGAAGGCCGCGGTGCCGCCCGCCTTCTGCGCTTCGGCGATGACATGCAGCGCCAGCGTGGTCTTGCCCGAGCTTTCCGGGCCATAGACTTCGATCACGCGGCCGCGCGGCAGGCCGCCGATGCCAAGGGCAATGTCGAGACCCAGCGATCCGGTCGAAATGGCTTCGACCTGCATCGTCTCCTTCGAGCCCAGCTTCATCGCCGAACCCTTGCCGAACGCACGATCGATCTGTGCAAGCGCGGCTTCCAGAGCCTTTTGACGGTCCACGGCCTTCTTGTCCTCTTCCACCAATTTCAATTGGGTAGCCATCGCACGCGCTCCTTCGCTTGCCTAGGGGCAATGCGGAGTTTTCCGCCGCCCTTGAAGGAGTATGTATCGCATTTGTTCTCATGGAACAAGTAGGGAACGGAAAATTTTTTGCGCGGCCGCCCCGTCCCGTCCCTACTCGCGATCCGATTCCCGCGCCTTCCACTCGGCGGTGGCGGTAGAATTGGCCGGAACGGTCACCTCGATCGTCTGCCAGCCGTTCTTGAGCACGGGTTTGCGGCCCGGATAACGGATCTCGTAGTCGCCGCCCCAGCCCAGTTGCAGCCGCACGGTGACCGGGTGCGGGTTGGCGTTGGTGAGCACCGCGCGCATCGGGGACCACTTGGCGAGGTCCGAGCTGCGGCCGTTGCGAGTGTAATTGCCGCAGATCCCGAAGACCTGCGCGCTTTCACCCAACGCCAGCTCGACATCCTGCCCGCGGGCATAATCGCGCAAGGTCGTCTGTGCGGCGAGCTGCGGTCCGCGGGAGGTCGGCTCGAACAGCGTCATCTGCCCCTGCGGCAGCGCGATGCCGAGGCCCTTCTTGTCCTCGTTCTTGGTCACCAGCAGCATATTGGCGGCGTCGGGTTCGTCGTATTCCGGGTCGATGAGGTTGGTGGGATCGCACTGCGTCTCGTAGAGCAGCCGTGCCTTGACCGCGTCCTTGTTCAGGAAGGCGACCTGCTTCATCCCCTTGGCCGAGACATCGACGCGGCCGGGCACGCGGAACAGCTTGAGGTCGCCGAGGTCTTCCTCATCCGCGGTGACGACCGACACGGGAGCGGCCATAAGCGCAGGGGCCTCGCGGCGCATGGCCGTCACCACGATCGCGCTGGCGTCCATGTCCATCTCCATCATGCCGGGCGGCGGAGGAGGTGCTGGTGGCGGCGGGGGC
>NZ_LSKQ01000140.1 GCF_001557115.1 Erythrobacter sp. CCH5-A1
GGGCAGGGGTGGGCGTGGCAGGGGTCTGCGCTCGGCTGTCTTGCGCCGCAAGACCTCCCGCTGCTGCCGCGATCAGCACGGCAGCAAGAGGCAGACAGGCGGTTCGGCGGATGGAGGGCGCGGCCATTCTCGCCAAACGGCCCGTGCGCGGCGGTGTTCCTATTGCTGGCGCTGCCGCTTGCGTTCAGCCATCTCGCGGTCGCGCTTGAGGGTGACGACGTCAACGATTTTCGCGCGCGGTATCATCCACCACAGACCGGCGATGAGCCACGCGAGAACCCCCGCACAGAAAAGAAAGACACCGAAATAGAAATCGGCGCCTGCCGGTTTCGCTTCGACATGGCGAGCGAACCACACCACCAGCGGTCCAAGAACCGCCAGCCCAACGGCGAACTGCGACCATCCCGCTATGCCCCGCGGCACGATGGTGAAACTGCCCGATCCACGCCGGTACATGACAAAGGGCTTTTCCTTGTCACGCATCTCTTTGTCCTGCGACCATGCCTCTTGATTGACACTACCGTTACAGAATCTTGCGCTGTTAAGCAACAAGGGCAGGGCGCGAGGGCGTGCGCAACTTGCGAAATATAAAAGGTTTTCCTTCGCTACGTAGTTTCCCCAGGGGCGGAGGCCGAGGGCGGGCGCCCACGCCGCGCAGGCTGGGCGCGGGCCACCTTGATCCCGCGCCGTGCCAGCGCCTCGCGCAGCAGCACCTCGATCTCGGCGTTCACGCTGCGCAGCTCGGCATCGGCGAGCCGCTGGACCGCATCGTGAAGCGCCGGATCGAGGCGCAGGGGAAAGGCTTTCTTCTCGGCCATGACCCGGTCAGTAGAGCGACCCTGCATTGACCACCGGCGTGGTGTCGCGTTCGGAGCACAGCACCACCATCAGGTTCGAGACCATCGCCGCCTTGCGCTCGTCATCGAGCTGGACGACATCCTTCTCCGAAAGCTGGGTGAGCGCCAGCTCGACCATCGTCACCGCGCCCTCGACCAGCTTGGCGCGCGCGGCGATCACCGCTTCGGCCTGCTGGCGGCGCAGCATCGCGCCGGCGATCTCGGGAGCATAGGCGAGGTGGGTGAGCCCGCATTCATCGACCGTGATCCCGGCCACCTGGAGCCGCTCGATCAGCGCCATGCGCAGCTCGGCGCCGACTTCCTCGTGATTGCCGCGCAGCGTGATCTCGAGATGCTCGATATCGTCGTAAGGGTAGCGCGAGCCGATCGCGCGGACCGCCGCTTCCATCTGCGCGGTGACGAATTCGCGATAGTCGTCGACATCGAACAGCGCCTGCGCGGTGTCGGTGACGCGCCACACGACCTGAGCGGCCATCTCGATCGGGTTGCCGCGCGCGTCGTTGACCTTGATCTTCTCGCTGATGACATTGTTGGCGCGCACCGCGATCTTCTTGCGCGCGAGCCACGGCAGCACCCAGCGCAGGCCCTCGTTGCGGTCGGTGCCCTTGTAGGCGCCGAACAGCTGGATCGCGGCGGCCTCGTTGGGGTTGATCATGTAGAAGCCGGTCAGGCAGAACAGGCTGAAGAAGCCCGCCACGCCTGCGCCGATCAGGTACATGCCGTGCGGCGGGCCTTCACCGCCCACTGCGGTGAGGAACAACCAAACGGCCACCGCGGCGAGTGCGAGGCTGAGCAGCAGCATCGCATAGCCGCTCTGGGTCGCGGCCGGATATTCGCGGCTGCGGTTCAAGGCGGGGGTATCAGCAGAGGACATGACGAATCTCCATTTCCCGATATAATTGTGATATCACTTTTATATCGTGGATCAGATTCGTCAAGCCGATTTCGTGCGCTCCCTCACCAGCGGGCCTTGCATCGCCGCTTGGCGCGCGGGGCGGTTTGGCTGTAGCACGTGCATCGGGCAGGCCTGGCGCGCGAAAGGGGGGTGCGATGGATAGCGGCGACAACACGGCTCCGGGCACGCACCCGCTGCTGTTCGTCAGCTATTCGCGCAAGGATCTGGAGCGCGCGCGACCGGTGATCGACCTGCTCGAAGGATCCGGGTTCGAGGTGTGGTGGGACGGACGGCTGGAGGGCGGCGAGAACTATCTCCAGACCACCGAAGCCGCGCTCGAGAATGCCGCCTGCGTGGTGGTGCTGTGGTCGGCCACGTCGGTGGCCTCGCACTGGGTGCGCGACGAGGCCCAGCGCGGGCGCGAGCGCGGATGCCTGGTGCCGCTGACCATCGACGGAACAATGGCACCGCTCGGTTTCCGCCAGTTCCAGCTGCTCGACATCAGCGGCTGGGATGGCCGCGCCGAGAGTGCCGAGGCAGCGCGCATACTCGTGGCGGTGCGCGCGCGGCTGGGCGGCGAACCGGGCGCGCCGGCCATCCCAGCCGGACAGCCGCCGGCCCCGCTGCCTCCTGCGGCTCCCACGGCGCCGAGCCCCGCGCTCTCTCGCCGCACGCTGGTGCTGGGCGGGATCGGCCTTGCGGCGGTCGGGGGCGGGATCGGCGCGTGGCAAACCGGCCTGTTCGGCAGCCCCGCCTCGGCGGCGATCTCGATGGTGGTGCTCCCCTTCGCCAACGAAACGGGCGACCCGGACAAGAAGTTCTTCTCCGACGGCCTCGCGCGCGAGCTGCGCACCATCCTGTCGCGCAACCCGCGCCTCAAGGTCGCAGCGCCCACCTCCTCGAGCGCGATCGCGGGGGCGGACGATTTCGAGATCGGGCGCAAGCTCGGGGTCGGCAGCATCCTGCGCGGCAGCGTCCAGCGCGACACGGCGCGGGTGCGCGTGACCGCCGAACTGGTCGCGGTCGAGGGCGGCCTCGTGCGCTGGGCGGAAACCTATGACCGCGCGCTCGAGGATGTCTTCGCGGTGCAATCGGAAATCGCCGAGACGGTCGCCCTGTCGCTAGTCGCCGAGATCGCCACCAACCGCGAGGCGGCGCAGGCCGCTGCCGCACAGAAGGACATTGGCGGCACCCAGTCGGTCGCCGCCTACGAGGCCTTCCTGCGCGGCTTTGCGCTCTATGACCTCGGAGCAGGCGAAGAGACCGACCGCGCGGCGCTTGCACAATTCGACGCCGCGATCGCGCTCGATGCCAGGTATGCCGCCGCCCATGCGATGCGGGCGACGATGCTGTCGGGCATTGCCAATGCGGCGACCGATCAGGCCGAGGTGCGCGCGCTCTATGACCAGGCGACCGGCGCTGCCGAGCAGGCCATCGCGCTCGAGCCCCGGCTGGCGCAGGGGCACATCGCGCTCGGCTTCGTCCTCAGCAACGGGCAGTTGAACCGCCGCGCCGCCTTGCCGCATTACCAGGCCGCCGAGAAGCTGGCCGCGGGCGATGCCGACGGCCTGCGGGCCGTTGCGACCTTCTATTCCTACGGGACCGGGCAGGCGGCCGAGCGCGAGCGGGCCCGGCAGATGATCGGCGAGGTGCTGGAGCGCGACCCGCTCAATGCCCGCGCTTTCCGCTCGGCCGGCAATATCGCGCTGTTCGGGCGCGATTATGCGGCGGTGATCGAGCACATGGAGCGGGCCCTCGCGCTCAATCCGAGCCTTGCGAGCGCGCAGTTCGCCATCGCCATCGCCCGGCTGATGCAAGGCGATGCGGCGGCCGCGCTGCTTGCCGCAAAGGTCGAGCGGGTGCCGATCTTCCAGCTGACGGCGCGCGCGATTGCGCACGCCCGGCTCGGCGATGCGGCGGCGGCCGATGCCGCGTTCGCCCGGCTAGTCGCCGATTACGGCGATGCCGGTCTCTACCAGCAGGCGCAGGTGCAGGCCCAGCGCGCCGCACCGCCGGTTGCGCTCGCGCTGCTCGAGAAGGCCTATGCCGCGCGCGATCCGGGATTGCTGTGGACCGGCAACGATCCCATGCTCGATCCGCTGCGCGCCGAGGCCCGGTTCAAGGATTTGCTTTCGCGGCTCGGGTCGTGATAGCAAATCTTCGCCCGGAACAGGGGGCTTGATGAGGGGAAAAGCGAAATGAAGAAGATCATGACGTTCGCGGTTGCCGCCGGGGCGGCGCTGGCGCTGTCGGCCTGCGGTGGCCAGAAGGAAGAGGCCCCCGCGGCCGAGCCGACCGCCGAGGAAATGATGATGCCTGAAGTCACCGAGACCCCGGCCGCCGAAGCGACCGACGAAGCGGCCGCTGCCGCCGAAGGTCAGGAAGGCACCGGCAACCCGATCGGTCCGGGCAAGTCCGCGCCGGGCGCGACGGCCGAATAACCTAGCGTGAATTGAAGCCCCGTGCGGGCGGGCGGCCTGAGGGCTGCCTTCCCGCGCGGGGCTTTTCCTGTGGCGGTCACCGCGACCGGTTCGCCGCGGCGCCGGCCTTGAAGCCCGGCAGATTGTCCTCCAGCCACTGCTGCACCCGCGGGTGCCCGATGCGGATGTAACGGCTGGGAACTCCGGTCGTACTGCACTTCTCCCCGCTGCTCACCACGCCGATCAGGGTCGGCACGCCGCGCTGGTCCTCGTAGGTGACGAGCGGCCCGCCGCTGTCGCCGGTGCAGGCCTGTTCGCGGTTCGCGCCCATCGCACACAGCACCGAATCCCTGCGCCAGTCGCGATAGGCCGTGCGCGCGGTGCAGGCCGCGGCATCCTCCAGCTGCAGCTTGACCCCCTGGAGGACCTTGGCCGGGGTCGGATCACTGAGCGACTGGCGTCCCCAGCCGAAGGCGAAGACCGGCGCGGCCGGGCGGACCGGCCGCTGCTCCAGCGTGCGCGTATCGACCGCGATGCGCCGCGCGCCGAAGGCGAAATCGCCCTTGGTGCCGCGCTTGGGATCGTATTGGACCAGCGCGACGTCGAACTGATACGTCGCGGGCGAGAAGTCCGGGTGCCGGATCACCCTGACGATCGGATAGGTGTTGCCTTCGTTCGCGGCGGGCTCGATCACGCCGAGGCGGATGCGGTAATCGTGTTCCTCGATCCTGAAGCCCTGATCGAAGGTGCAATGCGCGGCGGTCATGATCCAGCCGGTCGCGACCACCGATCCCCCGCACGCCTCCCGGATGCCGACCTGCTGGCGGCCCAGCACCGCCGGACGCCACAGCAGCGCCTGGAACGGGGCCAGCTCGACCCGGTTGACCGTGAACCCGCCGATCGAGCGCAGAACGGGTCGGCACAGGCGATCCTCATAGGTGATGCCTTCCCAGATCACCGCATTGGAAGAGCATTGCCGCACCGGGGCGGCGCGCGCCGCGCTGGCGCGCTCCTCGGCGGCGAGACGCGCGGCTTCGGCGATCTCCTCGTCGGTCATGTCCGGCGGGGTCATGCCCACGGCGGGCGGGAGCGGGGCCGCGGGATGGTTCTGCCTGACGAGCCATTCGCACGCGGCCTGCCGGTCCGCATCGCACAGGTCGACATAGAGACCGGCGGCGCGGCCCGTGTCCTGCGGGAGGACATAGCCTGTGGCCAACTGGTCGGCGAGCGTCTCGCACGAGGCCGCCTCGCCGGCCTTGCAGCCGCGCGCCAGCAGTCCATCGGCCCGCGCCGCGGCCACGCCGCGATCGGGCTCGCCGCGGCCGTAGAGGAAGACCTCGCCCGCCGGATGGCAGGCACCAGGCGTCCCCGCCTCGCAGGCGGTGGCCAGCAGCGCCGCGCCGCGCGCTTCGTCGCGCAAATCGGTATTGCTGCGCGCAAGAATCAGGCCGAGACCGAGGCACCCGACCTGATCGCCGCTCCCGCAGCGCGCCGCGAGGGCGGGTTCATTACGGACATCCTCGGCGCTTGCGCAGGCGGATGCGTCGCGCCGGCATGCCTTCTCGAACCAGGCGAGGGCGGCGGGGCGTGCCGCAGCCCCTTGGCCGAGTGCCGCATTGCCGAGTCGGGTGCAGTCCTCGGAGCCGCCCGCCTCGCAGCCGAGCGCGGCGTATTCGCGGGCGCGCTGCCCGGCGTCACCCGTGGCTTGCTTCCTCCAATAGGTCTCAGCATTGTTGCACGAGGCAGGATCGCCCGCGCGGCACAGCCGGTCGAGCAGGGCGAGTGCTTCGCTGCGATCACGCGCACTGCGGGTCTCGGCCGTCAGCAGCCCGGCGAGCGCGCGGCAGGCCGGGGTGCCGCCGGTGTCGCATGCGGCGCGGTAGCGGGCCTCGAACGCCGCGGGTTCCGCGGGTGCGGCGCCCTCGCACGCGGCGGCAAGTCCCAGCGTGCAGGCGCGTGCGAACAGCGCCGGCGCTTCGGCCCGGCGGGCGGAATCATTGTGGGTGCCGAGCAAGTCGCCCAGCACCGCGCAGCCCCTCGCATCGGACGCATTGCACGCCTTGCGCAGGATCACCTCGGCGACCGGGCGATTGCGCTCCACCCGCGCCTCGCCCCAGCGATAGGAGACCGCAAGGTCGGTGCACGCGGCGATCACGCCGGTCTTGCACGCAGCCTCGGCGGAGGGCGGATCGTAGTCGGGTTCGGCCAGTGCCGCCCCGTAGCGGCCGACGAACCGGGGGTAATCCGCCCTCCCGTCATCGCCGGGATAGGATTGCCGGAGGTCGGCCGGGGCAGCGTTGACCCCGTCCTGTGCGGCAAGCGGCAGATCTGCCACCATCGCTGCGAGCATGACCGCGAGCCGGACCACCACCTTGCCGCGCATCGTTCCGCTCTCCCCCTCGCGCAACCTCGTGTGATTTATGCGCTTCCCGCTGTCCCGCGTCAAACCGTCAGCGCCCTTGCGCTTCGCGCTTGTAAGCGGACGCGGGGTGCGATTAAGCACGGGAGGACGCCCCGGAGCTTTGCGGCGGGGCGAGGGGGAGCATGTTCGTCTCGATGCCAGCCACCAGCCTGCCTGACCCGGTCCGTGCCAGCTGGCAGCCGCACCTCGCGCTCGGCATAACCGGCCACCGCGCCACCAACCCCGCCTATTCCGCCCACGCCGCCGCGATCGCCACCGCGCTCGAGGCGCTGTTCGACCGGATCGATGCGATCTGCGCCAGCCTTCCGGGAACGCGCGGGCAGGTGCGGCTGCACAGCCTGCTGGTCGACGGCACCGATCAGGTCGCAGGCGAGCTTGCCCTGGCGCGCGGCTGGGACCTTGCGGTGCCGCTGCCTTTCGGGCCTGCGCTCAACGGCGCGATCAATGCCCACCCCGAAACCCTCGCCGATGTCGACGCGCTGCTCGGAGGGCGGCCCGCGGCCGATCCCGCAGTCGAAGCCAAGGCCGCCGCGATCCGCGCGATCACCGCCCGCGCAAGGCTGTTTGCGCTCGCCGACCGCGACGCCGAGATCGAGGCGCTGTGGCGCGCACACCTTGCCGCCCCCGAGGATCGCGCTGCCGCGCGCGCCTTCGAGGCACTGGCATCGGACAATGTCGCGCTGGCCGGGCGGGTGATGATCGAGCACACCGATCTTGTCATCGCCGTGTGGGACGGCAAGGTCCCCAACCTCCCCGGCGGCACCGGCCACACGGTTGCCGAGGCCCTGAAGCTCGGCGCGCCGGTGTTGCTGATCGATCCCGCGCGGCCCGACACCTGGCGCATCCTCAGCCGTCCCGAGGAATTGGGCCTGAGCGCTCCGGCCGATGCCGCGCCGGACCAGGACCGTCTCGAGGCGATCATCCGCGCTGCCGTGGTGGTGGAGGGCTGGAGCCCCGATCTGCTGGCACGCGAACGCTGGCGTCCGCGATCGAGCCGCGCTTTCGGCCTCTACCGCCGGATCGAGCGGGTGTTCGGCGGCGGCGGCGGGTGGTTCGGCTCGCTGAAGGCCACCTATGAAGCGCCCGACGCCATCGCCGCCGGCAGCGGGGCGGGCATGATCGCGGCGGCCCGCGCGATGCCGGGGGCAGATCCCGCCGTCACCCGGCAACTCGCCGAGGACGTGATGCCGATGTTCGCCTGGGCGGACGGTGTCGCCAATCGGCTCGCCGATGCCTATCGCAGCGGCATGTGCGTGAACTTCGTGCTGGCGACGCTCGCGGTTATGGTCGGCATCCTGTTCCTGCCTTCGGGTATGGCCGATTACAAATGGGTGTTCGCCCTTGTCGAACTGCTGCTCTTGGGCGGCATTCTGGCGATGACCGCGGCAGGATCGCGGTTCGGCTGGCACCGGCGCTGGTTCGCGACTCGGCGCGTGGCGGAATATCTGCGCCATGCGCCCGCGCTGCTGCTGCTCGGCGTGGTGCGGCCGACCGGGCGCTGGCCGAGAGGCGGCGGCGCGGCGCGCTGGCCCGAGCATTTCTCCCGCCACGCACTGCGCGCCGTCGGCCTGCCGCAGGTCGCGGTGACGCGCGGCTATCTGCGCAGCGGCCTTGCTGGCGCAGTGCTGCCGCACGTGACCGGGCAGCGGACCTACCACATCGCCAAGGCGCACAAGCTGGAGACCGTCCACCACCGGCTCGACAAGGCGGCCGAGACCTGCTTCGCCCTCGCGGTCGCCTCGGTGCTGGCCTATCTCGTGCTCAAGGGCGCGGGCGTCGCGGGCTGGGTGCCCAAGCACCTTGCAAGCGATCTGTCGCCGTTCTTCACCTTCGCGGGCGTGGCTTTCCCGACCTTGGGCGCGAACCTTTCGGGCATCCGCTATTTCGGCGATTTCGAACGCTTCGGCGCAATCTCCCGGGTGGCGGCGGAAAAGCTCGGCGCGATCGAGGAGCGGATCGGCCTGCTGCTGTCAGGGGCGGACAGCCGCATCACCTATGCGGCGGTCGCCGACCTGATTCATACGCTCGATGAGGCCGTGGTCGAGGAGATCGCGAGCTGGCAGGCGGTGTTCGGCGCCAAGCACCTCGCGCTGCCCGCCTAGGCGCGGCTGGCGCGCATCGCCCTTGCGAACAGCCCGCGGCGGGCCCGGCCGCCGATGGCGATGGCGAAGGAGGCAACCTCGCGTGCGGCGGGCCACAGGATGTCGGCGCCGGGATTGCAACCCGCGCCCACATCGAAGCGGGTCAGGCCTTCGAGCGCGGCAAGCTCGGTCACCCGGCGCACCAGCAGGCGGTGCGGGGCAAAGGCGGCAAGGCGGGCATCATGCGCGCTCGCCAGGCCATAGCCGCGCCGCTCGGCGACCAGCCAGGCGGACATGGCGACGATGGTCTCGCCCGCGCTGAGGCTCACCAGCCGCACGGCCCCGCGGCGGTGGCCTTCGCGGATCGCGGCGCGCAGGAGTTCGGGGGCGGGCCGCACGATCCCGGCCCCGCGTTCGAGCGCGAGAAAGGCCGCAAGCCACGGTTCGCAATCGCCCGCCCGGCTGTGCAGCGCCAGGCGCACCGGCCCGCTATGCTCGGCGAGCCGCGCCTCGAGGCTTGCGAGCCGCTTCTCGAACACGGCCACCGCGCGCGGATCGCCCGGCTGGCCGGCAATCCGCGCGCGGCGGATGATGCTGGTGCCGGGCGCGAGGAAGCGGCCCTGCTCGGCGCATAGGCTGGCGAGCGCGAAGGTCGCGGGATCGTCGAGCGGCAGGTCCTGCAGGATCAGCCCCGCGGCAAGGCCTGGCCGGCGATCGAGCCGGGCGAGCAGCGCCGCCCAGAAGGCCCGCTCGGCGCCGGGCCGCAGCAGCGGGGTGCCGATCCCCGCCGCGGGGTTCTGCCAGCTGCGCAGCACCGGCAAGGCGCCGCGCCGGCCGAGGCCGAGCGGCAGCACGCCGAGCCACGCGCCCGCCGCATCGCAGGCGGTCGCCAGCCGCAGACCCTCGCCGGCGAGCGCCAGCGCGGGGGCCATCAGCCAGTCGGCGGCGAAGATGTTGCCGGGTGCGGCCTTGGCGCTCAGCTCCGCCCAGCATTGATGCTCGGACAAGGTGAGCTGGCCCGCGTGGAGGAGCTCCGCGCACAGCCGGTCGTCCCCCGCCAAGGGGGTGAAATCAGGGTGCCCGCCCGCTGCCACGCGCCCAGCGCGCAGCCCTTCGGGCGGCACCGAGATGGGGTCGATCAGCGACATGATTGCGGCCCTGTGCGAGAAACCCTGCTCGATATTTCAGGGCTTTACAGAGAAGCGGGTGAAAGGCCGGTTAACGCTGGGCCTTAGCCATGCTGGCATGCGGGCGAGGGGTCAATAGCCGCTCGCCTGCCCGTCCTTGCGCATTTCGGTCGCGCCCGTGTAGACGCCCGTCGCCGGATCGCGGGTGATCGCCTGATAGCCGCCGAAGGGGATGCCGGTGTTTTCGACCTCGACCTTGTGACCCATCGCCCGCAGCGCCTCGACCGTGGCGGCGGGGATGCCGGGTTCGACCTGCAACACGCCGAGCATGTCGATGGGCGCGGTATCGGCGAGGCTTCCTGCCAGCGCATCGGTCGGCTGGCGCCCACCGTCGTGGTGGAGCCGCGCTGCGTCGCCCGCTTCCTGCAGGTTCATGCCGTAGTCGATGAGGTTGACCAGCACCTGCACATGCCCCTGCGGCTGCATCCCGCCTCCCATCAGCCCGAAGCTCGCCCAGGGCTTGCCGTCCTTCCTGATGAAGGCCGGGATTATCGTCTGGAACGGGCGCTTGGCCGGGGCATAGGCATTGGGGTGCGCGGGATCGAGGCTGTAGAGCTCGCCGCGGTCCTGGAACATGAAGCCGAGCCCGTCTGGCACCAGCCCCGCACCCATGCCGCGATAGTTGCTCTGGATCAGGCTGACCATCATCCCGTTCCTGTCGGCGACGGTCATGTAGGTGGTGTCGCCTTCGCCCTCCAGCTTGGGAGCGATCAGCGCGCCGGGGGTGAAGGCCGGGGTGGCCTTGGCCGGGTCGATCAGGGCGAAGCGCTGCTTGCCGTATTCATCGGTGAGCAGCTCCGCCGGGGTCTTCGCGAAGGCCGGGTCGGCATAATAGCGCGCCGCATCCTCGAAGGCGAGGCGCTTGGCTTCGGTGATGTAGTGCAGCACCTCGGCGCTCCCGCGCTCCCACTGGGCGAGGTCGACGTTCTTCAGGATGTTGACCATCTGGAGCGCCGCGAACCCTTGCGAATTGGGCGGCAGCTCGCACAGCTCGTAACCCTTGCGATAGGTCACGCAGGCGACATCCACCCATTCGCTGCGATGCGCGGCAAAATCGGCGAGAGTGAAGGCGCTGCCCTGGCGCTGGAGGTAGTCGACCATCACCTTGGCGAGCGCGCCCTCGTAGAATGCATCGCGCCCGCCGGCAGCGATGGCTTCGAGCGTGCGCGCCAGATCGGGGTTGCGGAACATCTCGCCCGCCTTGGGCGCACGGCCATTCTTGAAGTACGTCGCCCGAGCGTTGGCGAGATCGAACGGAACGAGCTTCTGCAACCGCTCGAAGGTATTGAGATTGCGATCGAAATACATCGCGATCACCGGCGCGACGGGGTGGCCCTCGCGGGCATAGCGGATCGCGGGGGCGAGCACCTGCTCCATCGGCAGCCTGCCGTAGCGCGCGTGCATTTCGAACCATGCATCGACCGTGCCGGGGACGGTGACGGGGAGCGGGCCGACCGGCGGAATGCCGGGCGCACCATCCGGGAGCTTGGCCTTGAGTTGTTCCAGCGTCTGACCAGCGGGCGAGCGGCCTGAGCCGTTGAGTCCCACGAAATCGCCGCTCGAGGGATCCCAGATGATCGCGAAGAGATCGCCGCCGATGCCGTTGCCGGTCGGCTCCATCAGTCCGAGGGCCGCGTTGGCGGCGATGGCGGCATCGACCGCGCTGCCGCCTGCCTTGAGAATATCGAGCGCGATCTGGGTTGCCAGCGGATGGGCGGTCGCGGCCATGCCGTGCGGGGCGACCACCGGGCTGCGGCTCCACGCCGCCCCCACCGGCCGCGTGCCGGGACCGATGCCCTTGGTCGCCTCGGGCGTGGTGCCGGTGTGGGCGGGCGCCTGCTGCGCGGCCAGCGGCGCGGCGATGAGGGCAGAGGCGGCGAGGAGCAGTGGGCCAAGTTTGCGCATGGGCACACCCTAGGCGGGTCGTCCCGCCGATCAAGCATCAAGCGAGAACCCACGAAAAAGGCCCCCGGTTTCGCCACCGGAGGCCCCTTTCTGCATCAGCGGTTCAACGCTCAGGCGTGATACTTGGCCCAAGTCACATCGAAGCGGTCCGCGTTCATCACCTTGGTCCAGGCCGAGATGAAGTCGCACACGAACTTGCCCTCGTTCCCGCTCTCGGCATAGACCTCGGCCTGCGCGCGCAGGATCGAGTTCGAGCCGAAGACGAGATCGGTGCGGGTCGCGCGCCACTTTTCCTCGCCGGTCGCGCGGTCGACGCCGACATATTCCTCGTCGCCGCTGTCATCGACCGGCGACCACTTGGTCCCCATGTCGAGCAGGTTGCGGAAGAAGTCGGGCGTGAGCTTGCCGGGGGTTTCTGTCAGCACGCCGATGCGGTGGCCGTGGTGCGCGTGATCGCTCACCGCGCCCAGCGCCCGCATCCCGCCGACCAGCACGGTCATCTCGGGCACCGACAGGCCGAGCAGATGCGCCCGGTCGATCAGCATCTCCTCGGTGCGGACCTGCGCCTTGGTCTTGAGGTAGTTGCGGAAGCCATCGGCGAAGGGCTCGAGCGGTTCGAAGCTCGCCGCGTCGGTGTGCTCTTCGGTCGCATCGCCGCGCCCGCCCATGAAGGGCACGGTCACGTCGAAGCCTGCGTCCTTCGCCGCCTTCTCGACCGCCGCCGAGCCCGCCAGCACGATCGCGTCGGCCATGCTGAGGCTGCCGCGATGCGCTTCGATGGTGTCCAGCACCTTGGCGAGTTCCGCCGGGTCATTGACCGCCCACGAACGCTGCGGCTCGAGCCGGATGCGCGCGCCGTTGGCCCCGCCGCGGTGGTCGGAGTTGCGGTAGGTCGAGGCCGAGGCCCAGGCCGCCTTGACCAGTTCGCGGACCGAAAGGCCGGAGTTCAGGATCGCGTCCTTGAAGCGCGCGACTTCGGCGTCCGAAGGCGTCGTGCCGGCCGGAACCGGGTCCTGCCAGATCAGCGTCTCTTCCGGCACTTCCGGCCCGAGGTAGCGGATCTTGGGCCCCATGTCGCGGTGGCACAGTTTGAACCATGCGCGGGCGAAGGCATCGTCGAGCGCCGCCTGATCGTTCAGGAACCGCTCGGAAATCTTGCGATATTCCGGGTCGTTCTTGAGCGCCATGTCGGCGGTGGTCATCATCGTCGGCACCTTCTTCGACGGGTCGCGCGCGTCGGGGGCCATGTCCTCGGGATCGGGGTTGATCGGCTGCCACTGGTGGGCACCGGCGGGCGACTTCACCAGCTCGAAGTCATACTTGAACAGCAGCCGAAAGTAGTCGTTGCCCCACTGGGTCGGGTTGGGCGTCCAGGCGCCCTCGATCCCCGAGGTGGTGATGTTGCCCGCAGCGATCTCGTCGGCATCGTTGAGCCAGCCGAAGCCCATCAGGTGCAGGTCCTCGCTCTCGGGCGCGCCGCCGAAGGTGTCGGCGGGGTGCGCGCCGTGTGCCTTGCCGAAAGCGTGCCCGCCTGCGGTGAGGGCGACGGTTTCCTCGTCGTTCATCGCCATCCGCGCGAAGGTCTCGCGCATGTCGCGGGCCATGCCCTCGGGGTCATGCGGGTTGCCCTGCGGCCCTTCGGGGTTGACGTAGATGAGACCCATCTGGATCGCGGCGAGCGGGTTTTCGAGCGCGCGGCCTTCCTTGGGGTGGATGCGGGTGGGGACGCCCTCGTTGACCCACTGCTCCTCGGTGCCCCAGTAGACAGACTCGGGCTCGAACACGTCGGCGCGGCCGCCGCCGAAGCCGAACACCGGGCCGCCCATCGATTCGATCGCGACATTGCCGGTGAGGATGAAGAGGTCCGCCCAGCTGATGTTCTTGCCGTATTTCTGCTTGATCGGCCACAACAGGCGGCGGGCCTTGTCGAGATTGCCGTTGTCGGGCCAGGAATTGAGCGGAGCAAAGCGCTGCTGGCCGCTGTTCGCGCCGCCGCGCCCGTCACCGGTGCGGTAGGTGCCCGCCGCGTGCCACGCCATGCGGATGAAGAAGGGGCCGTAGTGGCCATAGTCCGCCGGCCACCAGGGCTGGCTGTCGGTCATCAGCGCGGTCAGATCGGCCTTGAGGGCGTTGTAGTCGAGCGCGTTGAAGGCTTCGGCATAGTCGAAGTCCTCGCCATAGGGATTGGCGCTCTTGCCCTGTTCGGTCAGGATATCGACCTGCAAGGCCTGCGGCCACCAGTCGCGGTTGGTGCGGCCCAGCAGGTTGCGCATCTCCATGCTGCCGTGGAACGGGCAACCCCCGCTCATTTCTCCGGTTTTTGCGTCCATGATAGTCTCTCCTCTGACATGGCGAAATGCAGACTCGCGTTGCTGCCGCGTAGCCTATGGGGAGAGAATGACGCTTTCAGGATATTGCGTCCAATCGATTAATGCGGAGGGTTTGATTGATTGGAGCGATCAGTAGGCGCTCGCGTGACCGGTGCGTCCACGCCCTGCCAGACCGGCGGCTAGTACTGCCGATCGTCCTGGCAGCGCTCGCACAGGCGGTGGTTCTCGCAATCCCGCACCCCATAGGGACAGCGATGCGGTCTCACGATCAGTGCAAACAGATATTCAAGCAGGCGACCCACCATGGATCGACTGCTTGGATCATTGAACTAGCAGCACATTAACCGAAGATATTTTAATGACTAACGCGGGCCGACGCCGCCTAGGCCGCCTGCGCCACCTCCTCGACCGGCTCGTTGCGGATCAGGAAGTCGAATGCGCCGAGGCCCGCCTTCGCGCCCTCGCCCATCGCCACCACGATCTGCTTGTGCGGCACGGTGGTACAGTCGCCCGCGGCGTAGATGCCGGGGATGGAGGTCGCGCCGTGATCGTCGATCACGATCTCGCCGAACTTGCTGAGTTCGAGGCCGGTCTCGCGCAGCCATTCGGTGTTGGGGACGAGGCCGATCTGGACGAACACGCCTTCGAGCGCGATGCGGCGCTCGTCGCCATTGGCGCGGTTCTTGACCACGAGGCCGCTCACCTTGCCGTCTTCCCCGAGAATCTCGGTGGTCTGGCCGTTGGTGATGATCTCGACGTTCGGCATAGAGCGCAGCTTGCGCTGGAGCACCTCGTCGGCGCGCAGCTTCACGTCGAACTCGATCAGGGTGACGTGGCCGACGATCCCGGCAAGGTCGATCGCCGCCTCGACGCCCGAATTGCCGCCGCCGATCACCGCGATGCGCTTGCCCTTGAACAGCGGACCATCGCAGTGCGGGCAATAGGCGACGCCCTTGTTGCGATACTCCGCCTCACCCGGAACGCCGAGGTTGCGCCAGCGCGCGCCGGTGGAGAGGATCAGCGAGCGGGCGCGCAGGGTGGCGCCATTGGCCATTACGACTTCATGATAGCCGCCGACGTCCTTGGCCGCGCGCAGCTCGACCGCGCGGGCGAGGTCCATCAGATCGATCTCGTATTCGCCGACATGCTTCTTCAGGCTGTCGGTCAGCTTGGGGCCTTCGGTGTAGGGCGTGCCGGGGAGGTTCTCGATCCCGAGCGTGTCCATCAGCTGCCCGCCGAAGCGCTCCGCGGCGATGCCCGTCCGAAAACCCTTGCGCGCGGTGTAGACCGCTGCCGCCGCGCCCGCTGGGCCGCCGCCCACCACCAGCACCTCGAACGGCGCCTTGGCAGCGAGCTTTTCTGCCTGCTTCGCGTCGGCGTTCTTGTCGAGCTTGGCGAGGATCTCGGCCAATTCCATCTTGCCGTTGTAGAACGGCTCGCCGTTGAGGAAGGTCGCAGGGACCGCCATGATGTCGCGGCGTTCGACCTCCTCCTGGAAGGTGCCGCCTTCGATCAGGGTCGCGGTGATGCGTGGGTTTTCGAGCGCCATCAGCGTCAGCGCCTGCACCACGTCGGGGCAGTTGTGGCACGAGAGTGAGAAGAACATCTCGAAATTGTAGTCGCCCTCGAGCGCGCGGACCTGTTCGATCAGGTCGGCATCGACCTTCGGGGGATGCCCGCCGGCCCACAGCAGCGCGAGCACCAGCGACGTGAATTCGTGCCCCATCGGCAGGCCCGCAAAGCGGACCCACTTCTCGGCGTCGGAGGCGCGGCGGATGACGAAGCTCGGCTTGCGGGCGTCGGTGCCGTCGAAGCGCGCGGTGACGAGGTCATGCAGCGACGCGATCTGCTCGATCAATGCACGGGTCTGGCGCGACTTCTCGCTGTCATCGAGCGAGGCGATCAGTTCGATGCCTTCGCGAAGATTGCCGAGATAGGTCTTGAGCTGGGCCTGCATGGCGGCGTCGAGCATGATGTCCTCCGGGCGCGGGACGGTCCGCGCGAGAATTGTGTGATCCGTGTGTCAGGGTAACGCGGGACCGGATGCCGCCGCCGCCCGCAAAGGGGGGAGGTGGGGCGGGGGACATCCGGTCCCGGCTACGACCCGAGGGCTCTTTGAATGGCCATCGGGATTTTACGACCGGCGCGGGGCCGAGGGGGGAGGGGAGAAGCCCCGCGCGGCCGGTCTCGTCAGGTCAGATCTTGCCCACGAGGTCGAGCGAGGGAGCCAGCGTATCGCTGCCTTCTTCCCACGCCGCCGGGCAGACCTGACCGGGGTTGGCGCGCACATACTGCGCGGCCTTGATCTTGCGGGTCAGTTCGTTGGCATTGCGGCCCACGCCCTCGCAGGTGATTTCCATGATCTGGATCACGCCGTCCGGATCGACCACAAAGGTCGCGCGGTCGGCAAGGCCGGCGCCTTCACGCAGCACGCCGAAGTTGTTCGACAGCACGTGGTTCTGGTCGCCGAGGAACGGGAAGGTCAGCTTGCCGATCTTGTCCGAGGTGTCGCTCCACGCCTTGTGGCTGAAGTGCGTGTCGGTCGAGACGGCATAGACTTCGACGCCCATCGCCTGAAGCGTGGCGTACTTTTCGCCCATGTCTTCCAGTTCGGTCGGGCACACGAAGGTGAAGTCGGCCGGGTAGAAGAAGAACACCGACCACTTGCCCGCGAGATCCGCGTCGGTGACGGTGAAGAAGTCCTTGCCCTTCTGGAAGGCGGTGGCGGTGAACGGCTTGATGGTCGAACCGATGATACCCATGGGAGTCTGTCCTTATGCGGGGGTTGAGAGGGAAGAAACTGACGGTGCCCAGATAGGAAATTTTGCGCTGCACAAAAGCGGATTGTTGCGATTGCGAAGATCGGTTTTTTCAATGAGTGCGACGGGAACCAATCGGATTTGCCGTTCATTGATGCCCTTGCCCCGGACGCGCGCGATGGTAGGCGTGCGCCATGCGGGTTCTCCTTACCGGATCGTCAGGCTGGCTCGGGCGCTTCCTTGCGCCGATGCTGGCAAGCGCGGGGCACTCGGTGACCGGGCTCGACATCGCGCCGGGGCTGCATACCGATGTGCTGGGAAGCGTCGCCGACGCCGGCCTGATCGAACGGCTGTTCGCCGAACGCGGCTTCGAGGCGGTGGTCCACGCGGGCGCGCTGCACAAACCCGACATCGTCCGCTACCCGGCGCAGGCCTTCGTCGACGTGAATGTCGCAAGCACGCTCCATCTGCTCGAGGCGGCGGTGCGGCACGGGGCGGGCCGTTTCGTCTTCACCTCCACCACCTCGCTGATGATCACCCGCGTGATCCGCAACGAGGCGGGCGATGCGGCGGTGTGGCTCGATGAGGGCTCAGGCCCGCTCGCACCGCGCAACATCTATGGGGTGACCAAGCGCTCGGCCGAGGAACTGTGCCGGCTGTACCACGATCTCCACGGGTTGCCGGTGATCGTGTTGCGCACCGCGCGCTTCTTTCCCGAGGACGACGACACGCTCGCGGTCCCCTCGGGCGAGAACCTCAAGGCCAACGAGTTCCTGAACCGCCGCCTGACCGTGGAGGATTGCGCTGCCGCGCACCTCGCCGCGCTCGACGCCGCGCCGCGGGTGGGTTGGGGCATCTATGTCGTCAGCGCCCCGCCGCCCTTCACCCGCGCCGACACCGCGCGGCTGAAAACGGACGCGGCCGCGCTGATCGCCGAACGCTTCCCCGAGGCGCCCGCGCTCTATGCCGCGCGTGGCTGGGTGCTGCCGCAGAGCATCGGGCGGGTCTACGACCCTTCCGCCATCGAGCGCGACCTCGGCTTCCGCTGCCAGACCGACTTCGCGGCGGTGCTGGCGGCTTTGCGCGAGGGGCGCGCCATGCCCTTCACTCACGATCCCGGCTACGTGCCGCCCAAGGAATTGGAGCGTTAGGCGTCATCTTGGAGGTATGCGCTGGATCGGCCGCGCAGCCGCCGCAAGGCCGACCGGCCGCCCGCAGCGACGCTGGCGAAGCCAGCATGAGCGAGGAATTGGCAGCCCGGAGGGGCTGCCTCAACCAATCTGTCCTCTGTGAAGCAGCTTGTGATCCGCCAGCACCAGCGCCATCATCGCCTCCACCACGGGCGTGCCGCGGATGCCGACGCAGGGGTCGTGGCGGCCCTTGGTGACCACCTCGACCGCCTCGCCCGCAGAATTGATCGATTCCACCGGGGTAAGGATCGATGAGGTCGGTTTGAAGGCCACCCGGCACACCACCGGCTGCCCGGTCGAGATGCCCCCCGCGGTGCCGCCTGCATGATTGGCGAGGAATTCCGGCTTGCCGTCGGCACCGGGGCGCATCCGGTCGGCGTTTTCCTCGCCCGTCAGGCGCGCGGCTTCGAAGCCGTCGCCGATCTCGACGCCCTTGACCGCGTTGATGCTCATCATCGCCGCGGCGAGGTCGCTGTCGAGCTTGGCATAGATCGGCGCGCCCCAGCCTGCCGGAACCCCGGTCGCGACGCATTCGACAATCGCGCCGAGCGATGACCCGGCCTTGCGCGCGGCGTCGACCTTTTCCTCCCAGCGCGCAGCGGCGGCAGGGTCGGGGCAGAAGAAGGGGTTATTGGCGATCTCGGCGTAATCGATGGCCGCGGGGTCGATCCGGTCGCCGCCCAGCTCGCAGACATAGGCGGTGATGGTGACCTCCGGGATCACCAGCCGCGCCACCGCGCCCGCCGCCACCCGCGCCGCCGTCTCGCGCGCGCTCGACCGCCCGCCGCCGCGGTAATCGCGGATGCCGTATTTGGCGTCATAGGCGTAGTCGGCATGGCCCGGGCGATATTGCCGGGCGATCTCGGAATAGTCCTTGCTCCGCTGATCGGTGTTTTCGATCATCAGCGAGATGGGCGTGCCGGTGGTCTTGCCCTCGAACACGCCTGAGAGAATCCGCACCAGATCATCCTCGCGCCGCTGGGTGGTGAAGCGGCTCGTCCCCGGCTTGCGGGCATCGAGGAAGGGCTGGATGAACTCCTCCGAGATCGCGAGCCCCGGCGGGCACCCGTCGACAACCGCGCCCAGCGCAGGCCCGTGGCTCTCTCCCCAGGTGGTGAAGCGCAAGACGCGCCCGAAGGTGTTCCAACTCATGGGAGTGCCATCTGGCGCAAGTGTGGGCATCTGTCCATAAAGGCTGGACGCCGTTTGCGGCTTGGGGCAGGAACAAACCATGATCGCCAAACTCTCAGGCAGACTGGACGCGACCGGCGAGGACTGGGCGATCGTCGATGTTGGCGGGGTGGGCTACCTCGTCCACTGCTCGAGCCGCACGCTCGCCGCGCTGGGCGAGGTAGGCGAGGCCTGCACCGTCCACACCGAATTGCAGGTGAGCGAGAATGACATGCGCCTTCTCGGGTTCGCCGAGCAGGCGGAGCGCGACTGGTTCCGGCTGCTGACGGGCGTGCAGGGCGTGGGCAGCAAGGTCGGCCTCGCAATCCTCTCCGCGCTCTCGACCGGAGAACTGCGCGACGCCTGCGGGCGAGGCGACGCGGCGATGGTCGCCCGCGCGCAGGGCGTGGGGCCGAAGCTGGCGGGCCGGATCGTCAACGAGCTGAAGGACAAGGCGGGCGCGATGCCGGGCGGATCGGGCGGGTTCGCGGTCTCGGCCGCCGCCGCCCCCGCAGGCAGCAAGGGCGCGGACGCGGCGAGCGCCTTGGAGAACCTCGGGTTCAAGCCCGCCGTGGCCGCGCAGGCGGTGGCGCGGGCTTTGGAAGAGCTGGGCGAGGGCGCGAGCGAGGGCGACCTCATCCGCGTGGCGCTGAAGAAGGCGGCGGGGTGATGGTGCGCGACTGGCGACTGGCTTTGCTCGGGGTCTATGTCCTTGCATGCACCACTACGCTGCTTGGCGGCGGATTTGCATACGATCTGGATTCGCTTGCAGCTGGGATGCTTGCTTTGGCTCTATTGACCGCGCCGATTGTCCCGCTTTGCATCTGGCGAGGTCAGGCGATGGTCAAGGGTGTCGCAACCATAGTAATCGGCGGCGTCGGACTGTTTCTTGTCGTTGATACGCTCTATCTCCAGCCTCCTGATGCTCAAGGGGCACTGGTCTTTCTATTCGTGCCGGTATTGCAGATATTGGCTGTGGCTGCCTTTGCGATCGCGCTGACGGTTTTTTCTGCCTTGTCACGAAGGGTGGAGTGACGCTTCGCAATGACTGACCCCCTCCACACCCCCACTCGACAGCCGGGCGACCCGGACGCAGCCCTGCGCCCGCGCAGGCTCGCCGAGTTCGTCGGGCAGGAGGCGGCCAAGGGTAACCTCGCCGTCTTCATCGCCGCCGCGCGCGCGCGGGGGGAGGCGATGGATCATACCTTGTTCTTCGGCCCCCCGGGTCTCGGCAAAACCACGTTGGCGCAGATCATCGCGGGCGAATTGGGCGTGGGCTTCCGCGCCACCTCCGGCCCCGTCATCGCCAAGGCGGGGGACTTGGCCGCGCTGCTGACGAACCTTGAACCGCATGACGTGCTGTTCATCGACGAGATCCACCGCCTCTCGCCTGTCGTGGAGGAAGTGCTCTACCCCGCGATGGAGGACCGCGCGCTCGATCTGATCATCGGGGAGGGGCCGTCGGCGCGCTCGGTGCGGATCGACCTGCCGCCCTTCACCCTGATCGGCGCGACCACGCGGCAGGGCCTGCTGACCACGCCGCTGCGCGACCGCTTCGGCATCCCGGTCAGGCTCAACTTCTACACCCACGAGGAGCTCGAGCGCGTCGTCACCCGCGCGGCGGGGCTGATGGGCCTCGCCATTGCGCCCGACGGGGCGCACGAGATCGCCCGCCGCTCGCGCGGGACGCCGCGTGTGGCGGGGCGGCTGCTCAGGCGGGTGCGCGACTTCGCCGATGTCGCGGGGAGCGCGACCGTCACCCGCGCGGTGGCCGACGAGGCGCTCACCCGGCTCGAGATCGACCGCCTCGGATTGGACCTGATGGACCGCCGCTACCTCACCATGATTGCGACCACCTACAAGGGTGGCCCAGTGGGGATCGAGACGCTGGCGGCGGGCCTTGCCGAGCCGCGCGATACGGTGGAGGAGGTGGTCGAGCCCTATCTCATCCAATTGGGCCTCGTCGCCCGCACCGCGCGCGGGCGGATGCTCAACGATGCCGGATGGGCGCATCTGGAGCTTCAGCCGCCCAGAGAATCACCGCCAAGTCAGGCCGGACTGTTCGAAGACTGAGTCGCGCCCCCCATCCGGGGGCCCGCGTTAACCATTGGCCTAACGCGCCCCCCGTTTTCGGTGCCAGTTCGGGACAGGCCCGCCGAAATCAGGCGTTTCCGGCGCGATTCCGGCGCTTCGAGAGCCCGATGCTTGGTTAACCCGATTGCCCCTTCGGCGCTTCTGCCACCAAAAGAAGGCTGGATTTGGAGGAATTGCGGCAGTCCCGCACCCCTCCCGTGCAAACAGGGTAAACGACCATGTCGCTCAAACTGGCCATCGCGAAACTCTCCGCCGCTGCGGCAGGCGTCGCATTGCTGCAAGGTGGTGCGGTGCGCATGGCCGAGCCGATGAACACCGACACGCCCGACTTCTCGACCAATATCGACGGGAAGCTGATCCAGGTCGATCCGGTCACCGGCGCCCGCTACATCAAGACGCGCCAGCGCGTGATCGAGGTGCCCGAAGAGCGCCGCCGCCGCATCGTCGAGCGCACGGTCGAGTGCCAGCCGGTCGGTCGGGCAGGCAGCGCGGCGAGCATGCCGGCCGGCGCGGTGCAGGCCTATTATGACGCTGCGCAGTGCCCGCCGATCGCTGAGGTCGCCTACATGCCCGCGCCGCTCCCCCCGCTTCCGCCGATTTCGGGCGGCGGCGGCCCGGGCGGCGGCTGGGGTGGTGGTTTCGGCGGCGGCTTCGGCGGCGGCGTCGGCTTCGGGGGCGGCTTCTTCGGCGGCTTCTTCGGCGGCGGCGGTTCTTCTTCGGGCGATGTCTCGGTCTCGACCACCACCTCGACCTCGACCTCGGGCAGCAGCGGCAGCTCGGGTTCGAGCAGCGGCTCTTCGAGCGGTTCGAGCGGCATCGTGATCGATATCGACATCGACAATTCGACCTCGACGACCTCGTCCTCGGGCCAGCTGTCCTCGACCACCACTTCGTCCTCGGGCGTGGTGACCTCGTCTACGGGTCAGGTGTCGAGCAGCACCGGGCAGGTCTCCAGCAGCACCGGCCAAGTCTCGAGCAGCACTGGTGCGGTGTCGAGCACCAGCAGCACCGGCGCGGTCACGAGCAGCACGGGTGCCGTCTCGAGCACCAGCACCTCGGGCAATGTGTCGTCCTCGACCGGTGCGGTGTCGTCCTCGGGCAATGTCTCCTCGTCTACCGGCGCGGTGTCGAGCTCTTCGGGCAATGTCAGCTCTTCGGGCAATGTTTCCAGTTCGTCAGGGAACGTCAGTTCGTCGACCGGCGCGGTGACCAGCTCGGGTTCGTCGTCTTCCTCGTCGTCGTCCTCGTCCTCGTCGAGCTCTTCGTCCTCCTCGTCCTCCTCGTCGTCGGGCGGGGCGACCAGCGGCGGATCTTCGGGCGACATGACCAGCAGCTCCAGCAGCAGCTCGGGCTCGTCGTCCTCGTCCTCCTCCTCTAGCAGCAGCTCGTCGGGTTCATCGGGTTCGTCGGGCAGCAGCGGCTCTTCGGGGTCGAGCTCGTCGTCGTCCTCGTCGAGCAGCAGCAGCAGCTCCTCGTCCTCGTCTTCCTCCTCGTCGGGCAGCACCAGCTCGAGCGGCGGCACGCCGCCCAACGACGTGCCCGCGCCGCCGATGACGATCCTGTTCGGCCTCGCCGCCGCGGCGATCCTCGGACGCCGCAAGTTCCTCGGCTGAGGCCACCGGCACTTCGCAAAGAAAAAGGGCGGCCTCGCGGGGCCGCCCTTTTTCGTTGTGACAGAGGCGCTTACTGCCCTTGGGGCGGTTCGACCGGTTGACCTGCTGCTTCCCAGGCGAGCATCCCGCCTTCGAGATGCTCGGCGGGCTGGCCGGTGACCGCCGCCAGCCTCTCCCCCGCGATCGCCGAGCGGCGGCCCGAGCGGCAGTAGAGCACCACCTCGCGCCCGTCCGAAAGATCGAGCTTGGCGGGATCGAAACGGTCGAGCGCGATGTGCTCGGCGCCCGGGATCATCCCCTCTGCCACTTCTTCATCGGTGCGCACGTCGATCAGGCGGACATTGCCCGCCGCGATCTTCGCTGCCAACTGCTCCGGCGAGAGCGGAACCAGCGCGGCAGGCGCGGGCGCCGCTTCGGCTTCGCCCGCGGTCCCGGCGAAGGCCAACTCGAAGCCCAGCGGGATCGAGGGCGCGTCGCGCTTGCCCTTCGATTCGCCCCCGTCACCGCCGCAGGCAGACAGTGCCAGCAGAAGGGCGGGAGCGATGAAGAGGGCGGCGCGACCGGGTCTCATGCCTCTCCTTATGCCGCAAGCTTGCGCAGAACGTAATGGAGAATCCCGCCGTGGCGGTAATATTCCATTTCGTTTGCGGTATCTATGCGACACAGGGCGGTGAAGCTGAACTGTGCGCCGTCCGCGCGGGTGACCTCGACGGTGACGTCCTGGCCGGGGGTGAGGTCGGCCAGACCGCGGATCGAGAAGGTGTCGGTCGCGGTGAGGCCAAGGGTCTGGCGGGTGTCGCCTTCCTTGAACTGCAGCGGCAGCACGCCCATCCCGACGAGGTTCGAGCGGTGGATACGCTCGAAGCTCTCGACGATCACCATCCGCACGCCGAGCAGGATCGTGCCCTTCGCCGCCCAGTCGCGCGAGGAACCGGTGCCGTATTCCTTGCCGCCGATGACCACCAGCGGGGTGCCGTCTTCCTTGTGCTTCATCGCCGCGTCGTAGATCGGCATGGTCTCGCCCTTGTAGGTCGAGAAGCCGCCCTCGACCCCCGGGACCATCTCGTTCTTGATGCGGATGTTGGCGAAGGTGCCGCGCATCATCACTTCGTGGTGGCCGCGGCGCGAGCCGTAAGAGTTGAAGTCCTTCTTGGTGACCTGATTGCCCATCAGGAACTTGCCCGCCGGACTGTCTTCCTTGATCGAGCCGGCGGGGCTGATGTGGTCGGTCGTCACTGAGTCCCCGAGGATCGCCAGCGGTTTGGCGTCGACGATGTCCATCACCGGCGCCGGGGTCATGGTCATGCCCTCGAAATAGGGCGGGTTGGCGACGTAGGTGCTGCCCGCGCGCCACTGGTAGGTGTCCGAGGGCTCAACAGTGATCGCCTGCCAGTGCTCGTCACCGTCATAGACGTTGGCGTAGCGGCTTTCGAACATCGAGCGGTCGATATTGGCGGCGCGGTGCGCGGCGACTTCGGCGTTGGTCGGCCAGAGGTCGGCGAGCATCACGTCATTGCCGTTCTGGTCCTGCCCGATGGGGGTGGTGGTGATGTCCTCGGTGACGGTGCCCTTCAGCGCATAGGCGACCACCAGCGGCGGCGAGGCGAGGAAGTTGGCGCGCACGTCGGGCGAGACACGGCCTTCGAAGTTGCGGTTGCCCGAAAGGACCGAGGCAGCGACGATGTCGTTGCCGTTGATCGCGGCGCTGATCGGCGCAGCCAGAGGCCCCGAGTTGCCGATGCAGGTGGTGCAGCCATAGCCGACGAGATCGAAGCCGACCGCATCGAGGTGCTCTTGCAGGCCCGACTTCACGAGGTAGTCGGTGACCACCTGCGATCCGGGCGCGAGCGAGGTCTTGACCCACGGCTTGGGCTTGAGGCCACGCTCGTTGGCCTTCTTGGCAACCAGACCCGCGGCGATCAGCACATCGGGGTTCGAGGTGTTGGTGCAGGAGGTGATCGCGGCGATCACCACGTCGCCGTCACCGATGTCGTGGTCCTTGCCTTCGACCGCCACGCGCGTGGGCGCGGCCTTGCCATAGGCCTTGGTGAGGTCGGAATTGAACAGGTCATCGACCTCCTGCAGCACCACCTTGTCCTGCGGGCGCTTGGGGCCGGCGAGGCTGGGGACGACGGCGGCCATGTCGAGCGAGAGGGTCTTGGTGAAGACAGGGACGTTGGCCGGATCGAACCACATGCCCTGCGCCTTGGCATAGGCCTCGACCAGCGCGATGGTCTCCTCGCTGCGCCCGGTGAGGCGCAGGTAATCGAGGGTCTTGTCGTCGATCCCGAAGAAGCCGCAGGTCGCGCCGTATTCGGGCGCCATGTTGGCGATGGTCGCGCGGTCGGCCAGCGTCAGGTTGGCGACGCCCGGGCCGTAGAACTCGACGAAGCGGCCGACGACACCGACATTGCGGAGCATCTGGACGCAGGTCAGCACGAGGTCGGTGGCGGTCACGCCCTCGGCCATCGCGCCTTCGAGGTAGAAGCCGACCACTTCGGGGATCAGCATCGAGACCGGCTGGCCAAGCATCGCGGCCTCGGCCTCGATCCCGCCCACGCCCCAGCCGAGCACGCCCAGACCGTTGATCATGGTGGTGTGGCTGTCGGTGCCGACGCAGGTGTCGGGATAGGCAACCATCACGCCGTCAGGCCCTTCCGAGGACCACACCGCGCGGGCGAGGTGCTCGAGGTTGACCTGGTGGCAGATCCCGGTGCCCGGGGGGACGGCGGTGAAGTTCTGGAAGCTCTTGGAACCCCACTTGAGGAAGTCGTAGCGCTCGGCATTGCGCTCGTATTCCAAGGCCATGTTGGCTTCCATCGCCTTGGGATGGCCGAACTCGTCGACCATCACCGAGTGGTCGATCACGAGGTTGACCGGCACCAGCGGGTTGATCTTGGCAGTGTCGCCGCCGAGCTTCTTGATCGCATCGCGCATCGCGGCGAGGTCGACCACGCAGGGCACGCCGGTGAAGTCCTGAAGCAGCACGCGCGCCGGGCGGTACTGGATTTCCTCGCCAGTGACGGGGTTGTTCTGCCAGTCGACCACCGCCTGGATGTGCTCGCGCGCGACGGTGAAGCCGCCGTCCTCGAACCGCAGCAGGTTTTCCAGCAGCACCTTCATCGAGATCGGCAGCTTGCTGATGTCGCCCAGCTGCTCGGCGGCCTTCGCCAGCGAGTAATAGGCATACTGCTTGCCGTTCACGTCAAGCATCTGGCGGGTGCCGAGCGAATCCTGGCCGATTGCGGTCATGGGAGAGGTCCGTCCTTTCGAGTGGGGCGCCCCCGATCCACCAAGGGCGCGGAAATATGCCGCGTCCCCTGCGCGCCCGCGCGCGCGAGGTCAAGAGGGTGGGCCCAAGCCTTTTGTCTCAGACCGCCGCCGCGGCCTGCACCCTCGGGGTGCGTGCGGCGATCCAGCAGCCGGTGACGATCAGCGCCGTGCCCGCCAGCGTCGGCCAGGTGACCGCCTCGCGGAAGAACACCCAGCCGGTGAACGCCGCCCAGGCGAAGCCCGAATATTCGGTCGGCACCAGCACGCTGGCGGGCGCGCGGGCATAGGCGAAGGCGATCGCAAAAGAGCCGCAGACGGTCAGCACGGCAGAAATCCCCAGCGGCGGGAGCGCTGCCAGCTGCGGGGTTTGCCACAGCAGCGGCGCGAGCAGCAGCAGCACCAGCGCGCTCACCCCGCTGTGGAAGGTAGCGATCTCTAGCGCGCTGGCGACCTGCGCCTGCCGGCGGATGACGATGAAGTTATAGGCATAGAGCAGCGCCGAAACGAACACCGAGGCGATCCCCAGCATCGCACCTTCGTCGAACCCGCCGCTGCCGATCCGCCCGCCGACGATCACCAGCGTGCCGGCAAAGCCGAGCAGGCTCGCCCCGATGGCACGGGTGCTGATGTCCTCTCCCAGCAGGACGCGGGCGAGGTAGAGCGCCAGCAGCGGGGCGATGAAGGACAGCGCAATCGCCTCGGCCAGCGGCAGGAGGGTGAGCGAATGGAAGAAGGTCAGCGCCATGAAGGCCGACACCACCCCGCGTTCCAGATGCAGCTTCAACACCGCGCGCTCCGGCATCCGCCCGCCGCGCAGCCGCCACACGGGGGCGACAAGGCCCGTGCCGATCACCGCGCGCAAGGTCGTCGCGGTATAGGCGCCGATCAGCAGCGCGGCCTCCTTCATGAAGGCGTCCATCAGCGACAGGAAGCCGACCCCGGCGAGCGCCACGGCAAAGGGCAGCAGGGCGTGATGGGGCTTGGGCGCGGCGAAGCTCATGCGCGCGGCCATAGGCGCAAGGCTCGGGCAGGTCACGCCCCCCTCATCCGAAAGGGGCGCCGCGCAGCCACAGGGGTGTGAACATTAATGCAGGTGAAAGCCAAGATGGTTGATAGGGGCACAGCCGAGCGGGTATGACTGCAGGCGAATTGCGAAGCCGCCACCCTCCCGGCGGCTCGGGGCGAGAAGGCAAGACATCAATGATCAGGTTCTCGGGCAGGTTGGCTGGAGGTGTTGCGACGGCGGCGCTGGTGGCAGGCACCGCGCTGGCGCAAGGCGCACCGGCAGAGCGCCTCAAGCCGCTGCCCGGCCAGCCCACCGGCGGCCCGGCGATCGTGCAGATCCCCGCGCCGACTCCGACACCGACCCCGGCGCCATCCCCCAAGACCGGCAGCAGCTTCGACCAGGCCTTCCCCGCCACGGTCTCGCAACCGGTGGTGCAGGCGACCCCGCCGGTCGCCCCGCTGGTGCAGGCGTGGACCGTGGCGCAGGCCCAGCAGCTGGTCGCCGTGATCGAGGGGATCGGCGCCGAAGGGCTTGACCCTGCCGACTACGACCTCGCCCCGCTCAAGGTCGCAATCAAAAGTGGTCCGTCCGAGGAACTCAACCGGATGGCCTCGCAGAGCTTCGTCTGGCTGGTCGAGGACCTGCGCGACGGGCGCACACCGATGGAGGCGCGCCAGCAGTGGTTCGTGGTCGACCCCGACCGCGAAGCGAACCCTTCGGGCAACGTGCTGGCCGAGGCGCTCAAGACCGGTGACATCGCCGGCACGCTCGCCAAGCTCAACCCGACCCACCCCGACTACGCCCGCCTCAAGGCCGAGCTCGCCGCGACCTCGGACGGGCAGACCGCGCGGCGCAAGCTGATCCGCGCCAACATGGACCGCTGGCGCTGGCTGGCGCGCGACCTCGGCCCGCAATACCTCATCACCAACGTCCCCGAATTCCAGCTGCGCCTGACGGTCAAGAACAAGATCGTCAGCACCTACCGCACCATCGTCGGCAAGCCGGGGCGCACCGCGACCCCGCAGCTCGCCGAGGTGGTCGAGGGCGTCGTGTTCAACCCGACCTGGACGGTGCCGCAGTCGATCGTCAAGGGCGAGGGGCTGGGCGCGCGGGTGCTCGCCAACCCCGCCTGGGGCCGCGCCAACGGCTATGTCGCGACCAAGGGCGCGAACGGCTACATCACCGTGGTGCAGCAGCCCGGGCCCGGCAATTCGCTCGGCCGGATGAAGCTCGAAATGCCTAACGAGCATGCGATCTTCTTCCACGACACGCCCTCGCGCCACCTCTTCGCCAACGACTTCCGCGCGCTCAGCCACGGCTGCGTGCGCACCGAGCGGGCACTGGAGCTGGCCATGACGATGGCAATCCTCGGCCGCGGCGCTACCAAGGACGAGGCGGTCGCGATCGCCAATTCGGGCAAGTACACCAAGGTGATGCTCGAAAAGCAGTGGCGCGCCTACATCACCTATTTCACCATGGCGACCGACATCAACGGCCAGATGGCGACCTTCAAGGACATATACGGCCGCGACGCGCCGGTGCTCGCCAGCCTCGACAAGCCGCGCGTGCGCGACCGCGGGACCAAGCCTACGAGCGAGGTGATCGTGATCGAGGACGACCTCACCGACACCTGAGTCGGGCAGGTTCCGGGCGGGGGGCGAAGTTTACAAAGTTGACACTGTAAACTTCGCATTCCTACAGGAATTCGCGAGCGATTTTCGGGGCTTGTGGGCCAAGACCGAAGTTGACACTGTGCAAGCGTTTTGCGCGCCCGAGGGGCGGCGAGGTTCACGAAGTTCACATTGCAAAACGCGCAATCCTACAGGAATTGCGCTGCCTTTCCTGCGGGTTGCGAGCGAAAAGCGAAGTTCACACATGTTCGCGCGCATCATGTCGCCGATGCGTTCTTGCTGCGGGGGGCAGCGGTTTGACGATCCGAAAGAGCCGCGCGCAATTTATCGCAGCGCTGCCGTGTAGGAAAGCGCGCTAGGCGCGGGTCATCCGCCACCACAGCACCACCGCCGCGCCGAGCGCGAAGGGGGTCGTAAGCACGAGCGCTTCAAGGTCGTAAGGCTCGCCCTGACTAAGCAGCCAGATTGCGACAACCATCGCGATCATCGCTCCGGTCAGGCAGACCGTGAAGGCTCGCCACCCGCGCAAACCGAAGTACCCGATCGCATATGCCGTCGGCAGTCCGAACACCAATGTCGCGGGCACCACGACAAACAGGCTCATCCCCGCGACGCCGAATGCGATAGTCGCCAGTATTGCTGACGACTTCTCGGTGCCCGGAAGCAACATCGCAAGAATCCCGACGCACAGCCCTCCGGCAAGGGCACCTCCGGCCATCGCCAAGAGCAGCGCTGTAGCAATGCGCCAACCGTTCGCGCGAACGGTGCGTGGCATCAATAAGCGGCGATCGAGGGGCGCGGGGCGAGGTCGAGCGGTTGGCGCTGGTACATCGCCAGATCAGGCACCGGCTGCACCGAGCCGTCCTCCTCCAGCCCAAGGCTGTCGGCATAGAGCAGCCGCCCGCCCGAGAGGTGCATCAGCGCCTCGCGGAACTGTTCGGTGCCCATCGCGAAGCACCCGTTGGAGCGCCCGAGGCGGCCCCACTTTTCGAGATGCGCGGTCTCGGCATAGTCGGCGTGGTGCATGACGATGTAGCGGCGCAAGGCCGCCTCGTTTGTCTGGTCGAGCCCGCCGAGGCGCACCGAGGTGCCGTAGCGGCCCTTGTACCACTCCCACGTCACGTAAGCGCCGCGGCTGGTGGCGTTCGAGCCTTCGGTGTTCGAGAAATCCTTGAGCCAGCCGTCATGCTGCGGGTCGGACCCCATGCCGTGGCTGACATGGTAGGACTGTACCTCGCCCCGATCGAGATTGACGAAGTGGAAGCGGGGCTTGGCCGAATGCAGCCCGAAATCGGCGATCCCGACGATGTCCTGCCGCCAGATCGCATTGCCCGCGCGCAGCAGCTCGCGCTTGGCGATACCGATGAGGATGCGGTCGCGCGGGGTGCCGGCCATCGGCTGCGCGAAGAGGCGCGCGGGGAGCGCCAAGGCCGCTCCGGCTGCCAGAGTCCCTTTGAGGATGTCGCGACGCTTCATTAATCCGTAACGTAGCCGCCAAGCCGCCGGATCCCAAGCCGCGGTTTAACGTAGATCAGCATTTCGTCGCATGTTTGCGTCAACTCGCAGGCGCGCGCCCCGCTTCGTGGAGCGCCTTGGCCGCCATGCCGAGCCGGATGACGTCGGGCATCGCCGCCGTCACCGCCTGCCGGAAGCCGGAGAGCGCCGCGAGGCGCGGGTCGCCCGCCTCGCTCATCCGCGCCACGGTCGGCCCGGTGGGGTCGAGCCGCGACTTCGCCAGCCACGCGGCGATTTCCGGGGTCTGCATCCAGGTGCCGCGGTTCATGAGGTTCATCATGAAGGCATAGGGGAAGGTCGCGGGCGTATCGGTGAGCTCGGCGGCGCGGGCGAGCTGGTTTCTGGTCTCATCGTCGGGGAAATGCGCTTCGAGCAAGGCGGTGAGCGCGGCGCTGAAGGTCACCAGCGGAACCATCACCGGCTGGAGCACGATGGTATCGCCCCGGAACTGCGGCCCGGCGTTGGCTTGCGAGGCGAAGGGCACGGCGGTGGCGGTGCAATCGATGTGGAGCGCGCCCGCGGGGATCGGGTGGGCCGTCTCGCCGAAATGCAGCGCGCCATCCGCGACGCGGGTGACGCGGCCCTTGCGGATCACGTTCGTAATGCGTCGCAGCATGGCGATCTCGCCCTCGGAGATCACCGCATAGTGATACATCTCGGGCGTCACATCAGGGTCGATGCGCAGCATGTAGCCGCTCTTTTCGAGCGCTGCGAACACCTCCTCGCCGCTCTGCGCAGTGCGGAAGGCTGCGAGGTGGGCCATCTGGCTCTCGGCCGTGGCGGCGAGGAAATCCTCGCCGGGTTGCAGGTATTTGCGGTTGTTGAGCCAGCTGTCGCGCGGGCGCACCCAGTGGATGCGTTGAGGGTCGACGCCCGCCTCGATCAGCCATACCGCAACATCCATCGCGGTCTTGCCGCCGCCGAGGATGACGAAGGCGGGCGGGATCTCGGCGGGGCGCTGCCACAGCGCGGGCAAGTCGCCGGGGATGGCGATACGCACCCCTTCGTCCACTGCGAAGGCGCGGGTGTGGGTCGAGGGGACCGAGGTCTGATAGAAGGTCGCATCGACCAGCTTGCGGCGCACATGGATGCGCGTTTCCTCGCCGGAGAGCACGCCCTTGATCGTGGCGATTCCGTCCGCGTCGCGGCCCTTGAACTCCGATAGGCGGTGATAGGCGACCCGCCCGCTCGGCAGCAGGCGCAGGTTCATGACCTTCTCGAAATAGGCGAGCACCTCGGTGCCGCTGGCGAGCGCGCAGAGCCCGGCATTGGCCCCGTGGGTGTCGATCGCCTCGCTCGCGAAGGCCATCGAATTGACCCCGTAGAAGGCCGAGGGCTGGTGCAGCGCGACGAAGCTGTAGGCGTCGTTCCAGTGCCCGCCGGGCTTGGCGTGCCTGTCAACGAAGGTGATGTGGCAGTCCGGGTCCTCGTCAAGCAGCGAATCGGCAAAGGCGAGGCCGACCGCGCCGGCGCCAACGATGAGGTAATCGGTTTCGTGGATCGTCATGCCTGTTTCCCCCGGGCCTGCGCGTTCTCGTCTGCCATCGCCAGCATCGAGGCCGCATGGCGCGCGGCGACCTTGCGCGGATCGTCGCCATAGCCCCCGCCGAGCGCGCTGGCGATGGGCAGTCCGCGGCGGCGCGCTGCGGCGATGACGAAGCGGTCGCGCATCGCCAGCCCCGCGTCGGTCAGGGCGAGCCGCCCCAGCTTGTCGTCATGGTGCGGATCGACCCCCGCCTGATAGAGCACGAAGTCGGGCCCGAAGTCGGCGAGGACGGGGGGCAGGTGGCGGGTGAGGGCTGCCATGTAGCCATCGTCGTCCAGCCCGTCCGGCAAGGACACATCGAGGCTGGAGCGGGCTTTGCGCACTGGAAAGTTCTTCTCCGCATGGAGCGAGAGGGTGAAGATGTCCTCGCGCCCCGCGGTGAGGCTGGCGGTGCCGTCGCCCTGATGGACGTCGCAGTCGACGATCAGCACGCGGGCCGCATGGCCCTCGGCGATCAGGCGGTTGGCGGTGACGGCAAGGTCGTTGAACACGCAATAGCCCGCGCCCGTGTCGTGCAGCGCATGGTGGCTCCCGGCGGCTGAGTTCGCCGCATAACCGTGCGCGCGCGCGAGCTGCGCGGCGAGCCAGGTGCCGCCGTTGGTGTGCCTGACCCTGTCGCGGATCGCGGGGGTGACGGGAAAGCCGATCCGCCGCTCCTTGTGGCGCGGGACTTCGGCGCGGAAGACCTCGTCGACATAGTCGGGGCAATGGACCGCTTCGAGCCATTCGCGCGGCATGGGCTCGGGGGCGTGCTCGGTGATCGCGGCCCCTGAGGCGCGCAGTTCCTCCATGACGAGGTAGTACTTGTCGAAGCGGAAGCTGCCGCGTTCGGGGCGCGGGGCCATGTAGTCGGCGTGGTGGACGACGTGGAGCACGCCGTTACATCCACCCGGTGTGCTGGCCAAGAATCTTGCACCCCAGCCCGATCAGGATCACGCCCCCGATGCGCTCGGCCCATTCGCCCAGATGCTCGCCCGCGCGGTGGCCCAGCGCCACGCCCGCGCCGCTCATGGCGAAGGTGACGAGCCCGATCAGCGCCACGGCGAGCCACGGCGAAACGCCCAGCGCGGGCAGCGTTATCCCCGCCGCCAGCGCATCGATGCTGGTCGCCAGCCCGGCGATCAGCAGCGCGCGGCCGGTGAGCGCATGGGCCGCCTCTTCGTCCCCCACATGCCCCCCGAGCATCCTGACGCCGAGGAAGGCGAGCAGCCCGAAGGCGATCCAGTGATCGACCGCCGCCACATAGGCCAGCGCCACCGCGCCGATTGCCCATCCCGCGAGCGGCATCAGCGCCTGGAACCCCCCGAAGGTCGCCGCGATGGCAAGCCCGCCCGCCGCCGATGGCCGGAACTTTGCGCCCTGTGTCAGCGCCACCGCAAAGGCGTCCATCGCAAGGGCGAGGGCAAGGAGGAGGGCGGCTATCATGTTGTCCGGTATTGTTCGTTTCAGAGCACCAAACTGCCCACGTCGCGGCGTCCGTGGACGATCCGTTCGATCACGACAAGAGCCTGCGCTTTGCGGTAGCGGTAGATTACGAGATAGCTGTCCTGCAACAGCAACCGCACGCCGGGCCCCGCATCCTCGCGCGCGTGGCCGATCTCAGGAAAGTCGATGAGTCGCGCAATGGCGTTCTCGATACGGTCGATCTGCCGGTCGGCGGCCGACGGATCGTCCGACGCGATATGCAGCCAGATATCGAGGAGATCGGCCCGCGCGGCGTGGGCATAGCGGGTCGTGCGGCTCATTCAGCGGTCGAGGATAGCCGCCTGCGTCCTTCGGCCTTGATCGCGGCGAAATCGAGCGCGCCTTCGGTGTAGCCGCTTGCTTCGGCTTCGGTGAGCAGGCGGCGCAGGTGCGCGGTGGTGATGTGCTGCCGCGCGCGCTGTTCTCGCCATTCGCGCAAGGCTGCCCGCACGACCTCGCTGGTCGAGGCAAAGTCGCCCGATGCAACCGCCTGCTGCACTTCGGCGAGCAATTCGCCGGTCAGCGATACGGAGATTTTCTCGACCTTACTCATGATTTTGCTGGTAGCACTTTTTGCTACCAGTGGCAATCACGCGCCCGCCAGCGCGGCAAGCTCCGCATAGATCGCATCCTCGCTGCGGCTCGCCGCGTCGCGCCAGCTGCGGGCGCTCTCGAGGTTGACCGCGCGGCCATCGGGAGTGAGGACCAGCAGGGCGGGGGTGTTCTTCATGTCTGCAAGGCCGAACCTCGCGGCGATGTCGAGGTTCCGGCCCTCACCCGTCTGCGGCATGCCGACATCGACGAACACCAGCTCGTAGCGCGCGGCCACCAGCGCGGCGAAGCGCGGGGTTTCGAGCCATCCGGCCAGCGCGCGGCTGTCGTGGCACCAGTTCGCGCCGAGCACCAGCAGCACCCGTTTTCCCGAGACCGCGGAGCGGGCGAGGGCCCCCTCGACATCGGCCATGGCATCGGCCTTCTCGGCATAGACCCGCGCTTCGGGGTGGAGCGCGGCGGCGGTCTGCGGCGCGCTCGCGCAAGACACCAGCGTGAGCGCCAGCAACACGGACAGTGCACGCACCATCAATGCAGCGCCTTCAGCCCGATCACGCAGCCGACCAGCCCGGCCAGCAGCGCGCCGCGCGCGAGGCTCAGGCTCTCGAAACCCAGCGCCACCCCGACCGCGATCGTCCCCACAGCGCCGATCCCGACCCACACGGCATAGGCGGTTCCGAGCGGAATGGTCTTCTGCGCTTCCTGCAGGAAGCCGAAGCTCAGCACGATGCAGAGGACGAAAGCGGCATTGGGCAGATCCAGCCGGAAGCCCTGCGTGTAGCGCATGGCGGTGGTGAAGCCGACCTCGAACAGGCCGGCCGCAATCAGGTAAAGCCAGCCCATGACTTACTCGGCGGCAACCGCCTGTTGCGGCGCGGCGTGGGGATCGAAGGCGGTCGCCTCCCCGCGCTCGATCTCGGCGGCCTTTTCCTCGACGAGGCGCACGATGTGGTCGAGCATGTTCTCGTCCTGCACCGTGTGGTCGGTGACGCCGCGCAGATAGACCATGTGCTTGCCCGCGCCGCCGCCGGTGAGGCCGACGTCGGTCTCGCGCGCCTCGCCCGGGCCATTGACGACGCAGCCGAGGATCGAGAGGCTCATCGGGGTCTTGATGTGTTCGAGCCGCTGTTCGAGCGCTTCCACGGTGCGGATCACGTCGAAGCCCTGGCGCGAGCACGAGGGGCACGAGACGATGCGCACGCCGCGGGTGCGCAGGCCGAGGGCCTTGAGCATCTCGAAGCCGACCTTGATCTCCTGTTCGGGCTCCGCCGACAGGCTCACGCGGATCGTGTCGCCGATCCCGGCCCACAGCAGGCTGCCAATGCCGATGCTCGACTTGACGGTCCCGCCGATCAGCCCGCCCGCCTCGGTGATGCCCAAGTGCAGCGGGCAATCGACCGTCTCGGCGAGCCCGTGATAGGCCGCCACGGCGAGGAACACGTCGGAGGCCTTCACCGCCACCTTGTATTCGTGGAAATCGTGATCCTGCAGAAGCTTGATGTGATCCAATGCGCTTTCGATCAGCGCTTCCGGGCAGGGCTCGCCATATTTCTCGAGCAGGTCCTTCTCGAGGCTGCCGGCGTTCACCCCGATGCGGATCGCGCAGCCATTGGCCTTGGCGGCGCGCACCACCTCGGCGACGCGCTGGGCCGAGCCGATATTGCCCGGGTTGATGCGCAGGCACGCCGCGCCAGCGTCCGCGGCTTCGAGCGCGCGCTTGTAGTGGAAGTGGATGTCGGCGACGATCGGGATGCGCGCGGCGCGGGTGATCTTCTTGAAATCGCGCGTCGATTCCTCGGTCGGGCAGGAGACGCGGATGATGTCCGCGCCCACGTCCTCGCAGCGCCGGATCTGGTCGAGCGTGGCGCGCACGTCCTCGGTCGGGGTGTTGGTCATGGTCTGCACGGTGATGGGAGCATCACCGCCAACGGGGACATTCCCCACCATGATCTGGCGCGATTTGCGCCGCTCGATCGTGCGCCACGGACGGATGGAAGACATGAGGGCGCATATAGGCCGCAAAGCGCTTCGGGGCAATGAGAAGCGCGGTCGGCTTGACTCGGGCGCCGGCTCCGGCAGTTTCGGTGCCAAATAAGGGAGAGACCATGCTGACTCATTCCTCGATCGAGCTGCGCTCGCCGTCGCCCAGCCTGCTGATGCGCGGGATCAAGTGGCTGGTCGGCCGCCAGACCCCGGTCTTCCCGCTCGACGAGGCGGGGTTCCATGTGCAGATGGCGGGCCGCAAGCTGCCGCTCGATGCGCCGATGCCCGAGGGGTTCCGCAAGAAGTTCCGGGTCGAGGAGCGCGAGATGCTCGGCCACAAGGTGGTGACGCTGCATCCCAAGGCAGGGCCTGGCGTTTGGCACATGGTCTATTTCCACGGCGGGGGCTTCGTGCGGCCGATGTTCAAGGTCCACTGGCCGCTGGTGGCGGAGATGGTGAAGCGGTGCGGGATGAGCGTCACCGTGCCGCTCTATCCGGTGGTGCCCGAGGCGCCTTACACCGCGCAGGACGATCTCGCCGATGCGGTGTGGGCCGACCTTGCCGCGCGGCACGACCCGGCGCGTATCATCCTCAACGGCGATTCCGCGGGCGGGCACATGGCGCTCGCGCTCGCTTTGCGGCTGGTCGCACGCGGCGGCCCGCAGCCGGGCAAGCTCGCGCTGTTCGCCCCTTGGCTCGACCTCGGCCTTGCCGACCCCGCCATCGCCGCGATCGAGCCGCATGACGTGATGCTCAAGATCGGCACCTTGCGCGCTTGTGGCGGGCTGGTCGCGGCGGGCCGTGCGATGGATGCGCCCGCGGTGAGCCCGCTCTACGCGTCTTCGGAAGCCCTCGCCCAGCTCCCGCCGACGCGGATCTGGACCGGGCGGCACGACCTCTTCATCATCGATTCGCGGACCTTCCTTGCCCGGCTGGTCGAGGCAGGGGTGGACGCCAAGCTCTACGAATACGAGGCCGCGCCGCACGTCTTCATGGCGATCCTCCCCACCCGCGAGGCGAAGGATGCGCTCGGCCTGCTGGCGGAATTCGTCGCGGGCTAGCTAGCTCGGGTAGCGCACCCCGGTCAGTTCCTCGCTCATCGCCCACAGGCGGTCGGCATAGCTGGTGTTGAGCGCGTAGGAGCGCACCCCGCCGGTCGAGCTTTCGTCGTCCACCGCGGCGACGTGGCAGTCCTCGCAATAGACCCCGCCCTTGCCTTCGAGCGCCTCGGCGGTCGCCGCCCAGCAGCTTGTCGCCGCGCCCTGCGGGATGGTCTTCCACTGGAAGCCCGTATCGCGCGAGGTCACCCGCGCCATCAGCGCCTCGACCATCTCGGGGGTCATGTGGCGGCCGAGATTGGTCTGGATCCCGCCCGGATGCACCGCATAGGCGTGGATGCCGAGCACGGCGTAGCGCGCCTCGAGCCCCACCGAGAACAGCACGTTGGCGGTCTTGGAATGGCCGTAGGCGATCCACGGATCATAGGCGCGGCGTTCGAAGAAGGGGTCCTCGAAATCGACGGGCGCGAAATGGTGGCCGCGGCTCGAGAGGTTGACGATGCGCTTCACGTGCCCCTGCTCGATCAGCGGAAACAGCTCGCCGGTCAGCGCGAAGTGGCCGAAATGGTTGGTGCCGATCTGCATCTCGAACCCGTCATGGGTGTGGGTGAAGGGCGTCGCCATCACGCCCGCGTTGTTGATGAGGATGTCGATCTTGTGGAACCGCTGCCGCGCGCGCGAGGTGGCGGCGCGGATGTTTTCGAGGCTGGTCAGATCGACCGTGATCGTCTCGAGCTGTGCCTTGGAGTGGTCGGCCTTGATCGCCGCCACGCTCTCGTCGAGCTTGGCCTGATCGCGCCCGGCGAGGATCACCTCCGCCCCGCGCGCCGCCATCGCCCGCGCGGTCTCCTGCCCGAGGCCCGAATTGGCCCCCGTGATGAACACCGTCCGCCCCGACAGGTCCTTGCCCGCCAGCACCTCGTCGGTGGTGCTGCCCCAGCCGAATTCGCTCATATGCCTCTCCCTTGGTTATAGCTTCAGTTCATACAGGAATTCGGGGTCGAGTTGTTCCCCCACCTTGAAGGTGATGTCGGCGATCTTGGCAAAGCCGTAGCGCTGGTAGAAGCGCTGTGCGCCGAAGTTCTCCGCATAGACGCTGAGCAGAACGGCATCGTGGCCGTGTTCGCGCGCGTGGGCGAGCGCCCAGTCCATCAGCGCCGCGCCGATGCCGTGGCCGGTGTGGGTGGGCAGGGCATAGAGTTGGCCGAGCTCGATGGGGTTGGCTGCCTCGGTGAAGTCGCCGAACTTCGTCGGGTAACGCAGCTTGCAGAAGGCGACGAGCTGGCCGTCATCCTCGACCAGCCGGTGGGTGCATTCCTGGCCCGCGATCTCGCCCGCGACTGCCTCGGGGTTGTGCACTTCGGCAAGGAAATTGGCGAGGTCTTCGGGCGTGTAGAGGTGCCCGAAGGAGGCGATGAAGGTCTCGGCGCCGAGCTTGGCGAGGGCGGGGGCATCGGCGAGCGTGGCGGGGCGGTAGATCATGCCTTGCCCTAGCGCGGGCGGGGCGCACTGTTAAGCTGGCGAAACGAACGGGGGCGCGTTACACCTTGCCGCCATGAAGAAACTCATCGCGATTGTAGCGCTCGCCCTCATGTCCCAGCCCGCCTTTGCCGAAGACGCAGCCCCTGCGCCCCCGCGCTGGTCGCTGGCGATCCACGGCGGGGCGGGGACGCTCGACCCCAAGGCGATGACGCCCGAGAAGCGCGCGGCCTACGAGGCGGATTTGCAGCGGGCGCTGGATGCGGGGGCGAAGATCCTTGCGGACGGCGGCGATGCGATGGACGCGGTCAAGGCCGCGATCGTGATCATGGAGGATTCGCCGCTGTTCAACGCCGGCAAGGGCGCGGTGTTCACGTGGGACGGGACCAACGAGCTCGACGCCTCGATCATGGACGGGCGGGATCGTTCTGCTGGGGCGGTTGCCGGGGTGAAGACGGTCAAGAACCCGATCCTCCTCGCCGATACGGTGAGGACGCAGAGCGAGCACGTGTTCCTCGTCGGCAAGGGGGCGGAGGAGTTCGCGGTCTCGAAGGGATTTGCCGTGATGCCGCCCGAATATTTCGCCACCCCCGCCCGGCGCGAGGCGCTGGAGCGGATGAAGGCGCAGAAGCTCTCGGCCTTGGATGTCGACCACAAGTTCGGCACGGTGGGCGCGGTGGCGCTCGACCAGAAGGGCAACATGGCGGCGGGCACCTCGACCGGCGGGATGACCGGAAAGCGCTGGGGCCGCGTGGGCGATGCGCCGCTGATCGGCGCGGGGACCTATGCGGACAACCGCGCCTGTGCGGTCTCGGCGACGGGGTGGGGGGAGTATTTCATCCGCGTCGGCGTGGCGCACGAGATTTGCGCGCGGCTGCGTTTCTTGGAGGCGGCGAACTGGCTGCTTCCCCCCGGCACCAAAGCGGGAAGAGCGGAGAAGGCGTGGCAATCCGAGGCAGTTGCTCGCGACGTCATGGCCGACGTCGCCAAGCTCGGCGGCGATGGCGGGGTTATCGTGGTCACGCCTGCGGGTGACGCGATCTTCAGCTTCAATACCACCGGCATGTATCGCGGCCGCGCGACCAGCGCCGGCGTCAACGAAGTGGCGATCTTCGGCGGCGAGGAGAAGGCGTCGAATACGCCGGATCATTGAGGGATAACTCGGCGGGCCGCGCCACGATCCCGAAGGATCGTGGCGTGGCCGACCTCTCACTGCACTTCCCTTGTGCACTCCCACGGATCGGTAGCGCGGCACACTGGCGCGGGCGGGTAGAATTCCCCGGGTCCGCGTGGAGCTCCCGAAACCGTCCTCTCGCGCTCCCAGTCTTCGCACCACGCGATGATCTGCTCATCGGTCATGCCGCTGTCGCTGAGATCGAAGGGGCAAACGGGTGCCTGATTTGCACTTGCCGAGGGGGTGATCGCGAACGCGCCGAGCGGCGCCAGACCCAAAATCAAAATCTTGCGAAGCATTTGATTCTCCTCTCTGTTGCTCCAAGGTCAGGTTATGGAGCGGACAGCGAGCAGTCAACGCGGAGTCTCGGTTAACTAACTGAAATTACGCAAGAATTGTAAATTTGAGCGTGGCTGGATCAGTACAGCTTCCCCACCAGCGGCAGGCCGCGCTCGGGCTCGGCGAATTCCTTGATGATGCGGCCGACGCGGGCGAGCGTTTCCTGGCCTGAGGCGAGCATCTCGTCCTCGGTCTGGCGCGCGCGGAAATAACAGGCGAAGGTCAGCGGCGCGCCGGTGGGAGGTTCGGCAAAGCCGATGTCGATGTAGTTGTATTCGGTGCCCCCGATCAGCCCGCTGGTGCCGGTCTTGTCGCCCGCGACCCAGCCCTCGGGCAGCCCGGCGCGCACCCGCTTGAGGCCGGTTTCGGTCTCGACCATCCAGCTCTTGAGCTCGGCGCGCTCCTTCTCGGGCAACACATCGCCATAGACGATCTTCGCCACCGTCCGGGCCATCGCGGCGGGCGTCGTCGTGTCGCGGAACTCGGCCTCGGGGACGACGTTCATCTCGGGCTCGAAGCGGTCGAGGCGGCTCACTTCGTCGCCGAGCGAGCGCCAGAAGGCGGTCAGCCCCGCCGGGCCGCCGAGGTTGCGCAGCAGGATATTGGCCGCCGGATTGTCCGAGGTGGTCTGCGTCGCCCGCGCCAGCTCGCGCAAGGTCGCGCCCGACGCCAGCCGTTCGCGCGTGAAAGGCGCGTGGCTCAGCATGTCCGCCTCGGTCCACGTCACATGGCGGTCGGCATCGATCGTGCCCGCCGCATGGCGCTGGAGCAGCAGCGCGGCGAGGCTGAACTTGAAGGATGACGCGTGGCCGAAGCGGCGGTCCTGATTGATCCCGACGCTCGCCCCGGTGGCGGTGTTGAAGATCTCGACGCCCAGCGTCCCGTTCCCCGCCGCCTCGATGATCCGCAGCTCCGCGGCGAGCCGCCCGAGCGGCGACTGATCGGGCGGAATGCAGGCCGAGGCGCCCAGTGCCAGCGTGCCGCCGATGAAGAAACGCCGATCAACTTTCATGCGAATTTATCCGCCTTGCGCTTGCCGAACCTGAGGTCGCCTTCCAGCTTCGCGCGCAGTTGCGCATAGAAGGCCTCGAGGAAAGCCCTTTCGTCGCCCGCGCCCGGGTCCCAGCCGATCTTGCGGCAGATCGTGGCGTGGACCGCCTGAAGCGCCTCGGGCGGGCTGTCGCGCAGCATCCGCTCGAGGGTCTGGAGCTCCTTCTCGCCATAGATCGAAAGCTCTGCCTCGCCGAAGGCATAGCGCACGCCGGTGACCTCGCTCGACCCGGCGACGGCGGCGGCGCCTTCGGTCGAGAGGATCTTGGCGAGCTTGGCGCGCGGCCGCTCGACCACCCAGGTGCCCGCGACGATGTCGCCCGCGCGCAGCGCGTCGCGATTGAAGAAGGGGAACAGCAGGAACAGCGCGAACCACCCGGTCACCACCCAGCCGAGCACCCCGATGGGCTCGCCCTGCTGGGCCAGCTGGGAGAGCTGGGTGAGGAAGATCAGCGGGTAGAAGATCTCGACATCGCGCAGCAGGTTGCGCGCGATCACCGCTTCGGGGGTGAGCCGCGCTGCGCCGCGCGCGGCGATGCGGATGCCGACGATGCGCTTGCCCAGCGTCGCCCCGCGCGGGCCCAGCTCCTGCACCAGGAAGTAGCCGTACCAGAAGCAGAACACGAACAGCACCGCGCAGATGCCGAGGAATTCGGCCACGCCGCTCGAGATCGCGGCCGGATCGAACCCGGTCGCATCGAAAACGCCCTGCGCGACGAAGTAGAGCGTGAGAATGGCGGCGACGAGGGTGAAGACCACGATCATCACGTCGATGATCAGCGCCCCCGCGCGCGAGGTGCGCGGGGCGATGGAGACGGGCAGCGCCAGCCCCTCGGGCGTGACGAGGGTGCGCGCGCGCTTGTCGTCGCGCGGAAGGGGGGCGATGCCGCGCGCGCTCATGTCGCGGCGCTTTCGCCCGGGCGCGGGGCGGGGCGGTAGAGGAAGAAGTAGCCGAGCCAGAACACCAGCATCGTCCCCCCGATGAGGTAGCGGGTGAAGGTGTCCTCGACCAGCTGGCGCGGATAGGCTTCGAGGATCGCGGCGACCACCATCATGATGACCACCCCCACCATCACCACCGCCGAGCGGCGCCCGGCGGCGGCGGCGGCCTCGAGCACCGGGAGCTTGCCGGGGAAGGCCATCGCCCGCCCGATATGCAGCCCTGCCGCGCCCGAGAGCATGATGCCGAACAGCTCGGTGGTGCCGTGGACCGAAATCCACGCGGCGAGCTCCACCACCAGCCCCTGCCCGTCATAAAGCCACAGCAGCACGCCCAGCAGCGCCATGTTGTGGACCAGCAGCAGGAGCGAGGGGATGCCGAAGGCGAACCCCAGCGCGAAGGCGAGGATGCACACGCCCGAATTGTTGCTGAACAACTGCGCGGCAAACCCGGCGAGCCCGGCGGCGCCTTCGTTGTGCCGGAGCGATTCGATCAGCTGCTCGCGGCTCGCGCCCGGCTGGCGGACGTCCATCATATTGGCCGGGAAGAGGCGGTAGAACCACGCCTCGTCCTGCGCGACCAGCAGCCAGCCGGCCACGGTGCCCGCGACCATCACGAACAGCGCGATCGAGATGTCGAGCCACAATTCGCGCACCGCGCGGCTCCACCCGCCGAACAGGAAGCCGCGCATCCAGCGGACAAATCCCATGCGCGGGCCGTAGACCTGGAACCACGCGCGCTGCACCAGCGCCTCGAGATAGGCGAGGGTCGCGGCGTCGAGCGAGGTCTCGCGCGCCACGGAGAGCGAGGAGGCGGCGGTGCGGTAGAGCGCGGGGAGCGCAATCAGATCGTCGTCGGCAATCCGGCGCAATCCGCCCTTTTCCATGCGCACGAGGATCGCCTCCAGCCGCTTCCACTCGCCCTCGCGCTCCAGCCGGAAGCGGTCGGAGCGCAGCGCCGCGCTTTCGATATCGGGCGGTGCCTCCACCTGCCCACGGCCGAACCATGAGGAGAGGATCGGGGCCTTCATCCAATCGCCTCGCTGCTGCGGATCGCGAGATAGCGGTCGATCAGGCTGGGTCCGATGCTTTCCCACGGGGCTTCGAGCACGTCGATTCCGAGCCTGCGCAGCCGGGTCAGCACCAGCTTACGCTGCTGCGCGAGGCTGTCGGCGGTGACCGAGCGGGCGAGGGTGGCGATGTCGCCCGGGGGTGCGGCGATGAGGTCCTCGACCTCGGCATCGGTCATGGTGACGAACAGCACCAGATGCTTGTTCACCAGCCGCCCGAGGCTTTCGACCATCAGTTCGGCCGCGGTCGGGTCGGTGAAGTCCGAGAACACCACCACCAGCGAACGGCGCTTGAGCTGCGCGGTGAGCGTGGCGAGGGCGAGGGTGAAGTTGGGCTCCACCGGTTCGTAATCGAGCCCCGCGGCGGCCGATTGCAGGCGATGGAAGGCGCGCGCATCGGCGATGAAGGGGGTCATCAGCTGCGGGCGCCGGGCAAAGCCGAACAGCGCGACCTTGTCCCCGCCCTTGAGCGCGACATAGCCGCAGGTGAGTGCCGCGCTGACGGCACGGTCGATGCGCGGCAACCCGTCGACCGGCTCGCACATCGCCTGCCCGCAATCGAAGGCGAAGACGATCTGGTTGTTGCGCTCGCTCTCGTTCTCGCGCGCGAAGAGGCGGGTGTGGCGCGCGCTCGCCTTCCAGTCGATGCGGCGGCGGTCCATGCCGGGCTCGTATTCGGAGAGCGCCTCGAACTGCGTGCCCTCGCCCCGGATGCGGCGGTTGATGAGGCCGATCTGGGCGTTGCGCAAGAAAGTCTGCAAGTCGGGCGAGCGCACCGGGGAGAGGTCGGGCCAGATGCGCACAGGCCTCTCCAGCGGATGGGCAATCTGCCGCGCGCCAAGCCCGAGCGGCCCCTCCCAGCGCATCCATGCGCGCTCGACCAGCGCGGTGCCGCGGCGGTTGGGGGTGAGGGTGGTCTCCCCGCGCCAGCCCTCGCCATGGGGTTCGGGCGTGAGGGTCAGCGTCACGCGGCCCTCATCGGCGAGGCGCGGATCGCAGGCGAGCGCGGCCTCGGCGCGTTTGGGCTGGCGGCCGGCAAAGCGCGCGGTGACGGCAAGGGCGCTCGGCTGGCCGACCTCGATGTCCTCGGCGGTGCGAATCTCCCAGCCCTCGACCTTGCCGATCAGAAGCGCGTCGAGCGCGACAAGCAGCAGCAGCGCGCCCCCCAGCAAGGGTGCGGCGACCCATGCCCCCGGCGCGGTCGCGGCGATCACCACCGCGACGGGCGCGAGCGCGGCGGCGACCCAGGCCGCGCGCTCGGTCGGCGCGATCACCATCAGCGGCCGCAGCGGCAGCAGCAGGATGTTGAGGACAAGGCGGAGGACGCGCAGCACGTCTAGCGCGGCGCTTCCGTGGCTTCGACCAGCTCGGCGACCAGCTTCTCCATGTCGCGCCCCTCGATCTCGGCGGCGGGCGAGAGCGTCAGGCGGTGGCGCAGCACCGGCACCGCGAGCGCCTTGACGTCGTCCGGGATCACGTAGCTGCGACCCTCGAGCGCGGCACGGGCGCGGGCGGCGCCGGCCAGCAGCACGGCCGCGCGCGGGGAAGCGCCGACGGTGAGTTCCGAATGTTCGCGGGTCGCGCGGATCAGGCGCACGACATAGCGGGTGATGTCCTCGGCGACGGTGACTTCGCCCACCGCGGCAGTCGCCTCGGCGATCCCGGCGGTGTTGGTGACGGCGGTCACACCCACATCGGCAGGCCGCTGCGGGCCGGAACGCTTGCCATAGGTGGCAACGATCCGCGCCTCTTCCTCCTCGGCCGGATAGGGCACCAGCAGCTTGAACAGGAAGCGGTCGAGCTGCGCTTCGGGCAGGGGATAGACGCCCTGGTTCTCGATCGGGTTCTGGGTGGCGACCACCATGAAGCGGTCGGGCAGACGGTGGGTCTCGCCATCCAATGTCACGCGCCGTTCCTGCATCGCCTCGAGCAGCGCGGCCTGGGTCTTGGGCGGGGTGCGGTTGATCTCGTCCGCCAGCAGCAGGTCGCAGAAGATCGGGCCGCGGGTGAGGGTGAACTGGCTGGTCTGGAAGTTGAACAGGTTGGAGCCGAGAATGTCGCCCGGCAGCAGGTCAGGCGTGAACTGGATGCGCCCGAAATCCAGCCCCAGCGTCGTCGCAAAGCTCTGCGCGAGGAAGGTCTTGGCGGTCCCCGGCGGGCCTTCGAGCAGCACGTGGCCTTCGCTCAAGAGCGCCACCAGCAGCATGTCGACCATCGCTTCCTGCCCGACGATCGCCTTGGCGATTTCGGCACGGATGGCGCCCGTGAGGGTACGGACGTCTTCGAGTGTCATGGTCATTTCTTCGGCGGTCCCTGTTGCAATTTGGTGGCGAGATCATCGAGGCCTTGCGCGGCGGCGAGAATGTCGGCGGGCTTTTGCGCCGCCTCCAGCCGGGCTGCACGGCGGGTGAAGGGTTCCTCTTCCGGCAGACGGCGGGCGAGGGCGGCGTCGATCGCTTGCGGGTCGGGGCGGGCGAGGCCCAGCCGCTCGGCCAGCCGCCGCGTGGCGAGCGCCGCATAGGGCGCGCCCAGCAGCCGGAAGCGCCGCGCGCGCACGATCAGGCCGGCTCCGTTCATGATCAGCTGGCGCTTGCCGAAAGCGATGTCAGGGCCACCGCGCGCCGCCGCCGGGCCGAAGCGCTGGAAGGCGCGCCAGCCGACGATGAGGAGCGCCACCAGCAGGCAAAGCGTTGCGGCAAGGAAGGGCGGACGGAAGGCGAGGGTCAGCAGGTTCTCCGAAGCGCCGAAGCCGTTCAGCGTCATGTCGAAGACGACGTGGTCGATATCCTCGGCCACCGCCAGATCGTCGACCAGCGCGATCGCGGCGGCGGCGCGCCTGGCGTCGGCAAGGCCGTAATTATTGGCAAGGTCGGGGTCGGCGACAAATATCACCGGATAGAGGCGGGGCGCGAAGGTGGTGTCGCCCTCCTCGACTTCGCTCTCGGCTTCCTCGCGCGCGCCGCGGTTCACCCCGAAGGCGAGCACCCGGCCCGCCGCATCGGTGATCAGCGCTTCCTGCCCCCTCGCAAGTTCGGCGTGGAGCACGACGTCGCGCGGCAGCGAACCTGACAGCCCCATGCCGCTCCAACGGGCCGGAGCAGCGGGCTTGACCGGTTTGGCAGCCGGCGGCTTGACGGGCCCTGCCGCAGGCGCATCGGGCAGCACGGCCAGAGCGCCCGGCAAGGCCGACTTGGGATAGACCGCGTGGCCGAACCGGTAGGGCTCGGGCAGCTCGCCCGGCCATTCGCTCGGGGAGGCGCCCCTGATCGTCACCCAGCCGCGCTTGAACTTTGCCTGCACCTTGGGCGGCAGGTTCGGGCCGGGCGGGGACGCAAACCACTTGGCCAGAATCACCAGCGTCGGACCGATGGTCCGGCGCTGCGCGAGGATCTTCCCGATTTCCTCGGCATCGCCGTAGGGTCCGGGGGTGAGCACCAGCAGATCGCGGGTCTTGAGGTCCTGCGCATTGCGCGAGCGTTCGACGCTGTAGCCCTGCGCTTCCACCAGCCGGACGAGGCCCGCATAGCCGTTCAGGCCGTTGCTCGAGGCATGCGCCTGCCCGCGTCCGCGCTCGCCGCCGAAATCCGCGTCGGCGCTCATCAGCCACAGCATCGCAAGGAACAGCGCAAACCCGCCCGCGACCAGCGCAAAGGCACCGAGGCGCGAGAAGGCGGCGGGGCGGGCTGCGGCGCTCATGCGGCGAGCGCCGTGCGGTCGAACTTCGCGAGCGCGAATTCGGCATAGGCGGCGCGCGCGGCGTCCCAGTCGGCGCGGGCCAGCGGGGTGAGTGCGAAGAGCGAGACCTCGACCCGCGTCGCGATCACTCGGAAGGCCTCGCGCGCCGCAGCGGGGAGCGCGGGGAGCGCGGCAAGCTCGCGCGCGGTGCTCGAAGGCTCGACCCAGTCGGGCCGCGCGGCGCTGATCTGGGCGACGCTGCGCTGGAGCAGCAGGTGGGTCGCCTCGTCGAAGCGGCCTTCTGCCGCGAGCCGGTCGGCATCCTCGAGCAGCGCGAGGCTCGCAGCGGCATCGGGGCGCCAGGCGTCCTCGGGCGCAGCGGCCGCCTTGGCCTTGGCCTTGCGGCCGAAGCGCAGCAGCGAGGGGTCGATCAGACGGATCACGAGCACGATCACGAACAGCGCGACCAGCGCGACCGGCACCCAGCGGGCCCACCACCACGAGTCTGCAAGCATCTCGGCCACCGGAGCGAGCACCTCGGCGAGCCACTTGAAGAACGCGTCGAGCAGCTCGGCCAGCCAGCCCGGCTTGGGCGGGGGCGTTTCGGGGATGGTGACGGGGGCGAACTGGATGCTCTCGTCGGCGCGCAGCTCTTCCCATCCGGCGGGAGGCGATCCGCCTGAATTGTCTTGCGATTCGGAAAGGCTTTGTGCGGCCGCTGCGGTCATCCCGGATCGGGTGGTGGCACGCCCTTGGGCCACGCGCAACGGGAAACAGCGTTACCCGTTCGTCAACCTCTGGCGCGGCCCTGCCGGTAGCTGCCGAGCAGGCGCAATTCCTTGGAATGGAACGCGCATTCCTCCAGCGCGCGGTCCACCGCCGGATCGCCCGGCGCGCCGATGATGTCGGCGTAGAAGGTGGTCGCGGCAAAGCTCGTGCCCTGCTGGTAGCTTTCGAGCTTGGTCATGTTGACGCCGTTGGTCGCGAACCCGCCCAGCGCCTTGTAGAGCGCGGCGGGGATGTTCTTCACCTCGAAGATGAAGGTGGTCATCACCGGCGCGCCTGCGAGCGCCTCGGGCGCGAGCGCGTCTCTCGCGAGGATCACGAAGCGCGTCATGTTGTCGGCGCTGTCCTCGACATTGTTGTCGATGATGGTGAGCCCGTAGAGCTCGGCCGCGAGCGCGGGGGCGATGGCGGCGACGGAAGGATCGCCGCGCTCGGCCACATAGGCCGCCGCGCCCGCGGTGTCGGCGTGGCTCAGGGGGACGATCCCCCGCTCGCGCAGATAGCGGCGCGACTGGCCCAAGGCCTGCGGGTGCGAATAGGCCGCCTCGAAAAGGCGCCCTGGTTCATTGGGTCCGAGCGCCATCAGCGCATGGTGGATCGGCATGAAATATTCGCCGACGATGTGGAGCCCGCTTTCGGGCAGCAGGAAGTGGATATCGGCGACGCGCCCGTGCTGCGAATTCTCGATCGGGATGATCGCGGCGCCCGCGCGCGCGTCCTTCACGGCCTCGAGCGCGTCTTCAAAGCTGAAGCAGGGGAGCGGGGCGAGATCGGGGCGCGCCTCGGTTGCCGCGCGGTGCGAATTGGCCCCCGGCGAGCCCTGGAACGCGATCGCGCGCGCCGGATCGGCGGCCGCAGCGCGCTGCATCCGGTCGACGATTTCAAGCGCGGGGCCGGGGAAGGATCGCATGGTGGCACGCGCCTATATGCCTCGGCGCGCGGGCACAAGCCCTGCGCCGGCCAACTTGCAAAAGGTGCAAGAATATGTGCCACGATCGGTCTTGCGCGCGTCGCGGGGCGACACTATGGAGCGCGCGGGATGACACAGGACAACTCTTCGCAAGACAAAGCCGCAGGCCAGAACGGTGGCGGCGATCTGTTCAACACTGCCGCCGGCTGGGTGCTGTTTGCGGCTGGCCTCGGCCTGGGTCTGTCGATCCTGTCGGGCAAGTATTTCCACGGCACGAAGCCAGAGCGCCCGGAAAAGCTCGGCTACGTGATCGAGGGCGTGGTCGAGGAAGGCGGCGGCGGCGCGGCCGAAATGTCCATGGCCGAAGCGCTCAACATCAAGCCGGCGGCCGAACTGATCGCGGCGGGCGAAAAGGCCTTCGCCAAGTGCCAGAGCTGCCACACCGTCAACGCGGGCGGCGCCAACGGGATCGGCCCCAACCTCCACGGTGTGATGGGCAAGCCGCTGGGCGCCCATGCCGGTTTCGCCTACAGCGCCGAGCTGAAGGGCAAGGGCGGCAACTGGGATTGGGACACGATGAACGAGTGGCTCAAGAACCCCAAGGCCTATGTGCCGGGCACCAAGATGAGCTTCGCCGGCCTCCCCAAGATCGAGGATCGCGCCGCAATCGCGATGTATCTGAACGCGCAAGGGTCGAACCTGCCGGTGCCGACCTTCGTCGCCGATGCTGCGGCGGGCACGCCCGCGGGCGAGGAAACCCCGGCTGCGGACGAAACCCCGGCGGCGGCGGAAACTCCGGCCGAATAAGCGGCTCTGCTATGCGGACACGAAAAAGGGCGGCTCACGGGCCGCCCTTTTTCGTTTCCAGCCCTTGAACCTACCCCTTGAAGCCTTGCGCGATCACATACCACTCCGACGATCCCTTGCGGCTCGCCGGCGGCTTGGCGTGCTTGACGCTCGCAAAGTGCTTCTTGAGCAGGGCGAGCAGATCGGTGTCGGTCCCGCCTGCCAGCACCTTGGCGACGAAGCCGCCGCCCGGCGCGAGGTTCTCGACCGCGAACCATGCGCCCGCCTCGACCAGGCCCATGGTGCGCAGATGATCGGTCTGCTTGTGGCCGACGGTGTTGGCCGCCATGTCCGAGATCACCAGATCGGGCGGGCCGCCCAGCGCCTCGGCGAGCAGCGCGGGGGCCTTGTCGTCCATGAAATCCATCTGGAAGATGGTCACGCCGTCCAATGGCTCGACCGGCAGGAGGTCGATGCCCACCACCTCGGCCCTGGGACGCTTCTGCCGCACCACCTGCGCCCAGCCGCCCGGCGCGATGCCGAGGTCGACCACGCGGGTGGCGCCCTTCAGGAGGCCGAATTTCTCGTCGAGCTCGATCAGCTTGTAGGCCGCGCGGCTGCGGTAGCCGTCGGCCTTGGCCTGTTTCACGTAAGGGTCGTTGAGCTGGCGTTCGAGCCAGCGCACCTGCGATGCGGTGCGGCCCTTGGCGGTCTTGACGCGCTTGCCAGTGTCCTTGGCACCGCGGGTCATTGCCTGCTGCGCCCGTTCCCGCGCTGGCTCTTGAGCGCCTTCAAAGAGCGTTCCGACTGGAGCTCGGCGGCCATGATGCTTCTGAGAATGCCCTCGCGAATGCCGCGATCGGCGACGCCCAGCCGGCGCGCGGGCCACAGGTCGAGGATCGCCTCAAGGATCGCACAGCCCGCCACCACCAGATCCGCCCGGTCCTGCCCGATGCAGGGCAGGCTCGCGCGTTCATAGGGCGTCATTACCGATAGCCGCGCGCTGATCCCGCGCATCTCGCCCGCGGGCACGATCAGGCCGTCGACTGCCTTGCGGTCATAGCTCGGCAGCTCGAGATAGAGGCTGGCGAGCGTCGTCACCGTGCCGCTGGTGCCCAGCAGGCGGATGTCGGGGTGCTGCGCGGCATCCGCGACCCGCGCGGCGAAAGGCGCGAAGCTCTCCGAGACCATTTCACGCATCCGCGCAAAGCGGGCGAGGCGCGCGGTCTCACTGTCCTCGCCGCGGCCGACCGTGTCGGTCAGGCTGACCACGCCCCACGGCACGCTCTGCCAGTCGAGAATGCGCGGCACGCGGGCATTGGGGTCGGACTCGACCAGCACCAGCTCGGTCGAGCCCCCGCCGATATCGAAGATCACCGCCGGTCCGTCCCCCGCCTCGAGCAGGATGTGGCAGCCCAGCACCGCCAGCCGCGCCTCTTCCTCGGCGCTGATGATGTCCAATGCGATGCCCGTCTCGCGCCGCACGCGTTCGATGAATTCGGGGCCGTTGGCGGCACGGCGGCAGGCCTCGGTCGCGACCGAGCGGGCGAGGCGCACGTTGCGGCGCTGGAGCTTGTCGGCGCAGATGTTGAGCGCGCCCAGTGTGCGCTCCATCGCCGCGTCCGACAGGCGCCCGGAGGTCGCCAGCCCCTCGCCCAGCCGGACCACCCGGCTGAAGGCGTCGATCACCGTGAAATCGCGTCCCGAGGGGCGCGCGATCAGCAGCCGGCAATTGTTGGTGCCAAGGTCGAGCGCGGCATAGGCCTCGCCGTGGGCGGACGGCTTGATCGCGCCGATGTCGGCCAGATCGGGCCGCGCGCGGTCCTGCCCCTTGGCGGGGCGCACGGGTCTGCGCGCATCGCGACCGCCGCCGGCGGTGCGCGAATCGGGCTGAGGGGGGCGCTTGTAGCGGAAATCGGCTACCTTGCCGGACTTGCCGCCCCGGTTTTTCCCAGCACTTCTATTCCTGTCCGGCGGGAGTGTTTCCGCCATTTTCGCAATGCTTTCATATCACCGCGCGCAAACCCTCCACGCGCACGGCACTTGGCGCGCAAGTTATCGCAAGGCCGGGTCCCGCGCAAGCAGCCAGCACCACGAGGGCGCTTGACCTCGGGCGAACGCGAAACTAGGGAGCGCGCTCGCCGAGCCCGCCACAGGCCCGCACGGCGCATGGCCGATGCCCCGTCCTCTAATGGTAAGAGAGCGGACTCTGACTCCGTCAATCAAGGTTCGAATCCTTGCGGGGCATCCAGCCTTCCCCTCCCCGGTCGCGCCTTGAGCAGGGTGAAACCCGTTGGGGGACTATAGTCGGCGCGGCGCGCGGGACTAGCCCCAGCCCTGTTCGCGCAAAGCTGCCTGCATCGCCCGGCTGACGGGGACGGTAAGGCCGGTCTGCAGCGTCAGTTCGGCCTTGCCCTCGCGCCGCGCCAGCCGCTCCACCGCGCCGCGCGCCGCCCACCAGCTGCGATGGACGCGCGCGCCCGCCGCCTCGGGCAGCAGCGCGCAGGCATCGGTCATGCGCATCAGCACGAGGTCGCTCCCCGCATCGGTGTGGATGCGCAGATAGTGGTCCTCGGCCTCGATCGCGATCAGCCGCGCCTGCCTGAGGCGCACGGGAAGCTTCTCGGCCATGAGGTCGGGCAGGGCCGGAAGCGGGTCGGGCGCGCCCAGCGGATCGGCGCGCCCGGCAGGTCCGGGATCGCTGGCGGGCACCGGCACGGGCGCTCCGGGTGTCGCCCCATCCGGCACGGCGGCGAGGTGGTTGATCGTGGTCAGCACCAGCGCCACCATCAGCACCGTCAGGCCGAAGAACACCACTACCCCCGGCGTGATCGCGTCGAGCCCGAAGAACAGGGCGGTCGCAACGATCACCATGAAGGTGTGCGGCACCGACACCAAGAGCGCGACCACCGCGATCTCGGTCCAGCGGCGTCCGGCGAGGCCCCCCCACGCGCTCACCGCCGTCTGCACCGCGATGCCGAGCAGCGAGCCGGGCAGGATCACGCTCGCCCAGTAGAGCAGCCGGTAGCCGAAGGGTGCCTGTCCGGTGTTCATCGCCCCGAGCACCGCCAGCACCACCGCCGCGGCCAGCCCGATAGCCAGCCCGCGCAGCGTGCGGGCGCGCAGCGGCCGTGCATTTGGCGAAGCGTGAAGTGCAGCCTGGTTCATCTCGCGTATCCGGCGCCGCAGCTTGCGAAAGTTGGCGCGACGCCGTGCCTTAGCGAGGGCATCGGGGGTCTCGCAAGGCCCGCTTCGCAAGGGCCGGGATCACGGAGACACGCAACATGAACACCCGCCTCATCGCCCCGCTTCTGCTCGCCGCCGCCGCACTGCCGCTGGGCGGATGCGCGATCTCGATCAACGACCCCGGCGCGCCCTCGCCGTCGGTCGCGCGGGCTGCCGCCGCAAGCCTGACGATCCGCTTCGAGGGGATCGAGACCCCCAGGGGCCAGATCATGCTGAGCGTCTTCGACAATGCCGCGACGCACGACCAGAACGGCGCTCCGGTCCGCGTTGCCGCCGTTCCGGTAGAGGGCACGATCGCGCTCGCCAGCTTCGAGGGGCTCGCGCCGGGCGACTATGCGGTGAAGGCCTTCCACGACGTCGACGGGGACGGCAAGATGGGCACCAACCCCTTCGGCATGCCGCTCGAACCCTATGCCTTCTCGAACGACGCCAAGGCGCAAGGCGGCCCGCCGCGCTGGGAGGCGGCGCGTTTCCCCATCGCCGCCGGGGCGAACACCATCCGCATCACCATCAAGTAAGGGGGGCAAGACAGATGCTCGATCGCCGTGAACTGCTCCGCCGCGGGATGCTCGCCGCCGGGGCCGCCGCCATGCCCTCTGTGCTCGCCGCGCAGGTCAAGCCGGCCGCCGACTGGACGCTCGGCGTCACCGATGTGCTGACGGACATCACACGCCGGCCGCTCACCCGGCTCCACGGCAAGGCGCCCGCCCTCACCGGCACGCTCTACCGCAACGGCCCGGCGCGCTTCCGGCGCGGGGCGAGCAGCGTCACCCACTGGTTCGATGGTGACGGGCTGGTGCGCGCCTGGCGGATCGAGGAGGGCAACGCGAGCCTCGCCGCGCGCTTCGTCGACACGCCCAAGCGGCGGCTCGAGGAGCGGCTGGGCGCGATCGTCCAGCCCGGCTTCGGCACGCCCGCGCGCTCCGGCAGCGAACTGGGCGGACCGGACGATGCCAACGCGGCGAACACCCATGTGATCGCCGCAGGCGGCCAGCTGCTGGCGCTGTGGGAGGCGGGATCGCCCTTCGCGCTCGACCCCGAGACGCTGGCGACGCGCGGGCCGGTGACCTTCCGGAGCGACCTTGCGCAGATGCCCTTCCTCGCGCACCCGCGGATCGAGCCCTCGGGCCGGATCTGGAACATCGGATCGGGCGGCGATCATGCCTTCATCTGGCGGCTTTCCGCCGACGGCAAGTTCGAGGCGGGCGAGACCATCCGCCTGCCGATGGCGAGCTACATGCACGATTTCACCGCGACCGCCCGGCATCTCGTGATCCTGTGCCAGCCCTGGGTGCAGACCTCGCACAGCGTGCCCTATCTGCGGAGCCTCGAATGGCAGCCCGAGCGCGGGAGCCGGGTGCTGGTGATCGACAAGGACGACCTCACCAAGCGCCGCGAATACGAGCTGCCGCCGCTGATGTTCTTCCACTTGGGCGATGCGTGGGAGGAGGCCGACGGCACGATCCGCTTCGACGGGTGCTTCCACAAGGACCCGGCCTTCCCGGTGTTAGGCGCCGCAGCGCTCGTCGAGGGGCGGCGCGAACACAGCGAGATGCCTGCGCTCACCCTCGTCACCCTGCGCCCCGATGGCCGCGCCGACCTTTCTGCGGCCGGGATCACCGCCGAATTCCCCCGCGCCGCGCCCGAGATCGCGGGCCTGCCGCGCAGCAAGACGGTGTTCGTCGGCGACTACAGCAACGACAGGCCCTTCGCCCGCGCGGTCGGGATCTGGGACTGGGACAAGGGCAGCGCCGACCGCTTCGATTTCGGCCCTGCACAGCTGGTCGAGGAATTCGTGCCCGCAGGCGACCACCTGATCGGCACGACGCTCAACCTTGCCGCAGGTGCAAGCGAGCTCCACGTCTTCGACGCGCGCCGCATCGCCGATGGCCCGGTCGCCTCGTGGCGCAGCGATGTCGCTTTGCCGCTGTCCTTCCACGGCAGCTGGGTGGCGCGGACGGGGGCCTGAAGCCCGGCCCCCGTTTTGCGCGCAATCGCCGCCGCGGGCGCGCCCCGCTGCCCTAGCCTATTGCGGGGGTGGCGGGGCTCTGGCAGGGGCGAGCCATGACCGATCATGACCTGACCAACCGGAAATTCTACCGCGCCGGCGAGGAAACCCGCTTTGCCGAAGGCGGTCCCGAGCGCACCCCGCAGACCGCGCATCCGGCCTACAAGCTCGCCTTCCGCGACACCGATTTCCTGCTGCGCGACGAGCTGCGCCCCGTGCGTTTCCAGCTTGAGCTGCTGAAGCCCGAGATGCTGCTCGACGAGGCGCGGGTGGGTTCGACGCTGGTGATGTACGGCTCGGCCCGCATCCCTTCGCCCGCACAGGCCGAAGCGCGCATCGAGGCCGCGAAGAACGGCAGCGAGTATGACCGCAAGGTCGCCGAGCGTCTTGCCGCCAAGGCGAAGTATTACGACGAGGCCTATGCCCTCGCGCGGCTTGTCAGCGAGAAGGGCATCATCGAGAATGGCCTTCGCCAGTTCGTCGTCACCACCGGCGGCGGCCCCTCGATCATGGAGGCGGGCAACCGCGGCGCTTCCGACGCGGGGAGCGAATCGATCGGGCTCAACATCGTGCTGCCCCACGAGCAGGCGCCCAATCCCTATGTGACGCCCTACCTCAGCTTCCAGTTCCACTACTTCGCCCTCAGGAAGATGCACTTCCTGCTGCGCGCGCGGGCGGTGGCGGTGTTCCCCGGCGGCTTCGGGACGTTCGACGAATTCTTCGAGCTCGTCACCCTGATCCAGACTGGGAAGATGAAGCCGATGCCGATCATCCTGTTCGGGCGCGAGTTCTGGACGCGCGTGGTCGATTTCGAGGCGCTGGCGGAGGAGGGTGTGATCTCGAAGAGCGACCTCGACCTGTTCACCTGGGTCGAGACGGCGGAGGAGGCCTGGGCCTGCATCGCCGATTTCTACGACATCAAGGACCCGATGGCGGAGGATTAAAAATGAGCAGGTCGCTTCTTCTATTCTGTGCATGCTGCACAATCTTTGTCGCTCCCGCCAGCGCGGCACAAGAGAATGGTCCTGTAGAGAAATGCGTGCTTCGCTATCTGGTTGTAGCACATTTTTATGCTGCCATTAGCAAAGACGCACGAGATCAAAATAGGCGTGCTCAACTCGAACAGGCGCAGCGTCTGAATTATCGAAGCGCGCGGAACCTCGCCATCCGTAAAGGTCTGGCTTCTGATGACGCAACCTTTGCGCGTCATCGGTTGATGAGCGAGAGCTTTCGCCTCTTCGATCCTCTCTACAGAAGCGCGTCACGAGGAGATCCTCAGGTGATGGATAGATTAGTTCAAGGCGCGCAGGCGTGTGATAAGCAATTTGGATGAATTTTGACCATCTGCTGCTGGTTTAGAGAACGGGCTTTATCACAGAGCGCGCAAAGCCTGATGCCCCAGCGGGCCGCTGCCCGCGCCATAGCCGGGGGCGGCCTCGATTGCCTTTCTGACGAAGTCGCGCGCCACTGCGACCGCGACAGCCAGCGGCTCCCCGCGCCCGAGCAGCGTCGCGATAGCGGAGGAAAGCGTGCAGCCGGTGCCGTGGGTGTGGCGCGTCTCGATCCGCGCGTGGATGAAGGATTGCGGCGCCTCGCCGGGGGCGACCAACACGTCGGTGATTGTCTCGCCGCCCGCATGACCGCCCTTGGCCAGCACTGCCGCGCCGCTCGCGGCGGCGAGTTCCTGCGCGGCTTCGACCATGGCGTCATGGTTCGGCAGCGCGCGGCCCGCGAGGTGTTCGAGTTCGGGCAGGTTGGGGGTTATCACCGTGGCGAGCGGGAACAGCCGCGCGCGCAGCGCCGCGACCGCCTCCGGCCCCACCAGCACCGCGCCGCTCGTGGCGATCATCACCGGATCGAGCACCAGCGGCCGCCGCAGCAGCACCATCGCGCCCGCGACCTGACGAATCACCGCCTCGTCAGCCAGCATCCCGATCTTGACCGCATCCACTCCGATATCATCCACGCATGAGGCGATCTGGGCGAGCACCATCTCCGGCGCGATCCCTGTCACCCCCTGCACGCCCAGCGTGTTCTGCGCCGTGATCGCGGTAATGGCGGTCATCGCATAGCCGCCGAGCATGGTGATGGTCTTGATGTCGGCCTGAATGCCTGCCCCGCCCGAAGAGTCCGAACCGGCGATGGAGAGGATGCGGGGCGGGGGCGGGGTGCTCATGTGCTCCCCATAGCAGGCCGGCATGATCGGCGAGACGGTTTTTGCGAGCATCCCGACCGGCAGCTTCTGGCACGGTGTCGCGCCGGAGCGAATGACCGGAAGTGGGTGATGGGGTGGACGCCCCCCGACGGCATCGATGTGCCATAGTGGAGGTGT
>NZ_LSKQ01000141.1 GCF_001557115.1 Erythrobacter sp. CCH5-A1
CCCTCCCCTTCAGGGGAGGGGTTGGGGTGGGGGCTCCCCGCTTCTCGCAAGGCTTCACCGATCACGAACATCACCCCTTCAATATTTCCCATCACATCGGGATTGGCCACATGCAGCACCCGCACACCGAACTGTTTGAGATAGGCATCACGCCGCGCATCCTTGTCCGGGTCGGTATGCGTGTCGCCATCCACTTCGACAGCTAGCTGCGCCGAAGGGCACCAGAAGTCGACGATGCAGCGACCGATCACTTCCTGGCGGCGGAACTTGAAGCCCTCGAACCGGCTACCGGAGACTTCGCGCCACAGACGCTTCTCGGGTTCAGTTGGGTTGCTGCGCATTTCCCGAGCGCGCTTCTTCAATTCGGCTAACGCGTTTGCGGAGAGCCCCCACCCCCGGCCCCTCCCCTGAAGGGGAGGGGAGTTTGTGCGCTTTGCCATGTCGGATGGCGTCAGCTTCACCCCACACTCCCCTCAAGCGAAATCGCCAGCAGCTTCTGCGCCTCGACCGCGAACTCCATCGGCAGCTCTTTCAGCACGTCCTTGGCAAAGCCGTTGACGATCAGCGCCACGGCCTCCTCTTCGCCGAGCCCGCGCTGCATCGCGTAGAACAGCTGTTCGTCGCTGATCTTGGAGGTGGTCGCCTCGTGCTCGATCTGCGCGCTGGGGTTCTTCACCTCGATATAGGGCACGGTGTGCGCGCCGCACTGGTCGCCGAGCAAGAGGCTGTCGCACTGGGTGAAGTTGCGCACCCCGCTCGCGGTCGGGCCGACCCTCACAAGGCCGCGGTAGGTGTTGTTCGACTTGCCCGCGCTGATCCCCTTGGAGATGATCGTCGAGCGGCTGTTCTTGCCGTTGTGGATCATCTTGGTGCCGGTGTCGGCCTGCTGGTAATTGTTGGTGACCGCGACCGAGTAGAACTCGCCCACGCTATCCTCGCCGTTGAGGACGCAGGAGGGGTATTTCCACGTCACCGCTGAGCCGGTTTCGACCTGCGTCCAGCTGACCTTGGAACGGTCCCCCTGACACAGTGCGCGCTTGGTGACGAAGTTGTAGATCCCGCCCTTGCCCTCGGCATTGCCGGGGTACCAGTTCTGCACGGTCGAATATTTGATCTCGGCATCTTCCAATGCGACCAGTTCCACCACTGCGGCGTGAAGCTGGTTCTCGTCGCGCATCGGCGCGGTGCAGCCTTCGAGGTAGCTGACATAGGCGCCCTTGTCGGCGATGATCAGCGTGCGTTCGAACTGGCCGGTGTTTTCGGCATTGATACGGAAATAGGTGCTGAGCTCCATCGGGCAGCGCACGCCTTCGGGGACGTACACAAAAGTGCCGTCGGAGAAGACCGCCGAATTGAGACACGCGAAATAGTTGTCGCGGGTGGGGACGACGCGGCCCAGCCACTGCTTCACCAGCTCGGGATATTCGCGGATCGCCTCGGAGATCGAGAGGAAGATCACGCCCGCGCGCAGCAGTTCCTCGCGGAAACTGGTGGCGACGCTGACGGAATCGAACACCGCGTCGACCGCGACCTTCTTCGCGCCCTTCACCCCGGCGAGCACTTCCTGCTCGCCCAGCGGGATGCCGAGCTTGTCGTAGACGCGCTTGATCTCGGGATCGAGCTCGTCGAGGCTGCCCAGCTCGACCTTCTTCTTGGGCGCGGCGTAGTAATAGGCGTCCTGGTAGTCGATCGGGGGATAGCCGAGCTTGGCCCAGTCGGGCTCCTCCATCGTCTGCCACAGGCGGAAGGCCTTGAGCCGCCATTCGAGCATCCATTCGGGCTCGTTCTTCTTGGCGCTGATGAAGCGGACGGTGTCCTCGGAGAGGCCCTTGGGCGCAAACTCGGTGTCGATATCGGCCGACCAGCCATGCTCGTAATCGGCGACCTTGGCGGCGGCCTCGCGCGCTTCACGGTCCTGGATGTCGATCTCTTCGCTCATGCCGGAAGGTCCTCGGAAAGGGTGGGGGCCGCGACAGGCCCGCGCAGCTGGGCAAGGGTGATGCCCGTCAGCGCGCCGCGCAGCGCGTTGTTGATGATCGGCCAGTGCGGCTTCATGTTGCACCCGGCCTCGAAATCGCACGGGGTGTGATCGATGCAGGCGGTGAGCGCGATGCGGCCCTCGATCGCCTCGACGATATCCGCGACCGTGATCGCCGCCGCCGGGCGCCCGAGCTGGAGGCCCCCATGCGCGCCCCGGACGCTGCGCAAAAGCCCCGCCGCGGTCAGCTTCGAGACCAGCTTCTGCACCGTCGGCACCGGAAGGCCGGTTTCGATCGCAAGCTCGGCAGCGCTCACCCGGCCGTTGCCGCAGTGCAGGGCGGCCTGGCACATCGTGATGACGGCATAATCGGCAAGGTTGGACAAGCGCATTTGCGAGCGGTTCTCAATTCGGACGGAATCAGTCCGAATTGGCAATTAGGAGCAGTTTGCTCGCATTACAAGCCGCGAAAGGCTCATTCGGCTGCGGATTTCAGCGGCGTGCCCGCGTCGCCATGCGCGGCAGGATCGAGCAGCTCCTCGGCCAGCGACTGCCGCCGGAACTGCGAGGGCGTGCGCCCGGTGTAGCGGCGGATGTCGCGGATCAGGTGGGCCTGGTCGAAGAAGGTCGCCATCAGCTGGTCGCGCGTCTCGCTGGCAATCCCCGGCTGCGAGAGCAGCATCGCCGCGCGCAGGGCCCGGAAGCGCTTGAGCACCTGTGCGGGCGGAACCCCGAAAAAGCGCCGGCAGATGCGCTGGACCTGCCGCGGCGACATGCTGACGCTGGCATAGAGATCGGCGAGCGCGGGGTCGAAGCCGCTCGCCAGCCAGCGCCCGATCGCCTCGACCACGGTGACATGATCTGCTCGCAGGCTGTGGGGCGCGGCAGCGACCACTTCGGTCAGGACGGTGCAAAGATCCTCGGGTGCGATCTGTCCCTCCCGGCAAGCGGCGGCGGCGGCCTCGAGCGCGGCAATCTGGTCGGCGGTCAGCACCGCTTCGGCCGGGAGCAGCCGGTCATGGACTTCGTCGGCGGGCAGATTGGCAAGTCGCTGCCACGCGGCGTGGGTCAGCGACGCACCGACCTGCAGCACCGGCCCTTCCAGCACGGCGCGCGCGCTGCGCATCTGCGGGGCGTTGAAGAACACGGTCGAGGAGGTCCCCGTGGTCCCGTCGGCGAAAGTGAAATGCACCCGGCCGCGCACCATCACGAGAAGCTGTGCCGAATAGGCCGGAACGGCTTCCTCAATGCGCCCGCCACCCGTTTCGATCGTGTAGAAGGTGTGGACCAGATCCGTGGCATCGGCCCGCGGCGCGATCATCTTCGTGCGAGACGGCAACCCACGATACCCCCGCGAAGCGGAGGCCCCCCTGTTCTGCTTATGCGCAACCCGGCGGCAGCAATGCGCAATCTGCCGCGGCTTGTCCAGCCGCAAGCACGTCACGCTGTCAGGCTCGATCGATTGTCGGATAAAAAAGGGCGGCCCTCCGAATTGGGAAGACCGCCCATCGAGTTGAGGAACTCATTGCATCGCTGCTCCGAGCCCTTCGGGTCGCATCGGCGCAATAAACCGCGATTCGCGGACGGGATTGTATGCAAGCGACAGGAACCGCGCCCGAGGGGTTCAGGGGCTTGTAAAACTGCGTCAATCTGCACCCGGCAGCCCGGAGGCTCGACACGCGCGCCGCCCTCGCATAGGCGCGCAAGGATGCTGTTCCGCCTGATCCGACCCGCCGTCTTCGCGCTCGATTCCGAGACCGGACACCGCTTCGCCTTGCGCGCGCTGGCCGCGCTGCCGGCGCGCGCGCCTGCGCCTGCCGGAAAGCTGGCGGTCGAGGTGGCGGGCCTGACCTTTCCCAATCCGGTGGGCGTTGCGGCGGGCTTCGACAAGGACGCCGAGGTGCCCGATGCGCTGCTGGGCCTCGGTTTCGGCTTCACCGAGGTGGGCTCGATCACGCCCCTGCCGCAGGCGGGCAACCCCAAGCCGCGCCTGTTCCGACTGGTCGAGGATCAGGCGGTGATCAACCGCATGGGGTTCAACAATGGCGGCGGCGCGGCGGCGCTGGCGCGATTGCAGACGCGGGCCGGGCGGCCCGGGATCGTCGGGGTCAATATCGGCGCGAACAAGGACTCCGCCGATCGCATCACCGATTACGCGATGATGGCGCGGATGATGGCACCTGTCGCCAGCTACCTGTGCGTCAACATCTCCAGCCCCAACACCCCGGGCCTGCGCGCGCTGCAGGACGAGAGCGCGCTCACCGGCCTGCTGGATGCCGTGACCGCTGCCCGCGACGAGGCGGGCGCAACGCCGCCGATCTTCCTCAAGGTCGCGCCCGATCTCGAGCCCGCCGATATCGACGCGATCGCCCGCATCGCCATCGACAAGCGGCTGGGCGCGCTGGTGGTCTCGAACACCACGATCTCGCGGCCAGCGCTGCGTTCGGGCCATGCGGGGGAGACGGGAGGCCTGTCGGGCGCGCCCCTGCGCAAGCTAGCCACCCAGCGCTTGCGCGATTTCCGCAAGGCGACCGGCGGCGCGATCCCGCTGGTCGGAGTCGGCGGGATCGCCACCGCCGAGCACGCGTGGGAGCGCATCCGCGCGGGCGCTTCGCTGGTGCAACTCTATTCGGCGATGGTCTACGAAGGCCCCGGCCTCGGCGCGCGGATCGCGCGGGGGCTCGAGGGCCTGATGCGGCGCGACGGCTTCGCCAGCATTGCCGAAGCGGTGGGAAGCGAATAGCACCCTTGCCCATGCGCATTCTCCTCGCCCTCGCCGCCCCCTTCGCCCTTGTCCTCGCTGGCTGCGCCACCACCGCAGCCGACGACATCCCGGCGGCCTCCGAGACGCCTTACCAGCCCGCCGGAGTCAGCAGCGCCGATCCGCGCGCGAGCGCGGCGGGCGAGGCGATCCTCGCGCAGGGCGGATCGGCGACCGACGCCGCGATCGCGGTGATGCTGGCGCTGACGGTCGTGGAACCGCAGAGCTCCGGCATCGGTGGCGGCGGATTCATGGTGCTGAGCGACGGGGAAAGCGGCGCGCTCACCACCTATGACGGCCGCGAGACCGCGCCTGCGGCTGCGACCCCGACCCGCTTCCTCGATGCCCAGGGCAAGGTGCTGGGCCGCGAGACGCGGGTCTTCTCGGGCCTCAGCGTCGGGGTGCCGGGCAACATCGCCCTCGCCGCCAAGGCGCACGCCGCGCACGGCAAGCTGCCCTGGGCCAAGCTGTTCGCGCCCGCCATCGCGCTCGCCGAGGACGGCTTCGTGATGAACCGGCGCCTCTACGAATCGCTCAAGGGCAACAAGGGCCGGGCCGACAAAGCGCGAAGCGCCAAGGCGGTGTTCTTCGGCGCGGATGGCGAGCCGCTGCCGGTCGGCGCGACCGTCAAGGTGCCCGAACTCGCCGCCACCTTCCGCACGCTCGCAGCGAAAGGCCCGCAAGCCTTCTATGGCCCCGCTTCTGCCGCCGCCCTCGCCGAACACGTCGCCGCCGCCACCCCGCAGGATGGCAGGATGACCGCCGCCGACGTTGCGGGCTACGCGGCGAAGGAACGCGCACCCGTCTGCGGCAAATATCGCGTCTACCGGATTTGCGGCATGGGCCCGCCGTCTTCGGGCGGGATCGCGGTGGTGCAGATGCTCGGCCAGCTCGAGCGCTTCGATCTCGCCGCATTGGGCCCCGACAGCCCGGTGTTCTGGCACCTGTTCATCGAGAGCCAGCGCCTCGCCTACGCCGACCGCGAGCTCTATGCGGGCGACAGCGATTTCATCGAGGTGCCCACCGAGGGTCTGGTCGACCGCGCCTATCTCGCCCGGCGTTCGGCGCTGATCGACCCCGCGACCACCATCGCCAAGCCCGAAGCCGGGGTGCCCCCCGGCGCGCCGCTCGCGCGCGGGGACGGGCCGGAGGAGCCCGAGAACGGCACCACCCACTTCGCCGTGGTTGACGCGGACGGGACCGCGGTCAGCTACACCTCGACCATCGAGGGCGCCTTCGGATCGGGGCTGCATTTCCGCGGCTTCTACCTCAACAACGAACTCACCGACTTCACCCTGACGCCCGAGGAAGGCGGCAAGCCGGTCGCCAACCGGGTCGAGGGCGGCAAGCGCCCGCGCTCGTCGATGGCGCCGACCATCGTCTATGACGAGGCCGGCAAGGTGGTGCTGGTGATCGGCGCGGCGGGCGGGCCGACGATCCCGGTCACCGTCGCGCGCGGGATCATCGGCGTGCTCGACTTCAAGCTCGGCGCGCAGGAGGCGCTCGCCCTGCCCTTCGCGATGGCCTTCGGCGACACGCTGCTGATCGAGGAGGGCACCGTGCTCGCCGCCATGCAGGAGCAGCTCGCTGCGCTCGGCCACAAGGGCATCCGCGCGGGGGCGGCGCCGATCAAGGCCAACGCGCTGGGCCGCCGCGCCGACGGCAGCTGGGAAGTGGCGACCGAGCCGCGCCTCGTCAGCGTCGTCACCCCCTGACAAGCCGGTTGCTGGTGCTTGCCGCTACGGCTGACACCCTCTAACTAGAGGGAGCACGGGGTCGCGCCTCTACCCCGAACGAGATATTCCGAAGGGACCAGGAGCCTTTGCCAGTGCATTCCCCCACGCTGCCCCACTCTGCCCGCGCGGTCGCCAACCCCGCGGACCCGCAGGTCTTGCAGGACATCGATAACGCGCAGAACCTCGTCGCGCTGTTCCTGAAGCGCGCCGACGAGAAGGGCGACGCGCAGTTCCTCGGCCACAAGACCGGCGGCCGGTGGGTGACGCAGACCTGGCGCTCGGCGGCCGAGCAGGTGTGCCTGATGGCCGAGGCGCTGCGCGCCATGGGCCTTGCCGATGGTGACCGCGTCGCGCTGGTCTCCGAGAACCGGCCCGAGTGGTGCATCGCCGACCTCGCGGTCATGGCTGCCGGGTGCATCACCGTGCCCACCTACACCACCAACACCCGCCGCGATCACGCCCACATCCTCGACAATTCGGGCGCGCGGGCGGTGTTCGTCTCGAACGAGAAGCTGCTCGCCCCGCTGGTGGGCGCGATCGGGCAGACGGGCCTTGTCGAGCACGTGATCGGCTTCGAGAATTTGAAGCGCCAGCAATCGGGTAGCTTCGAATATCACGACTGGGCGAGCCTCGTCACCGGGGACGCCGCCGCCGCGCGCGCCGCGGTCGACGCGCGCATCGCCGGGATCGCCCGCGAGGACACCGCCTGCCTCATCTACACCAGCGGCACCGGCGGCGCGCCGCGCGGGGTGATGCAGCACCATGGCGCGATCCTGTGCAACGTCGCGGGCGCGGCCGAGATCCTGCTCTCCGACTTCGGCATCAAGGACGAACGCTTCCTCTCCTTCCTGCCGCTCTCGCACGCCTATGAGCACACCGGCGGGCAATATCTGCCCATCGGGGTGGGCGCGGAGATCTTCTATTCCGAGGGGCTCGAAAAGCTCGCCTCCAACATCGAGGAGACGCGCCCCACCATCATGGTCGTTGTCCCGCGCCTGTTCGAAGTGCTGCGCACGCGGATCATGAAGCAGGTCGAGAAACAGGGCAAAGTCGCGAACTTCATGATGGACAACGCGCTCAAGATCGCCGCGAACAGTCGCGACGGCAAGAAGCGCCTGCGTGACCGGCCGATGGACTTCCTGGTCGAGAAGACCCTGCGGCCCAAGATCCGCCAGCGCTTCGGCGGGCGGATCAAGGCGATGGTCTCAGGCGGAGCGCCGCTTAACCCCGAAGTCGGCAATTTCTTCGAGGCGATGGGCCTCACCATGCTCCAGGGCTACGGCCAGACCGAGGCCGGGCCGGTGATCAGCTGCAACCGGCCCAAGGTCGGCCTCAAGATGGACACCGTGGGCCCGGCGATGCGCGGGGTCGAGGTGCGGATCGCCGAGGATGGCGAAATCCTGGTGCGCGGCGAGCTGGTCATGCACGGCTACTGGCGCAACGACGCCGAGACCGCGCGCACCCTGCAGGACGGCTGGCTCCACACCGGCGACATCGGGCACCTCGATCACAAGGGCCGGATCAAGATCACCGACCGCAAGAAGGACATGATCGTCAACGACAAGGGCGACAATATCGCCCCCCAGAAGGTCGAGGGGATGCTGACGCTCCAGCCCGAGATTGCCCAGGCGATGGTGAGCGGGGACAAGCGGCCTTACGTGGTCGGCCTGATCGTGCCCGATGCCGAATGGGCGCTGGAATGGGCGCGGGCGAACGGCGAGAAGTTCGATCTCGCCGCGCTCCAGCAGCTCCCCGCCTTCAAGAACGCGGTGCGCGCGGCGGTCGACCGGACCAATGCCGATCTCTCGGTGATCGAGAAGGTCCGCCAGTTCGCCTTCGCCGACGAGGCCTTCACCATCGAGAACGAGGAAATGACGCCGAGCATGAAGATCCGGCGTCACAAGATCCGCGAGCGCTATCAGGAGCGGATCGACGGGCTCTACCGCGGCTGAGCGCTCGGTGCGCCCTTGCTGGCCGGATGACGCATGGCACCGCAGTGGCGGGCCGGATAGACCAGCGGCAATTCGGCAAGGAGACGGCGGCATGAAGGTCTGGACGGCGGCACTCGTGTTGACGCTCACGCTTTGCGGCGCGCTGCCCGTCGCTGCCTCGGCCGAGACGCCCGCAGTCGAGCAAGCCCCGTGGATCGCCTCCGACTTCGTGGTGCCGACACTGGTCGAAGAGCCCGGCTTCAGGCTCGTGCCCTTGGGCCCGGCGCTCACCGAGATCGATTACCGCGCCTACATGTCCTCGATCGCGCACTTGCAGAAGACGTTCACCCGCACGGCCAGCTGGCCGCACGAGGGGCTGACGCTCAAGGACGCAGTCGCCGACATGGAGACCGAGGCGGGGCGTTTCGCGCGGCGCGAATCCTTCGCCTACGCCGTCCTCACCCCCGACGGCACCCGCGAGCGCGGCTGTGTCTATGTCTATCCGAGTAAAGTCCCCGGCCACGATGCGCAGGTGCTGCTGTGGGTGACGGCGGCCGAATACGAAGCGGGCTTCGACGCCGAGCTTTACGCGTGGACGCAAGAATGGATCGCCCGCGACTGGCCGTTCAGAAACGTCGCCTATCCCGGCCGCGCGATTGCCTGGGAGCAATGGGACGCGCTGGTCGCTGCGGGCAAGGGTAGCTGAGCGGCTAGAGCGCCCCGTCCAGCAACCGGCAGCAGCCGGAATCGAACAGCAACCCGCGCCCCCGCTAAAGCTGCGGGACATTCGTCCGCCACCACGCCGCAGCCTCGGGCGAGCGGGTCTCGAGGATCGCAATCGCCTCGGCCGCAGGGACCAGATAGCCCTCGTGCTGCTCGGTCCGCCCGAGCCATTGGCGCAGGATGTCCGTCACCACCGAGCGCGGCGCAGAGAGGACGCCATAGCCCCTCACCCGCCGCGGCGCACGGTCCTGCGTGGGAAGCACGAGGCCGATCCACTGATCCCTGACCCACTCGGGCGCCTCGCCCAGCGGGCGGGAGGTGATTTCGATTGGCATCGCCTGCACTATGCACCGGTCGCTGCCCCGCGCAAGCCGTTGACCCCTGCCGCCCGCGCAGGGTAGCCTCCCGTCCCGGGGGGACAGGCGATGGCGGCAGGGGACAGCGAGCAGGCGGCCATCGGGGCTTCGGCGATGAGGAAGGCCATGTGGCGGATCATTCCGCTGATCCTCGTCGCCTACCTCTTTGCCTATATGGACCGCGTCAACGTCAGCTTCGCGGCCGCCGACATGAACGCCGACCTCGGCTTCAGCGCGACGGTTTACGGGCTCGGCGGCGGGCTGTTCTTCCTCGGCTATGCGCTGTTCGAGATCCCCTCGAACCTGCTGCTGGTGCGCTACGGCGCGCGCCAGTGGATCGCGCGGATCATGGTGACCTGGGGGCTGCTCTCGGCGGGCATGATGTTCGTGACCAATGCCGAAACCTTCTATGTCCTGCGCTTCCTGCTGGGCGTGGCCGAGGCGGGGTTCTACCCGGGGGTGATCTACTACTTCTCGAGCTGGTTTCCGCCCTGCCACCGCAGCCGCGCGGTAAGCCGCTTTTTCATCGCCGTCCCGCTTGCCTCGCTGGTCATGGGGGCGGTGTCGGGCTGGCTGCTCGATCTCGAGGGGCTGGCGGGGCTGGCGGGGTGGCAATGGCTGTTCCTCGCGCAAGGCCTGCCGACGGTGCTGGTGGGCTTCGTGGTGCTCGCCTTTCTGCCCGACCGGCCCGCGACCGTTCGCTGGCTCACTCCCAAGGAGCGCGACTGGATCGAGGGCGAACTGGCGCGCGAGCAGCAGCAGATCGGCGACCCGCCGGGCCACAACGTCCTCGCCGCGCTGCGCAATCCCAAGGTGCAGCTCAACGGCGCGCTCAGTTTCCTGCTGATCGGCGCGAACATCACCTTCACGCTTTCGGCCCCGATGGTGCTCGCCGCTGTCGGGGGCCTCGGGCGCGACGCGGTGGGCTGGACCGTGGCGGCGGGCGGGATCATCGGTGCGGTCACGATATTGTGGCTCGGGCACATCGCCGACCGGCGCGGCGACCGCTTCATCTACGCCTTTTGGTGCACGGCAGTAATCGCAGCCTCCTTGCTGGTGATCGCGCTGGGGGGACCGGCCTTCGTGATCGTGGCGGTCTACCTCGCCTTCGCCATCGCCGCGCCGAGCGTGCAGATGCTGCTGTCTTCGGCCTGGCCCGAGGTGATGACCCGGGCCGAGCTGGCGGTGGGCGCGGCGGCGATCAACACCATTGCCCAGATCGGGGCCTTCTTCACTCCCTTCGCATGGGGCGCGCTGAAGGACGGGACCGGGAGTTTCGAGGCCGGGCTCTACGGCATCGCGGCGATGGCGGCGGTGTGCGCGGGGCTGATCTGGCTGCTGCGCGCGCAGGTGCGCAATCGGGGTGCGCAGGCAGCGGTTCAGTAGGGCGGCTTGGCCCGCTCGCGCTGCGCCCTGGCAGCGGCGGTCCACCACGCGAAATCGTCGGCGAAGCGCGGGAACTGGCGTTCGAGCGCCTTGCCGCCCTCGCCCTTTGGCTGCGCGTCTTCGTCCAGCGAGTCCTGCACCGGCCCGACCGCGATCGTGCTCGAGACCACCACCATCCCCATCTCGCCGAGGATGTCACGCCACGCCAGCGCCGCGCGCACCCCGCCGAGCCGCCCCGCCGAGTAGGAGGCGATGGCGGCGGGGCGCCAGAACCATTCCTCGAGGAAGTGGTCGGTGAGGTTCTTGAGGCCCGGCTGCACGCTCCAGTTGTATTCGCCGACCACGAACAGGAAGGCGTCGGCCTTGCGGATCTTCTCCGCGAGCGTCTCCAGCGCCTCGGGGGCCTCGCCCGCCGGGTATTCCTTGTACATGCGGTCGAGCATCGGCAGGCCCACCGCCTGCGCATCGATCAGTTCCACCTCCGCTCCGCGCTCCTGAAGCTGGCGCACGCAGTAGTCGGCGAGGCGGATCCCCTGCCGGTCGCGCCGGTAGGAGCCGTAGAAGACAAGGATACGGTCGGTCATGGCACATCTCCCTCGCGGGGAGCCTAGCAGGGCGGGGGCGCGGTGGCTTGTCGATTCTGGCCCGGACGTCCGGACCCTCGCGACCCTACGAATAATTCGGGGTGGCCGCTCGCCGGGTGGCGGCCTACCTAGCGGCCATGACCACCGGCCCCGATGCGTTGACCGAGAAGGAGAAGGACGCCCTGCGGCTGTTGCTGCGCGGGCACGACGCCAAGTCCTCGGCGCGCGCGCTCGGCCTCTCGGTCCACACCGTCAACGAAAGGCTGCGCGAGGCGCGGCGCAAGCTCGGCGTCACCAGCAGCCGCGAGGCCGCACGGGTGCTGATGGCAGCGGAAGATGCGGAGACCCCCGAAACCTTGGGGGACAAGGCTTTGGGGGATGCGGACGCAGGGGCCGAGGCGGCAGGGATGATGGCATCCGCCACCCGGCGGTGGGCAGGCACACGCCCTGCCTTCATCCTTGTGGGAGTGACCGCCATGTCGCTGATTCTTGCCGCCCTGTTCCTGCCCGGCACCTTTGTCGCGGGAGGGCCCCTCGCCGTCCTCGCTCCGGAGGCCGTGACCGAGACCCTCGCCGGGCCGGAAGCCCCGTCCGCCACCCGCAGCGAGGCCGAAGCCGCCGCCCGCTCGGCCGAGCGCTTCCTCGAGCTGATCGACGCGGGGCGTTGGCCCGAAAGCTACGCCGCCACCGGCGCGGAATTCCGCCGCCTCAACACCTTGAAGGCATGGACCGACGTCTCCGCCCGCCTGCGCCCGCCGCTCGGCACGCTCGTGACCCGTGACATCACCAGCAACGAATACGTCCCCGCCCCGCCTGCGGGCTACCGGCTGGTCAAATTCCGCTCGGCCTATGCGAACGGCACGAACCAGACCGAGAGCGTGAGCCTCGCGTGGGAGGACGGCGCGTGGAAGGTCGCGGGGATCGTGATCGACTGAGGCGTCAGACGGCGGGGTGACCTGCGCGCCACTGGCGCGCCAGCACCGTGCCGACCGCGAGTTCGATCAGCGCGAGGCCCATCGTCGCGGGCGCAGCCACGCTCTCAGGCGCGGCGAGCCCCGCCGCTCCGGCCGCGATGAACACGGCGCCGAGGCCCAGGAACACCGCGCCGCCATACATCACCGGGAAGGCGAGGTAGCGCAGCCCTACCCCGATGGCGACCAGCGGGATCGCGGCGTAGGGTCGTTCCGGCAGCCCGAGATAGCCGAAGAAGAAACCCGCGAGCAGCACCGGCACGGTCGCGATCGCGATCCATTCGAGCTTCTTGCCGGGGCCGGACGGCGGGGCCTTGAACACGAATTTGCCCACCAGCTGCGCCACCGGCGCGATGGCGAGGCCGCCGACGAACAGGGTGACGAAGGCGGGCTTGGGCCCGGCGGCGAGGAACGTCGTCGCCGCCGCCATCCAAGCGGCGCCGGAGACGATCACGCCGGCCCCGCCGTTGACGTGGGCGCGGCGGAGGTCGGATTGCGCTTCGGATAGTGCCATGTGGTGCCCCCTTTGTTGTGAGGAGCTTAGCGGGGAAGAGGTCTGCGGCAAAGGCATTGGGTGAGGGGGCTGAGGGGGCCTGCGGCGAAGCCGCAGGCTGACGTCAGACGGGTTCGGCGGGCTTCGCCGCCGACCCGCTGGCCGCGCGGCGCGCAGGCGCCTCGTAGCTGCGCTACTCGGCTGCGCGCCTCAGTACATATGCTGCCCGCCGTTGATGCTCATCGTGGAGCCGGTCATGAAGCCCCCGTTCTCGCTGGTCAAAAACGCCACCCCGCGCGCAATCTCCTCGGCCATGCCCAGACGGCCGACGGGAATCTTGGCGACGATCTTTTCCAGCACCGGCGCGGGCACGGCGGCGACCATGTCGGTGTCGATATAGCCCGGCGCGATCGCATTCACCGTCACCCCGAACTTGGCGCCTTCCTGCGCGAGCGCCTTGGTGAAGCCGTGGATGCCGCTCTTGGCGGCGGCGTAGTTGACCTGCCCGTATTGCCCCGCCTGCCCGTTGATCGAGCCGATGTTGACGATCCGCCCCCACCCGCGCTCGCGCATGCCGGGGAAGGTCGCCTTGGCCATGTTGAAGCACCCGCCGAGGTTGATGCGCATGACATCGTTCCAGTCTTCGAAGCTCATCTTGTGGAGCGTGCCGTCGCGGGTGATCCCGGCGTTGTTGACGACGATGTCGATCGGGCCATGCTCGGCCTCCACCTGCGCGCAGCCCGCCAGCGTCGCCTCGTGATCGCCCACGTCCCAGCGGTAAGCCGGGATGCCGGTGGCTTCGGTGAAGGCCCGCGCCTTCTCCTCGTTGCCGGCGTAATTGGCGATGACCGTGTGGCCCTGTCGCTGGAGGCGCTTGCAGATCGCCTCCCCGATTCCGCGCGTTCCTCCGGTGACAATGGCTACCCGGCCCATGGCATTCTCCCCTTTCGTGATGTCCCTTGCGCGCAACCTAGCGGGCGCATTCCGTTAGGGAAAGCGGGGAATAGCTATGCGTTGGGAAGGGCTTGCAGCGAGGAGCGGGGCGGCCCGTCAGACCGGTTCGGTGCTGCGCACCGCCCGGCTGGCCAAGCCGATCGGTGCAACGGCCATCCGGCCATTGCACCGCCCCGCGCAAAGCGTGGCTCCGATGCGGCCGATCCTGTGCCGACATTCCGATGATGACGTGCCGAAAATGGTCTGGATGCGGAACCCGGAGCGCAGCGGCCTTGAAGGCCGTGAGCACCGGAAGTCCGCAGCCGGGCCATTTGCAGGCCGTCAGCGCGGAATGGCGGTGCAGGATCAGAACTTGATCTGGGTTCCGACGTAGACCGCCTGGCTGTCCTGCACCGAATTGGTCAGCGGATCGAGCCGCTCGCGCTCCTGCGAGTAGCGCACGCCCGCGGTCACGTTGAGGTTGGGCGAGAGACGGAAGCTGCCGCCCACATCCACGCTCTGCGCGTTCGCATCGAGCGTGTTGGGCGAACGGCCGGCAATCTGGCGATCCTCAAGCTCGATCCGCGGCTGCAGGCGGGAGGGCTTGTCTTCGGCCTTGGGGCGCGAGGGTTCGAACTGCGCAAGGTCGGGCATGGCCATCTTCCGGACCGTCGCCGACAGGTCGACGGTGCGCGCGAAGCTCTTGTAACCGCGCGCCGCGCCGAGCTGGAACTTGCTCGCATCGAGCCCGGCAAGCGCCGTGCCGCGGCCCGGGACCGCATCGAGCGCCTTCCTCACCGAAATCGCGCGGACGGTATCGTCATCGACGCGGACCGCGACGGTCACGGTGCGCTTGCCGGTGATCGGCGGGGCGCTGGCGGGGGTGAAGTGCACGCCGCGCGCGCGCGCCTTGTCGGCTACGCGGGCAGCGAGTTCGGGATCGACCGAGGCGGGGGTGAACATGCCGAGGCCCAGCGCTTCGAGCCCGGCTCCGGCCGCAGCCTGCGCGGGCGCAAACTGCCCGGCCAGCGCGAAGCCCGCGCTCGGCACGGCCAGCGCCAGCGCGCCGGACAGGGCAAGCAGCGGCAGCGAGCGTTGCACCCGCACCCCCATCTTCGCCACTCTGTCCATCTTGCGTGCCATTGCCGCTCTCGTTCCCTTTTGCCTCACCCGGCGCAATGACCGGATAACCCCCCAAGCAGACGCGACATTAACATGGAATGAGTCGCGTCTCTTTCGGCGTCTATTGGTAGGCATTGCCCGCCGGCTTGCAATGATCTTGCTGCGCCGCTTCGGGATTCGCCGCCAACCTGTGGCACCATGCACACAGAATCGTTTGCAGAAAGCCCGCAATTCAGCCCCGGTAAAGCACGAGGGGCGCTGTTGCGCGCAAGGGCCGGTGCACCCGGCAAAACAGCCTTCGTGCTTGCCGCAAGGGGGCTTGCCACTATAGAGCGGGCCCGAGACGATAGATTGAGGATGATCCGGCTGTGACACGCGCTCCTTCCGCCCTTTTCGGCCGCACTGTCGGCTATGCCATGCTCGGCGCCGCGCTGGTCGGCCTTGCGGCCTGCGGCGGGAGGGAACGTCCGCGCACCGAACTTGCCGCTGCCCAGCTCAACACCATCGGGGTCAACGCCTACCTCTGGCGCGCCGCGCTCGAGACGGTGAGCTTCGCGCCGCTGCTCCAGGCCGACAGCGCGGGCGGCGTGATCGTGACCGATTGGTATGCCAATCCGGCCAACCCCGGCGAGCGGGTGAAGCTGACCATCACGATCCTCGACCAGGACCTGCGCGCCGACGCGCTGCGGGTGGCGGCGAGCCGTCAGGTCAATACCAACGGCAGCTGGGTCGAAGCCCCGGTGCAGGCGGCGACGGTGCAGAAGCTCGAGGACATCATCCTCACCAAGGCCCGCGACCTGCGTCGCCAAGCCCTCGCTTCGTAACACCGCTCGCTTCGTAACACCGCTCCACCGGACCGCATTGCATGAGTGACACCCGTTTCGACCCTTCGGTCGCCGATGAACGCTGGCAGCGTGCCTGGACGGAAGCCGGCACCTTCACGGCGGATTCGGACAGCCCCAAGCCCAAGAGCTACATCCTCGAGATGTTCCCCTATCCCTCGGGGCGCATCCACATGGGCCATGTGCGCAACTACACGATGGGCGACGTGCTGGCGCGCTACCAGAAGATGCGCGGGTTCGAGGTGCTCCACCCGATGGGCTGGGACGCTTTCGGGATGCCGGCTGAGAACGCCGCGATGGAAAAGGGCGTGCACCCGGGCGGCTGGACGCGCCAGAACATCGCGCAGATGAAGGCGCAGTTGCAGCGCATCGGCTTTGCGCTCGACTGGACGCGCGAATTCGCCACCTGCGATCCCGAATATTACGGCCACGAACAGGCGCTGTTCCTCGACCTCTTCGAGGCGGGGCTGGTCTATCGCAAGGAATCGACCGTCAACTGGGACCCGGTCGACATGACGGTTCTGGCGAACGAGCAGGTGATCGACGGCAGGGGCTGGCGCTCGGGCGCGGAGGTCGAGAAGCGCAAATTGAACCAGTGGTTCCTCAAGATCACCGACTTTGCGGAGGATCTGTTGGAGGGCCTCGGGAGCCTCGAGGACTGGCCCGAGAAGGTGCGCCTGATGCAGGAGAACTGGATCGGCAAGTCGCAGGGGCTGGAGTTCAGCTTCGATCTGTCGGACGGCGGGAAGCTGGCGGTTTACTCGACCCGTCCCGACACGATCTTCGGCGCGAGCTTCTGCGCCATCGCTGCCGATCACCCGATCGCGCAGGGGCTGGCGGGTGATCCGGCGGTCGCCGCGTTCATCGACCAGTGCAAGAAGGGCGCCACCACTGCCGCTGCGCTCGAGACGGCGGAGAAGCTCGGCTATCGCATCCCCATCATGGCGAAGCATCCGTTCACCGGAGCGGACCTGCCGGTGTTCATCGCCAACTTCGTGCTGATGGAATACGGCACCGGCGCGGTGATGGGCGTGCCCGGCCACGACCAGCGCGACTTCGAATTCGCCACCAAGTACGATCTGCCGATCATGCGCGTCGTCGCCACCGATCCCGCGCGCGCCGACGAGCCCTTCAAGGGCGAGGCCGAGGCGGGCGACGGGGTGATCGTCAACTCCGACTTCCTCAACGGGATGACCGTGGAGGACGCCAAGCAGGCGGTCATCGCCCGCGCCGAGGCCGAGGGCTGGGGCGAGGGCCGCACCGTGTGGCGGCTGCGCGACTGGGGCGTCTCGCGGCAACGCTATTGGGGGACGCCGATCCCCTTCATCCATTGCGATGCCTGCGGCGTGGTGCCGGTGCCCAGGGACCAGCTTCCGGTGGTGCTGCCCGAGGACGTCAGCTTCGACATTCCCGGCAACCCGCTCGAACGCCACCCCACCTGGAAGCACGTCGATTGCCCCAAGTGCGGTGCAGCGGCGCGGCGCGAGACCGACACGCTCGACACCTTCGTCGACAGCTCGTGGTATTTCCTGCGCTTCGCCAGCCAGCCCGCCGACCGTCCCTTCGACCCCGAGGAGGTCGCCAAGTGGATGCCGGTGCAGCACTATATCGGCGGCATCGAGCACGCGATCCTGCACCTGCTCTATGCCCGCTTCTGGACTCGGGCGCTGGCGCAGATCGGGCAGACCGAGGTGAAGGAGCCCTTCGCGGCGCTGTTCACGCAAGGGATGGTGACGCACGAGACTTATAGCCGCATCGATGCCGCGCGCGGCGTGCCGGTGTTCTTCGGCCCCGAGGAGGTCGACCGCACCTCCGAGGGCGCGACACTGCTCGCCGACAACGCCCCCGTCGAAGTCGGCCGCGTCATCAAGATGTCGAAGTCGAAGAAGAACGTCGTCGACCCCGATGCGATCATAGCCCGCCACGGGGCGGATGCGGTGCGCTGGTTCATGCTGTCCGATTCGCCGCCCGAGCGCGATCTGCCGTGGTCCGACGCGGGGATCGAGGGCTGCGCGCGCTTCGTCCAGCGGTTGTGGCGCTTGTTCTCCGCCTATGACGCCGCTGCGACGGGCGAGGACAAGGCGCTCGACCGCAAGACCCATCAGACCATCGCTGCGGTCGCCTCGGACATCGAGGCATTGGGCTTCAACAAGGCCGTGGCGCGCATCTACGAGCTGACCGGCGCGACCGAGAAAGCCGCGCCCTCCGCAAGCCGCTCCGCCGCCATCCGCGCGCTGGTGCATCTCGCCGCCCCCATGATGCCGCACCTTGCCGAAGAGGCGTGGCAATCGATCGGCGAAGGCCTGATCGCCGATGCATCCTGGCCCGAAGTCGATCCCGCGCTGCTGGTCGACGACGAAGTCACCATCGCGATCCAGCACATGGGCAAGCTGCGCGACACCGTCACCGCGCCCAAGGGTGCCTCGAAGGAAGACCTCGAGGCGCTGGCGCTGGCTTCGGCCAATCTGCAACGCTCGCTCGATGGCGCTGCGGTGCGCAAGGTGATTGTCGTGCCCGACCGATTGGTGAATATCGTCACCTGATGCGGATTTTTCTCGCCCTCGCGGCCCTGCTGGCCCTTTCCGCTTGCGGCCTCAAGCCGATGTATGCGGGCGGCGTGCAGTCGGCCTCGGCGCAGGGGCTCGCCGCGGTCGAGGTACCCGCGATTCAGGGCCGCGGCGGGTGGCTGGTGAAGAACGCGCTCGACGCCCGGCTCGGAGTCGGCGGGGAGCAGACGCCGCAATACCGGCTCGACGTGCGGCTCGACGACTCGCTCGAGGCGCTGGGTGTCCTCAACGACGACACGATCAGCCGCGAGCGCCGCATCCTGCGCGCGCGCTACCAGCTGGTCGATCTTGCCACCGGATCGGTGCTGCTCGATGCCACCGCGGGCTCGGACGCGGGGATCGACGTGGTGTCCTCCGAATATGCCACCATCGCCGCCGAGCAGAAGGCGCTCGAGAACCTCGCGCTCGAAGTCGCCGACCAGATGGCGACGCAGGTCGCACTGACGCTCCGCTCGCGTGGCGGTGCGCCGCGCCCCGCGCAGCCGTGAAGGCGAAGAATTCCGATTTCCTGCGCGGCCTTCCGGCCGGGGCCACGTCCTGCCGTATCTTCTTTTTCTGCGGGCCGGACGAGGCAGGGGCCAGCGCCGCCGCGCAGCGCCTTGCCGCCGCGCTCCCCGATCCGGGCGAGCGGATCGAGATCACCGGCGCGCAGCTCAAGGCCGATCCCGCCTTGCTGGGCGACGAGGCCCGATCGGCCTCGCTGTTCGGCGGCGCGCGCCACATCTGGGTGCGCGCCAGCGGCGATGAGGCGCATGACGCCCTGCAGATCCTGATCGAGACAGGCGAGGCCGGCGCGGGCGAAGCGGCTCCGGTGATCGTCGTCGCCACCGGCGCGACCGACAAGTCGCGCACCGCCAAGCTGCTGGAAAAGCGCAAGGATGCGCTGGTGGCGATGTTCTACCAGCCTGAACTGAAGGACGCCGCGCAAGCGGTGCGGGCGATGGCGGACGCGGCGGGGCTGCGGCTCGGCGGCGATCTGGCCGAGCGAATCGCGCGCGCCGCCGGGCTCGACGTGCGGCTCGCCCAGTCGGAGATCGACAAGCTCGCGCTTTATGTGGGCGCCGATCCGCAGGCCCCGCGCCCCGCCACCCCCGAAGATCACGCAGCGATCGGCGCTGCGACCGAGGAGGACGGCTTCGCCCCGCTGGTCAATGCCGTGCTGGGCGGCGAGACCGCGAAAATCGCGGGCGAAGTCAGGCGCATGCGCGAGCTCGGCCTCAACCCGGTCGGCGTCGCGCTGGCGCTCGAAAGACGCGCCGCGCAGCTGGCGCAGATCGCCGCCTATCTCGGCCCCAGGGGGCAATTCGAGCAGATCGACAAGGGCGCCGAAATGCGGCTCGGCATTTTCTTTCGCGAAAAGCGCGACATCGCCCAGCAATACAAGCGCTGGACCCAGGCCGCTGCGCGCGGAACGCGCGAAACGCGGCTCGACCGGCTGATCCCGCGCCTTACCGCGCTGCACCGCAACCTGATCGCCAACAGCCAGGCCGCCGAGCTTTTGCTGGCGCAGGAATTGGCCGAAATCGGCCGTTTTGCCGCGAGGCGGTAGCAAAATGTGATAAACTGCATTTCGCAGTCGCAAAATTTTCCAATTTACTGTTAATACACCATACGGGTTTAGACGAGGGTCGCGCTCTCGGGGGAACCGTGTCAATGAATGTCCACTCGCCGAAGGTACTTGATGCGGTTCTGCACAAGTCCGTCGAAAGCAGGGTAGCGCCCTCGCTCGAACGGCGACGCCTGCGGGCCTATGTCACAATGTTGCTTGTTGACGGGGTGCTGATCCATTTCAGCTTCGCCTTGGCGGCGCTGATCTGGGAAGGCGTGTGGGCCCAATCCCGCGCGATGATCACCGCGCAGGTGATCCTGCCGGTGTTTTTCACGATCGCGCTCTATAACGGCACCTACGGCCTCCGGGCGCTCGACAGTTGGACGTTCGCCTCTCGCAAGACGCTGATCGCGCTGACGATTTCGGCGGCACTTATCTTGTTTGTGGGCTTCTACACCAAGTCGGTCGATGTCTTCTCGCGCGGCATGGTGACCCTCGGTCTCGCGCTTTCGGCGGTGCTGCTGGTGGCGATCCGCCGCGTTGTCGCGATCATCATCGCGGCGCGTTGGGGCGGACGGGTGAGCAACCGGGTGGTGATCGACGATGGCGGTCCCAGCTTCGCATTTGCTGGTGCGGACCTGGTCTCGGCCGCCGATTACAACCTTGATCCGAGCAGCCATGATCCTTTTATGCTCGACCGGCTCGGCACATTGCTGCGCAACCAGGACCAGGTGGTGGTGAGCTGCCCGCGCGAGCGACGGCAGGACTGGGCGTTCCTGCTCAAGTGTGCCGGGGTCTATGGCGAGATCGTCAGCGAACCCGCGCACGAGCTGGGCGCGGTCGGCGTGCACCGCTACGACGCGCTCGACCGTACCACGCTCGTGGTCTCGACCGGCCCGCTCGCGCTGCGTGCGCGCGTCCTCAAGCGCGCCTTCGACATGTTCAAGTTCCGCTCGATGCGCGAGGAGAAGCTCGATCACGACGGCAACCGCTCCGCCTCGCGCGATGATGACCGCATCACCCGCATCGGCGCCTTCATCCGCCGCACCAGCATCGACGAGCTGCCGCAGCTCTTGAACGTGCTGAAGGGGGACATGTCGATCGTCGGGCCGCGCCCGCACGCGCTCGGCTCTCGCGCGAACAACAAGTATTTCTGGGACATCGACCGCAAGTACTGGCAGCGCCACTGCCTCAAGCCGGGTCTCACCGGGCTTGCCCAGGTGCGCGGCCACCGCGGCGCCACCGAGCACGAGAAGGACCTAACCGACCGCTTGCAGTCGGACCTCGAATACATCGCGAGCTGGTCGCTCAGGCACGATATCGGCATCGTGCTGCGCACCGTGATGGTGCTCCAGCACAAGAACGCGTTCTAGGCGAGTGTGTCAGCCCGGCAGGGTGACGCTGGCGAGCGCGGCTTCGTAGCCTGCCAGAGCCTCACGGTAGAGGCGCTTCTTCTGGCCGAGCACGGCGTGCGGCACATAGCCCAGAGCCATGAATATGGTGGCACCGGTAAGCCACATGGCTTGAGCGTTGCGGGCGCCATGCAGGGTGAAGTCCATCCCGGCGACAAAGACAAGGAAGACTGCCATGCCCCAGCAGGCGATGGCTGTCAGGCGCAGCGACAGCCAGACGTTCGGCGGCTGTGGCCTGCCCGTGCGCGGGTCGATGGTGTGGTTGAGGACCCACATCCCGGCAGGCACCCTAGTTCTTCTTGTCGCTCTGCGGCACGGCGAAGGTGCCCGTCACGCGGCCCCGGCCCGAGGGCGTTCCCGGCGCGGCGCTCGATCCGCCCGCCGCGCTGCCGTCGACCGTCGAGAGGCCGCTGTCGAGGTCGATCACCAGCCGCCCGCCGTTCAGCGTGTCGGTCCCGCGGCGCAGCGCGACATTGCCCGCCATGGTGATGATCCGGCGATTGAAATCATAGACCGCATTGTCGCCGCTCGCGCGCTCGTCGCCGCGGGTGATGACGACGCCGCCGGTGGCGGTGATGCGCTGGATCTCGAGCTGGCCCCCGGCGTCGGTGAAGTTCACCAGCATCCGGTCCGACCGGACGGTGAGGCCCGCCTGAGTGACGATCACCCCGCCGGTGGCAATCGCCTGGTTGGCCTTGTCGTCGAGCACGAACTTGCCCGCGTCATAGGTCACCGGCGCGCGCGAATCGTGGCGGGCGATGCCCTGCGCGGCGAGGTGCATTCCTCCGGCCAGCACGGCAGTGAGCGCGAAGCCGCCGATCCCCCAGGCGAGCGCGAGACGGGCGAGGGGCGTGCGAGTGGTGGTGGTCGTGTCAGGCATCACGGCATCCTCAGCTGGCCGGGAATCATGGTGAAGCGGGCATTGCCCTCGAGCGTGATCGTGCGCGCGCCCAGATCGGCGCTTAGCGTGTTGGCCGAGAAGGTGCCGGCCGGGATCGCGCCCTCGACCCCGGCATTGCCGCGCATTGTGCGCGACTTGAGGTCCACCGATACGCCGCTCGCGGTCATCCGGTAGCCGTCCGACGCCGTCAGGCGCACCGGCCCGTTCACGCGGACGGTCTCCCGGTTGATGTCGTAGATCCCGCCTTCTGCGGCAAGGCGCGCAGGCCCCTCGGCAAGCAGCAACTGGGCGACGAGGTCCCGCATCCGCACCAGGCCCTCGGCGCTCGAGCGCTGCACCGCCTCGCCCGCGAGCAGCGAGAAGGGCCGCCCCTGGTTGTCGCGCCCGCGATACATGGCGTTGTCGACCGAAAGGCGCTCGTCGATCAGGGCGACCTTGTTGCGATCGAGCAGGAAGCTGACCTCGCCCCGCGGGCTCAGCGGCGTAATCACCATCAGCGCGGCGATCACCCCCACGCCCATCGGCAGCACCCGCGCGAGCAGGCGCACCATGCGGTCGTGCGATCCGCCGGGCGCGGCCAGCGTCTGCCGCCGGCTGCGCAGCGCGCGGGCCTCATTGGTTTCGATGGCTTGCTCGGGGGCCATGACGTCGGGTGTGCCTGAGGCGTCCTTGTTCTTTGGCTTACATGTGGCTGAAGATGTCGTTCTCCGCCCAGCCGGCAATGTCGAGCAGCGCGCGGGTGGGGAGGAAATCGAAGCAGGCCTGCGCCATCTGGGTGCGCCCCTCGCGCTCGAGCCGGGTGGCGAGCTCCGCGCGCAGGCGGTGGAGGTAGCGCACGTCCGAGGCTGCATAATCGCGCTGCGGATCGGTGATCACCGGCCCGCCCCAGTCGGAGGACTGCTGCTGCTTGGAAATCGATTCGCCCAGCAGCTCCTCGACGAGGTTTTTCAGACCATGCCGGTCGGTATAGGTGCGCACCAGCTTGCTGGCGATCTTGGTGCAGAACACCGGTCCGGCCATCACGCCGAGGTAGTGGTGGATCGCGGCGAGATCGAAGCGGGCGAAGTGGTAGATCTTTTCGCGCGACGGATCGCCGAGGATCGCCTTCAAGTTGGGCGCGTCGTAGCTGCTGCCCGGATTGAAGCGCACCAGGTGCTCGTCGCCCGTCCCATCGGAAATCTGCACCACGCACAGCCGGTCGCGGTGGGTGACGAGGCCCATGGTCTCGGTATCGACCGCGAGCGCGGCGGTCCCGGCAAGGACGCCTGCGGGGAGGTCTTCTTCGTGGAAATGCACAGCCATGGCCCGTGCCCTACGCGCATTGGGGAAAGAGGGGAAGGGCCGAGTGGCGCGCGCGGGCGCGGTGGCCTAGCCTTGCGCGCATGTCCGAGACCATCCCCGAAAGCTGGCGGCCCGTGCTGGAGCCGGTGCTCGCCACGCCCGAGGCGCGCAAGCTCGGCGGCTGGCTCAAGGCCGAGGAAGCCGCCGGCAAGCAGGTCTATCCGCCCCGGGGCACGCGGCTGGCGGCGCTGGCGCTGACGGCGCTGGAGGATGTGCGCTGCGTGATTCTGGGTCAGGATCCCTATCACGGGCCGGGGCAGGCGCATGGGCTGGCGTTTTCGGTGCAGGCTGGCGTGAAGCCACCGCCGAGCCTCGTCAACATCTACAAGGAGCTGGAGGCCGACCTCGGCCTGCCCCGTCCGACCATCGGCGACCTCACGCCGTGGGCGCGGCAGGGCGTGCTGCTGCTCAACAACACGCTGACGGTCGAGGCGGGACTGGCGGGCAGCCATGCGGGGCGCGGGTGGGATGCGATCACCGACGCCTGCGTGGCGGCGGTGGCGGCGCGCAGCGAGCCGACCGTGTTCATTCTGTGGGGCAGCCACGCCCGCAAGAAGGCGAGCCGCGTCCCCGCTCTCGCGCGCCATTCCCATCATCTGATAGTCGCCTCGGCCCACCCCAGCCCGCTATCGGCGCACAACGGCTTCTTCGGCTCGCGCCCCTTCAGCCAGACCAACGATTTTCTGGAAGCGAACGGCCGCGGGAGCATCGACTGGAGGATTTGATGAGCGACGACGTGATCCTGCTCGACGTGGACGGCGCGGTGGCGACCGTCACCCTAAACCGCCCGCAGGCGATGAACGCACTGAACCGCGCGCTGAGGAAGCGCCTCGCCGAGGTGATGCGCGCGGTCGATGCGGATGATGCGGTGCGCGCGGTGATCCTCACCGGCGCGGGCGAGCGGGCCTTCACGGCGGGGCTCGACCTCAAGGAGTTGGGCAGCGAAGAAGGCGCGCTCGGCAGCGCCAATGCGACGGACCCGGCGGACAATCCGGTCAAGGCCATCGAGCTCTGTGCGAAGCCCGTGATCGGCGCGATAAATGGCGTCGCAATAACCGGCGGCTTCGAAGTCGCGCTCGCCTGCGACGTGCTGGTGGCGAGCACCAACGCCCGCTTCGCCGATACCCATGCGCGGGTCGGGATCGTGCCGGGGTGGGGGCTGTCGCAGAAGCTCTCCCGCATGATCGGCATCAGCCGCGCGAAGGAACTCGCCTTCACCGGCAATTTTCTCGATGCGGAGACAGCGCACGCGTGGGGCCTCGTCAATCACGTGACCGCGCCCGAGGATCTGCTCCCCCTCGCCCGCAAGCTGGCCGCCGACATGGCGACCATCGACCCCGCCTTCCTCGCGAACTACAAGCGCCTGATCGACGATGGCTATGCGGCCAGCTTCGGCGAGGGGCTCGCCATGGAAGCCCGGCGCTCGTCCGCGGCCAACAGCGCGGTCGCCCCGGAAGAGGTCGAAGCCCGCCGCATGGCCGTGCAGGAACGCGGGCGCGGGCAGGGGTAGCGTCTGCTTTCGGGAGGGCCGAATGGCCGGAAGTTGGTGGGGAGCGGACTCTACTATGTGGCCCTTGGACCTTACATTATCCGACGCACCGACACGCGGTCGATTACGGCATCCGTGAAGGACCCGAATATGCCCATGACTTGGTCGTCGCCAGCGCGCACAACAAGTTGATGAAGACCCGGAGTAGTTATTGGTTCGGTCGCGGCACTCCCGACAATGCCCCTAATGCAACCCTGCGAAAGCGAGTCAACGAACGTTTCGAACAAATAGTCGGCGCCCGCGATAGTAGGGCCCGACTGGTCGTTGCGGAACATGATTTCCCCCGACTCTGGATAGAACCGCATCTTGCCGCCAAATATTTCCGGCTGACGTGCTTGGTTGGGTGCGGCAGACAAGCTAGTAGCATCAGCAGGGTCAATCTCGCTAATCTGCACGTTAGCCACAACAGTCCCAGAATTTGGCTGAAGTTTCCGCTCATAGTTCGGATCAAGTGTCTTGAGCACTTCGTGGGCGATCTGACGAATTGCACTGCGCTCCGGGCTCCGGAGCGGCACCGTCCCATTTAGGCCGTGAGAATGCCAGCCCAGCGAGTTTCCGCGATCTAGTGCCGCGTAGGCAGCAGAAAGAGTCGGGTCCACATGGCTGCCCCCATCCTTGTTAGCGGCTGTGAGCACGAGATCTTCTCGGGTAAGCACTCTGCCATCCCGATCAATAAAAACAACCGCAGACCACCAGTCGTCGAAAGGGAGTTTCTGGGAGGCGCGGTCTTCGCTATCGAGAAGCGGAACATAGCGCGCTCCATGCTCGTTAACATGCACGCCGATGAGCGAGTGAGTGGTGGCGAGATTCTTCGGGTTTTGCGGGAAAGCTGTGTCAACAAATGGCTGCGATTTCAATTGCAGCTGACCCAGCAGCGAGTGAGAGCGCGCGGTATCGTGGAGCAACACGCGAAGAGTTGCAGCAAGCCGCTTGGCTTCGCCGTCAAAGCCCGCATCAAAAGCTTCTGCTGAGCGCTCTAGAAAGCCAACCTGCTCGTCTAGGTGAGCCCTGAGCTCGGTGGTTGTAAGTTGATGATCTGCGCTCATCGATATCTCAAAGGTTGCACCTTAACGCCCGAAGCCTGAGATTGTCGCTGATCCAGAATGTCCGCAAGGGGGTTGATAGCCGAACGGCAGCTCTCGGCGGGCAGCCCACCAAAGTGGACATTTCCTACACGCGCCCCGGCCGCTATCACCCAGGCCGCTCTTTCCCATCGCTGGCAGGGTGGTCGCAGGACCGCCGGGGCTGATCAAGCCCTCTCCCCCTGTCCGTCCGCTTGACGCGGAACGGAATAACCCTCTCATATATCAAAGAAATGAACGTTCACGCAAGGCGGACACGGTGTCCGCTTTGTCCGCTTTGCGCGGCGCTGACCGGTGGCGTGGCCTCACCCCCCAATCCCCGCTCC
>NZ_LSKQ01000142.1 GCF_001557115.1 Erythrobacter sp. CCH5-A1
GAAATTGCGGATCGCCATCGGACTGTGATTTGCCATCCCCGGCATCGCCGTCATTACGATGCTGGCAGCAGCAGTGGGGGGCAAAAGCGCTTCATTGAAGGTCAGCGTCACTGTGCGCGTGCCAGCAACGGTCGCGCCCTCTGCCGGGGTAGAGGCGACAACGCGAGTGTGAGCAGAAGCCATCGATGGGAGTGCCAAAGGCGACGCAACCATTGCGAGAGCTGCGAAAATCGAAGCAAATTTCATTAGATTGTCCTTCATTTCAAAACCAAAATCGGATGCCGACAAGATAGTTGGTGGCACTCGGATCCTCGCCGCGGGCGCGGGCGAAGTCCGCGCCGTTCCCAATGCGCCACGTCTGTTCGATCCCGATGTAAGGCGCAAACTCGCGGATAATCTCGTAACGCAAACGCAAGCCAGCCTCGACCTTGTCGATGCCCGCTCCGACGCCAAGAATCGGAATGTCCTGGGCAGCCATGTTGATCTCAACACGAGGCTGGAAGATCAGGCGCTGTGTAATACGCTGGTCGAGCTCTGCCTCGATTCTGGCCGTAACGTCGCCGCGTTGTGAGACGAAAGCCGCCGCATCAACCTGAAAAAGATAGGGCGCAACACCCTGGATGCCCAGAACGGCATAGGTCGTATTGGGCCCTGCGAGGTCCTGGCGCACGCCAGCCTGGAGGTCCCAGAATGGCCTGATCGCACGTGAATAGAGGGCTTGAAACTCAGCGCTTTCGGGCTTGTCGCCGAAGGCTCCCTCACCTTCAGTTTTGAACCAGAAACGGCTCGTTGGACCGCCGTAATACCCCTGAAAATCCCAGATGTAGTCTTCTGCACCCTCGCGGGCATGGATTTCCAAACGATCACCCTGAAACCAGAAAACCGGAAAATCGCCGCTTTCGCGCCTGAGATCGTCTCGCGAGGCCCGCATTGCATCGGCGCCCCAGATGGCGTCGGCGGCGCGCGGAGGACCGCTCCCCGCCTCTGGCGGCGGGGGGGTTTCCATCTCGGGGCCGGGCGAGGCAGGCATGGCGCCATCCATAGCGCTGTGATCCATGGTTTCCTGCTTCATGTCGGCCATGGCATCGGGAGCCGGCATTGATCCTTCGGGCATGGCATGGCCTGCGTGTGGATCGACCGTTTCCTCTTCGGACGCGGCAGGACGATCGGGCATCACATGCCCGGCGTGGGGATCTGGCTGCTGCGGTGCGGGAGCCGGGCTCGGGGCCGGCGCCGGTGGCGGCATCGGCATTGGCATGTCATGCCCCTGATGCTGGGCCATCGCCGGTGCTGCGCTCAGGGACGCTCCCGCAAGGACGAGTGAGACGAGGGGCCGGACGTTCATGCTGCACCGCCCGGGCCGGCCACGGTCACGGTCTGCATCATGCCGCCGTGCATGTGGTAAAGCAGGTGGCAGTGAAACGCCCAGTCACCCGGCTCGTTGGCAGTAAGGTCGAACTGAGCGCTGGCGCCCGGTTGCACGATCACGATGTTCTTTCGAGGCTGATGGGCTGGCTCGGCACCATTGACCAACTCGAAGAACATACCGTGAAGATGGATCGGGTGCGCCATCATGGTATTGTTGATGAGCTTCACCCGGACGCGCTCGTTCCAGGCGAAGCGGATCGGAACATCACTGACAGAAGAGTACATTCTTCCGTCAAAAGACCACATGTAGCGGTCCATATTGCCCGTGAGATGCAGTTCGAGGAGCCGCGAAGGTTCGCGCGTGTCTCGGTTCGGCTCAAGCGCCGTCAGCATGCGATAGTTGAGCACGCGGTGCTCCACGTCCCGGAGGCCAAGACCGGGATCTCCCATCTTGTCCACCGGAGACATCGAAACCATGTCGACGCCCGGGCCCACCTTGACATCGGGAGGCAGCAGCGTTGTGTCGCGCATCTTCATGCCGGCCATGCTCATGCCGCCCATTGCCATCCCGGCCATAGTGTCATCCGAAGCGCCCATTGATGCATCAGGTGTGGCATGACCCATCGCGGCATGGTCCATGGCGCCCGCACTGCCCATCGCTTCCTTGGCACCGGTATCGGCAGAAGGCGCGCTATGGTCCATGCCACCCGAGCCGTGATCCATGCCCATGTCGCCCATCGTCAGCAGCGGCGGATCGCGCAGAGCGGGTACATCCGCCCGCGCTCCGGGACGGCTCGCCAGCATGGCCAGCGCCATTCCCGACCTGTCCATCGACTCGCCGACTATCGCATAGGCCTCGGCATTGCCCGGCGTGACAATCACATCATAGGTTTCTGCCGTGCCGATCTGAAATTCATCGACTTCAACCGGCCGGACGTTCTGGCCATCTGCGGCGATGATGGTCATTGCCAAGCCGGGAATGCGGACGTTGAAAAAGCTCTGCGCCGAGCCGTTGATGACCCGCAACCTTACGCGCTCACCGGCACGAAATAGATATTCAAGCCCCTCGGTCGGCCCTCGCCCATTGGCAAGGAATGTGTAGGTGGGGGAGCCGATATCCATGATGTCCGTGGGCATCATCCGCATTTCAGCCCACATGCGCCTCTCTTGCGCAGACAGCGGATAATCGTCGGTCCAGGTGTTCTGCTGACGATTGAAATAGCCCTCGCCGGTGCGCAGACGCTTCATGATGAAATGCGGATCGAGCACCGTGAAATCGCTGAGAAGCAGAATATAATCCCGGTCAAACTCGACAGGTTCGGGACCAGACGGATCGATGACCAGCGGGCCATAATGCCCCGACTGTTCCTGCAGCCCCGAATGGCTGTGATACCAATAGGTCCCCGCCTGCCGGATCGGGAATTCGTAGCTGAATGTCTGGCCAGGATGAATGCCAGGGAAACTCACGCCGGGAACACCATCCATATGAAATGGAACGAGCAGGCCGTGCCAATGGATTGACGTGTCCGAACCCAGTTCGTTCGTGACATTGAGACGGACGTTCTGCCCTTCGCGCAAGCGGATCAGGGGGCCGGGCACGCTCCCGTTGACCGCGACACCCGGACCACGCCGCCCTTCGACGATACGATGACCGCTACCCACGGTCAGATTGATCACTTCGCCGGAAAGCTCACCGAACCCGGCGGGAATGAGCGGGCCACCCCGACCGTGTCCGCCTCCCTGATCGCGGTGAATGTTGTGACCCTGCGCCCATGCAGGCACTGTGGCAAAGGCTGAAGCGGCACCGAGGCCTGCAATCAGGTGGCGGCGGGTAAGGATCGGAGTGTTCATACAAGCATATACGCGCCTGATGCGGACACCCCTCAAATTTTTTCGCGTCTCTCGACTTTTGCAGTGATGAACTACGCTAGCAGGGCGGAATCGGTTGCTGCGCAGGATAGGCGGCAGCTCGGGGCGATCAGCGCACTTGTTTGCGATGGCCGCTGTGCATGACGATGACCAGCTTTATCGGCCAGACGCACTGGCTCACTCGGGGTCAGCCCATAGTCCCCGCGCCTAAATTCGGCGGCCAGTGGTCATTTGCTTTCGAGATTTGCTTTCAATCGGGCTCGCGCGCGATGCAGACGCGTCTCGACCGCCTTTTCGCTTACCCCCAGCACAGCAGCCGCTTCTGACTGACTTAGCCCATCAATCGTGCGAAGCACGAGCGCTTCCCTGAGCCGTGACGGAAGGCGCGAGATAGCGGCTGAAACCCGCTTCAGTTCAGCCCGGCTCTCTGCCTGCACATCGGAGGATATGGCGTCATCGGCGACCTCGAATGCGAGCTCGAGCGGTTCTGCCCGAACGAAAAATGCCCGGGCTTTTCGTCTTCGCGACCAGTCGCGACACTTGTTGAGCGCGATACGCTTCAGCCAGAACAGGAATGGTCGGTCATGATCATATTTTCCAAGTGAAGCGAATGCTGCAACGAACGTCTCCTGCGTGAGGTCTACTGCTTCTTGAGAATCCCCAACCGACGCAGCCACGAACCGGAAGATTTTCTCGCGGTAGCGTGCCAGCAGTTCCCGGTAAGCATCCTGACGACCAGCAAGTGCGAGAACCGCAAGTTCGCTGTCGCTCCCCTGGCTGAGCGGGAAAGTCACTGCACTTCTGGTGTCAGCGCTTTTGTTACGGTACGGTCAAACCGTGCTGCCTGGTCGGGCGTAAGCACCGCGCGCATGGCAAAAAGATGCTCCAGCGTTTCTTTTTGCAGTTCGCCCATTACCCGATGGGTGTGATCGACCGCAGCCGAAACCTCCGGCCCGTAGCCGTGTTCGGCCTCCATCGCTTCGGCAAGATGGGCATTGGCGGCGCGCATCTCGAGCTCGAGTGCTTTCCGGCGGGTTGAAAAACGGCGTTCAATCAACTCGATTTTTGCCGCCTGCTGCGCGTCAAGGTCAAGCTCGCTGTGCAGGAGCGCATGCAACTCCGTCTCGTTCTCGCCTGTGCTCGCAAGCAGCTCACGGCCAATATACGTACCCCCGAGAGCGGCCCCGAATGCAACAAGCCCAATCACAAGCAGGCGCTTTGTCCAGGTCATGCATGAACGTCCAGCAGCGTGGAGGGCGCCAGGGGATTGTCGGGCGAAAAAGGCGAAAGTGGCTGGGCTATCGCGGGGCTGGCATCCGCCAATGTACCGGAGATGACGCCGAGCACTAACGCAAACGCGCCGGCCAGGCCCATCAGCCGGGATCCGGCACCAACTTCGCGCCGATGTGCCTCCAGACCTGCGAACACGGCCTCGTCGATCATAGCGAGGTGCGCGGGAATGGGCTGTGCAGCAAGGGCCCGCAGCGAATGGTCAAGGTCATACATTTACAATCTCCCGGACGTTCATTTCACATACGCATCTTATGATAAGATCCCTCAAAATATTTTTGCCCAACAATCGTGAGGGATAATGCGGCGACATGCGTATCAGTGTGTGTGGACAAAGGGATCGATCGCAAAGTCGGCGACTTGCCGTGATTGACAGTACGAGGATACAGCATGAGCGAAACCCCAACTTTCACTCCGGCTGCAGGCCGATTTGCGTCGACAAAATTGTATGACCGCGGCGTGGCACTGCTGACGCGCGAACGTCGCTGGCGCAGTGCCTTGCTGGATCTGCTTGACCCCAAGGCTGGGGAAACGATCCTCGATGTGGGGTGCGGGACCGGATCCCTTGCGATCCTCATGAAGCAGCGCGAACCCCAAGCCAATATCATTGGCCTTGACCCTGACGGGGAAGCCTTGGCGATCGCAAGAGAGAAAGCCGCAGTCGCAGGCGTTTCCATCGAATGGAAGAGGGGTTTCGCGCAGGATGCGGTAGCCTGCGGCCCGGCCGACAAGGTCGTGTCGAGCCTCGTATTCCATCAGGTGCCACTCGAGGGAAAGCGAACGGGGCTCGCCGCGATGTTCGCCGCTGCTGCCCCCGGCGGCAAAGTGTTCGTTGCCGATTACGCCCGGCCTACCAATTGGATCATGCGACAAGCCTTTCGGATTATCCAGTTGATCGACGGACAGACCGACACCCAGCCCCATGTCGAAGGTTTCCTTGAGGCGGAGCTCGGAAAATTTGGTGGCCGCAAGGTCTCGGCAGGCTTTCGATTGGATACACCGACAGGGACGATTTCGATCTTTGTTGTGCCAAGGAATGAAGACATCATGAAAGGATTGCACTAATGTTCAAGAAGTTCGCGATTTTGCTCGCTCTGATGTCGTCATCCGCCTTGGCGGCTAACGACATCGTCATGCACCGTGATCCGGGCTGCGGATGTTGCGAAAAGTGGGCCGCACAGGTGCGCTCAGCGTTCGGTCGCAAAGTCCAGGTCATCGATGACCGGCAACGATCAAGCTTGCAGCGCAAGATTGGTCTGCCAGCAGACCTGGTGTCGTGCCATACCGCGCTGATCGACGGCATGGCCTTTGAAGGTCACGTTCCCATTGCCGACATGAAGCGCGTTCTTGCCACCAAGCCAAAGGGCGTGAAGGGCTTGGCAGTGGCTGGCATGCCGCTCGGTTCGCCGGGAATGGAAGCACCGGGCCGCCCAAGAGACAGATACCATGTCTTTGCTTTTGGCACAGCCAGGCCGACAATCTTCAAGAGCTACTAGGAGCGAGTCTTGATGGCAGAGCATTGAGAGACAAGGCCAGGCGTCAATGATGCTGGATTGGCGACGAATCTCTCGGCTGCTGGGCCGAGATCGTGTCGCAACATGCAACAGACTAGCCAAGGGACATGATTATGACCGAGACACCGCGTCACCATGGTGAGGATGCTGATCCTCACTCCACAGCAGAAAAGATGGCGACGGATCCGGTCTGCGGGATGAGGGTCAATCCTGAAACCACAAAGCATGTCGTGACCCATGCTGGAGCCCATCACTTTTTTTGCAGCGCGGGCTGTCTTACTAAGTTCACTGCCGATCCTGGCCGGTACATAAGCGGTTCACCGCGACTGGACAGTCCTGTTCCTGATGGCGCAATCTGGACCTGTCCGATGCATCCGGAGATCCAGCAGTCCGGCCCAGGAAGCTGCCCCATCTGCGGCATGGCGCTCGAGCCGATGACCCCGACCCTCAGCGATGGGCCATCGGACGAATACAAGGATATGAAGCGCCGCTTCGTGTTCGGCCTCGTGCTTGCCTTGCCGGTGGTCGCGCTCGAAATGGGTGGGCACATGACAGGCCTGCGTCATGTTCTGGACGGAAAACTTGCAAACCTGATCCAGATGGTGCTGGCAACACCTGTGGTTTTGTGGGCGGGCTGGCCATTTTTCGAGCGCGGTTGGGCATCGATCACAAGTCGCAGCCTCAACATGTTTACGCTGATTGCCATGGGGACCGGGGTCGCCTGGATCTACAGCATGGCCGCCTCTCTGGTGCCGGGAATATTTCCGGCAGCGTTTCGCTCCGAAGACGGTTCGGTTGCTGTCTATTTCGAAGCCGCAGCGGTTATCACGGTGCTCGTCCTGCTTGGCCAGCTGCTTGAATTGCGTGCCAGGGAGACGACCAGCGGAGCTATCCGCGCGCTGCTCGATCTCTCTCCCAAGCTCGCACGCAGGATTCGCGACGACGGCGGCGATGAAGAGATCACTCTGGACCAGGTTCTTGTTGGCGACACCTTGCGGGTGCGCCCCGGAGAGAAAGTACCTGTCGATGGTGCAGTCATTGAGGGGCGAAGCACAATCGACGAATCCATGGTCACAGGCGAATCGATGCCGGTCACCAAGGAAGCAGGTTCCAAACTGGTTGGCGGTACAATCAATCAGACCGGGGGTCTGGTCATGCGTGCGGAACGAGTCGGGCGCGACACCATGCTCGCGCGCATTGTCCAGATGGTCGCAGATGCCCAGCGAAGCCGGGCGCCGATCCAGCGGCTTGCCGATACCGTTTCCGGCTGGTTTGTGCCGATAGTGATCGCGGTCGCTGCTATAGCCTTCGTCTCCTGGTCACTGGTCGGACCGTCACCGGCTATGGGTTATGGCTTAATTGCGGCGGTAGCCGTCTTGATCATCGCGTGCCCTTGCGCACTCGGTCTTGCCACGCCCATGTCGATAATGGTGGGTGTCGGTCGCGGCGCTCAGTCTGGGATCCTGATCAAGAACGCTGAAGCCCTCGAGCGCATGGAGAAGATCGACACGCTGGTGGTCGACAAGACCGGAACACTGACGGAAGGCAAGCCGGCTGTCGTTGCCATCGAAACCGCTCGCGGCTTCGATGAGGACGATCTTCTTCGCCTTGCCGCCAGCCTTGAACGCAGTAGTGAACATCCGCTGGCGTTGGCGATTGTACGCGAAGCCGAAATCAGAGGCCTCGCGATCAGCGAGCCGACCAATGTCGATCAACCCGTCGGCAAGGGCATCATCGGCCTGGTCGATGGCCGCAGCCTCGTTGCGGGCAATGCTCGTTTTCTTGGCGAACAGGGTATCCAGCTCGGCGACCTTGCGGAGCGCGCAGATCACCTGCGCAGCGAGGGCGCAACAGCCATTTTTCTTGGCATCGACGGTCAGGCCGCCGGCGCCATCGGGATCGCCGATCCGGTCAAGCAGACGACGCCCGCAGCGCTCCTTGCTCTGACTCAAGCAGGCATTCACGTGATCATGCTGACAGGTGACAATCGCGTCACCGCCGAAGCAATCGCCCGGCGGCTCGGCGTTGCGGATGTTGAAGCCGATGTCTTACCGGATCAGAAAAGCGCGATCGTGAAACGGCTGCGGGATGAAGGGCGGATTGTCGCCATGGCCGGAGACGGCGTAAACGATGCACCGGCATTGGCCGCAGCTGATGTGGGCATCGCGATGGGTTCGGGGACCGATGTCGCGATCGAGAGCGCCGGCGTAACCTTGCTGAGAGGTGATCTGACCGGGATTGTGCGCGCCCGCCGCCTCAGCCATGCTACCATGAAAAACATCCGCCAAAATCTGTTCTTTGCCTTTGCCTACAATGTCGCAGGCATTCCGGTGGCAGCGGGAATACTCTATCCCGTATTCGGGATCATGCTGTCACCCATCATTGCTGCTGCGGCCATGGCGCTGTCTTCGGTGAGCGTGATCGGCAATTCGTTGCGGCTTCGACAGATTTCTCTGTGACTTCTACGAAGACAGACTTCTCGCTTTCCGGGTTTTTCACTTCTGCCGGGCCGCGACCAATGAAGATAATCACTACGCCTACGCCACTCCACTACGATAGAATGATCCTCAAAGATCGGGGAAAGTTGGCGCAGTATCACCCGCCGTCGACTGTCAGCTTAGATTTGGACACCGCGTGTCAATTAGCGAGGGTGCAGCAGGATGCAGGCTTTCGGGACCCAAGTTCGAACACCAAATCAATCGAACACTGGCGTGGCAGTGGTTCGCTCTTGCTCAGCCCTCTGAAAACGGGGCCATTCGCGGCTAAAGTTTTCCGCTGTAGACATCCCTGGCTGGGCGAGGAGGTTTGGCGTGAAGGCATCGAAGTTCACGGACGCGCAGAAGGCGTTCGTCATCAAGCAAGGTGAGGAAGGAACGCCGGTCGCTGAGGTCTGCCGCAAGGCGGGGATCAGCCAGGCGACCTACTTCAACTGGAAGAAGAAATACGCGGGGTTGCTGCCGACGGAGATGCGGCGGCTGCGCGAGCTGGAGGACGAGAACAGCCGGCTGAAGAAGATCGTCGCCGACCTGACACTCGACCGGGAGACGCTGCAGGATATTGTCCGCCGAAAGCTCTGAGGCCGGATCGGAAGTGCGAGCTAGTTCGCAGGATGCTGGCGGACTGGGGCTTGTCGATCCGCAGGGCTTGCCGGGTACTGCCGTTCGACACTTCCAGTTAC
>NZ_LSKQ01000143.1 GCF_001557115.1 Erythrobacter sp. CCH5-A1
GCCACCGCCACCGCCGCCAAAGCCGCCGCCGCCCGCAGGCGCGCCGATGCTGCCATTGGTCGAGAAGGTGAACTGGATGCGGTCCGCCCTCGTCTCGGCAAAGCTGACCGAACGCCGGTCGACCCGCACCACCCGGCCGCTGGCATCGCGCGTGACCCGGCCCGGAAAGGCCGCCTCGGTCTCGGTGGTGATCTGCGGGAAGGCGCTGACCACGTCGTCCGAGCGGTTCATGATGTAATCGACCGCGAGGCGCGAGTTCTCCCAGAAGGGCAGCTCCCAGTTGGCCGAGAACTTCCAGTCGCGCTGGGTTTCGGGCGGCAGGTCGGGGTTGCCCCCGGTGCGGACCGTCGCCAGCACGGTTTCGCCGCGCACGAAATCGAACACCGGCACGTTGAGGTTGTCGATCTGTGGATCGCCCAGCGCCGAGAGCGAGGGCGCGACCTCGCGCCAGATATAGGTCGCCGACAGGTCGAGCCCGTCGACCGGGGCCCAGGTGATCCCGGCGTTCCAGTCCCCGAGCAGGCCGAAATCGCTGAGGTCTTCGAGCCCGGCCTGAAGGTTGAGGGTGAAATCGCCGAGGCCGTCGAGGAACTCCTCGCGCCCGCTGGTGAGCGGCACCACGAGGTTCGTCCCGGTCGACAGGCGGCGGCGGGTCAGCTGCGCAGCTGTGGTCGAGCGGGTGTCGCTGCTCTCGATCCGGCGCCAGTCGAGCCCGAGATCGAAGGTCGCGAGCAGTTCGCCGGCGGGGAGTTCGGCCAGCGGGCCTTCGAGGGTCGCCTGGGTTTCGGTAGTGATCGTCCGGCGGCTGGCGATGTCGAAGCCGTTGGCGGTGTCGGTCGGCAGCGGGCCGTTAAGCGCCAGCGTGCCGGCCGCCGCGGCGAGACGGAACACTTCGAGCTGTTCGGGCCGCAGCCGCCGGTCGATCTCGGTCTCGGTCTCGCTGAAGGACCCGTCGAAGGTGGTGGTGAGGCGGAAGGCATTGAGCGGCTGGTTGATCGAGCCGGCGCCCGAAATCGTGTCGCTCGCGGTGCGCCGGGCCAGCGGCGTGTCGGCCCCGAAAGTGCGCAGCGCGCTCGCCCCGGCAGGCGAGGTCAGCGTGACGGTGTTGAGCCCGTCGAGGCTGCGGCTTTCATTGCGGGCATAGTTGAGGTTGGCCGACAGCGAGGTGCCGCTGGCGACGATCGCCTTGGCCCACGAGACATTGGCCTCGAGCCCGAAGGTGTCGGCCAGCAGGCTGCGGAAATCGGCCTGATCGGGATCGCCCGCGACCGCCGACTGCGAGCCCGGCGTCTGCGGCACGTTGCGCTCGGCTTCGGTCAGGAGCGTCGTGTCCTCTACCTGCACACTGGCGTTGATCCGGCCGCCATTCGCGATCTTGAGGATGCCGAGCCGTTCCTCGTTGCGCGAATAGCCCCCGCGCGAAGGCGCCTCGAATTCGAGGTCGAGCTGGCGGTTGGAATAATTGTCCTTGAGGATCAGGTTGATCACCCGGCGATCGGGCGGAAAGCCGAAGCGCTGGGCGACTTCCTCGGGGAACACCTCGACCTTGGCGAGGGCTTCTGGCGGGTAATTGGCGAATTCGCGGAATGAGCCGATGCGGATGCCGTTCACGAGGATCACCGGCTGCCCGCCGCCCCCGCGGCCGCGCGCCGAGCCGGTGCGCGCGCTGATCTGGGCGATGAGATCGGTGATCGAGGTCACGCCCTCGGCAGCGATCGCGGTCTCGTCGAGCTGGAGCAGCGGGGCCTGATCGACGAACAGCTGCCCCTTCACCCGGCCCGAACGCACAATGATCTCGCCCACGCCCGCCCCGGTATCGCTGGCGCTTTCGGGCTCTTCGGGCTCGGGCGTGGCGGCCGGTTCGGGCTGGGGCTGGCCCGTCCCGGTGGTCGCAAGACCGGCATCGGCGGCGGCCAGCGGCAGCGCAAGCGCAAGGCCAAGAGCACAGGTTCCAGCGCGCAGCGACGCGCGGGTAAGCGGGGAGAGGTTCATGGAGTCCCTTCGGTTGCAGCACGATAAGGCGGGGCGGCTGTTACCGCTCCCGCGAGAGGTAGCGGTTACGCAAGCGGCCGGTCCGGGGATGCGCGTCTTCCCCCGGACCGGCCCCGTGCGTCAGGTCCGCTCACCTCGCCCTAACGCACGAGCCTTCCCTTTTGGTTCCCGCATCGCTAAAGCGCGGCCAGCAATCGACGGGCGCATTGTGCGCCGCAACGAAAACCAAAGGGAATACATGGCCAAGGAAGAACTCCTCGAAATGCGCGGGCGCGTGGTAGAATTGCTGCCCAATGCGATGTTCCGGGTGGAGCTTGAGAATGGCCATGAAGTGCTCGGGCACACCGCGGGCAAGATGCGCAAGAACCGCATCCGCGTGCTGGTGGGCGATGAGGTGTTGTGCGAGCTGACGCCCTACGATCTCACCAAGGCGCGCATCACCTACCGCTTCATGCCGGGTCGCGGCGGCCCTGGCCCGCAATAGGGCCTAGGGCCCGCGGCATGGGCTCTTTCCATCTCACCTTGGCGTCCGCCTCGCCCCGGCGGCGCGAGTTGCTCGCGCGGCTCGGTCTTGCCCCCGACGCTGTCACCCCCGCCGATATCGACGAGACCCCCGGCAAGACCGAGCTCCCCCGGGCATACGCCCTGCGCATGGGGCGCGAGAAGGCGTGTGCGGTGGAGGCCCCCGGCTTCGTGCTGGCGGGCGACACCGTGGTCGCGGTCGGCCGCCGCATCCTCCCCAAGACCGAAACCGAGGCCGAAGCGCGCGCCTGCCTCGACCTCCTCAGCGGGCGGCGCCATCAGGTGCTCTCCAGCGTCGTCCTGCGCGCACCCGACGGGACGTTGCGCGAGCGGCTCGACGAGACGGTGGTGTGCTTCAAGCGCCTGTCTTCGGAAGAGGTCGCGGCCTACCTCGCGGGCGGCGAATGGCAGGGCAAGGCGGGCGGCTATGCCATCCAGGGCGCCGCGGAAGGCCTGATCGCGTGGATCAGGGGCAGCCATTCGGGGGTGATGGGCCTGCCGCTCTACCACACGCGGGCGCTGCTCAAGGCGGCGGGGTTTGGCATTGGGTAGCGTGAGCTGGCGTGTGGCACTTGCCCACCCCCGACCCCTCCCGCAAGCGGGAGGGGGGTATCAGCGCGACAGGCTCCCCTCCCGCTTGCGGGAGGGGCTGGGGGTGGGCCTGTGATCTGGCTGATCGAGGAAGGCATCGGCGAAACCCGCGCCTTGCTGGTCGAGGGCGAGCGTGTGCTGGCCGCCAAACTCATGTGGCCCGGCGAACTCGCTGCGGGCACCCGCACCTCGGGGAAACTCACCGCCAAATTGAAGGGCACCCGTCGCGGCGTGGCGCTGCTCGGCGATGGCACCGAGGCGCTGGTCGATCAGCTGCCGCCGCACATCACCGAGGGCCAGAGCCTCGACCTCCTCGTCACCCGCGCCCCGATCGCCGAGCGCGGGCGGTTGAAGCGAGCGCAGGCGCGCGTAGCGGGCGCGGATGCTCCCTTGCCCGGCTCCGGCTGGCCCGAAGGACGCGTCGTGCGGCGCCTGCCCGCAGGCCTGTGGGAGGAGGTATGGCACGCCGCCTCCTCGGCCAGCCTCGACTTTCCGGGCGGTGAAATCCTCGTCAGCGTCACGCCTGCCATGACCGTGATCGACATCGACGGTGTCGGCACCCCGCGCGACGTGGCGCTGGCGGCCGTTCCCGCCATTGCCCGGGCGCTGGCGTGGTTCGACATGGGCGGCAATATCGGGATCGACTTCCCCACGCTCCAGACCAAGGAGGATCGCCGCGCAGTCGATGCCGCGCTGGACGCGGCGCTGGCCGACTGGCCGCACGAGCGCACGGCGATGAACGGCTTCGGCTTCGTCCAGCTGGTCGCCCGGCTCGAGGGGCCCTCGCTGCTCCACCGATTCGCCGCCGTGAGGCTCGGCATGGCCGCGCGCATGGCGCTGCGCCGCGTGGAACTCGCCGCAGACGAAGGGACGGGTAGCGTGCTCGAACTCAGGGTCCACCCCGCGCTCAAGGCCAAGCTCAAGGATGGCTGGCTCGCCGAACTCGCCCGCCGCACGGGGCGCGAGGTGCGGATTGCGGCCGATCCTGCCCTTGCCATCGAAGCCGCCGATGCCCAGCTTGTGTCCGCATGAAGACCGCCGCGAAGCCCTGCCCGATCTGCCGCAAGCCGCGCCATCCGGACCATCATCCCTTCTGCTCCACCCGCTGCCGCGACCGCGATCTGGCGCGCTGGTTCTCGGACAGCTACGCCGTCCCCGGCCCGCCCACCGACCCCGAGGAACTGGCGCGCGAGGACTGGCGGCAGCAGGATTGACGAAGGGGCGAGAAAAGGCTCTTGCCAACCCCTGCCGCCTTCGCCATAGGGCCGCTCTCATTTGCTCGCCGGGCCATCTGGTCCGTCGCTCGCAGCGAATGCCCGAGTAGCTCAGGGGTAGAGCAGCGGATTGAAAATCCGCGTGTCGGTGGTTCAAATCCGCCCTCGGGCACCATTCGCTGAAAGGGGCCATGCGCCCAAGGGGAAACTGCCGATGTCCCGCCGCACCAAGCTCTATGAAGGCAAGGCCAAGATCCTGTACGAGGGTCCCGAGCCGGGCACGCTGATCCAGTACTTCAAGGATGACGCGACCGCCTTCAACGCCGAGAAAAAGGGCACGATCAACGGCAAGGGCGTGATCAACAACCGCATCAGCGAGCACGTCTTCACCCGCCTCGGCCACATCGGCATTCCGACCCACTTCATCCGCCGCCTCAACATGCGCGAGCAGCTGATCCGGCAGGTCGACATCATCCCGCTGGAAGTGGTGCTGCGCAATGTCGCCGCCGGCTCGATCAGCAAGCGCCTCGGTATTCCCGAAGGCGAGCCGCTGCCGCACACGCTGATCGAATACTACTACAAGGACGACGCGCTGGGCGATCCGCTAGTCGCCGAGGAACACATCGCCTGCTTCAACTGGGCGAGCAACGAAGAGATGCACGACATCTCCTCGATGGCGATCCGCATCAACGATTTCCTGTGCGGGATGTTCGCCGCGATCGATATCCGCCTCGTGGACTTCAAGCTCGAATTCGGCCGGCTCTACGATGGCGATTACAGCCGCGTGATCCTCGCCGACGAGATCAGCCCCGATGGCTGCCGGTTGTGGGACATGGCGACGGGCGAAAAGCTCGACAAGGACCGCTTCCGCCGCGATCTGGGCGGCGAGGAGGAGGCCTACCGCGAAGTCGCACGCCGGCTCGGCCTGCTCAACGAGGAAGACAATGGCCCAGGCGAGGTGTTCGACCTGTCCCACGCCCGCTCGCGCCTGCGCGGGCCGCCGCCTTTGAAGAAGTGATAGCGCGCAAGAAACAGGCTGACAGGCCGGTTTCAGGCGCTAGTCTGACGAAGTGCACACGCTCAGCGAGAGACGCCTGAAATCCATGCGGAATTTCCCCCTAGCGGCGGGACTCTTCCTTGCGCTCTCGCCGCTTGCCCTGACCACCGCACTCGCTGCCCAAAACGCTCCCGCCGCCGAGGCCGCGCCAGCGGGCGAGGCGCCCGCTCCCGTCTGGCCATTTGAAGCGAGCGACCTGCCCGTCGACCCCGGCTACACCTTCGGACGGCTCCCCAACGGGATGCGCTACATCATCCGCAGCAACGCCACCCCCGCCGGCACCGCGCTGGTGCGGATGCGGATCGGCTCGGGCGCGCTCGAGGAAACCGACAGCGAACGCGGCCTGTCGCACTTCCTCGAACACATGGCCTTCAACGGATCGAAAGGCGTGCCCGAAGGCGAGATGCTCAAGCTGCTCGAGCGCGAGGGGCTGGCCTTCGGTGCGGACACCAATGCCTCGACCGGCTTCGAGACCATCACCTACATGCTCAACCTGCCGCGCAATGACGAGGCGCTGCTGGGCACGGCGCTGATGCTGATGCGCGAGACCGCGAGCGAGCTTACCATCTCCGAGGACGCCGTGGCGCGCGAACGCGGCGTGGTGCTTGCCGAAAGGCGCGACCGTTCGGGCTACAGCTTGCGCAACTACGAGGACAATGTCGCCTTCCTCGCGCCTGACGCGCGCTACGGCCGCCGCCTGCCGATCGGCACCGCCGAGGTGCTGGAGAACGCCACGGCTGCGCAGATCCGGGCGCTCTACGAACGCACCTACACCCCGGCGAACACCGTGCTGGTGGTGGTCGGCGACTACCCGGTGGAGGTCGTCGAGGCCGCGATCCGTGCCCGCTTTGCCGATTGGACGCCTTCAGCTCCTGCGCCTGCCGAGCCCGGGGCCGGCCCCATCGACACCGCGATCAAGGGCCTGACCGACATCCACCTCGACCCCGCACTCGCCGAGAGCGTCACCATCAGCCGCCTCGCCCCGTGGCGCGACGAGCCCGACACGGTCGCCAACCGACGCCGCGACGCGCTGCGCTCGATTGGCTACGGGATCGTCAACCGCCGCCTCGCCCGCTTGGCGCGGGGGGCCGATGCGCCGTTCCGCGGGGCGAGCTACGGGACGGGCGACATCTTCGAGGCCGCGCGGATCACCAGCCTCACTGTCAGCAGCGCCGATGGCGAGTGGAAGAAGGGCGTCCTTGCCGCGACCCGCGAGGTGAACCAGGCGCTCGCCTTCGGCTTCACCCGCGCCGAACTGGACGAGCAGCTCGCCAATATCCGCACCAGCCTCGAGAACGGGGTCAAGGCGTCGGGCACGCGCGGCAATGCGGTCTTCGCGGGCGCGGCGCTGGCGCTGGTGACCGACGAGAGGGTGCCGACGACGCCCGAATGGGCTTTGGCCGAGTTCGAGAGCCTGGCACCGACGATCACCCCCGATGCCGTGTGGCAGGCGATGCGCGCCGACGCCGCGCCGCTCGCCGAGCCGCTGATCCGCTTCGAGGGCCGCACCGCGCCCGAGGGCGGCGAGGCGGTCTTGCGCGCCGCTTTCGAGGAAGGCATGGCGCTCGCCATCACCGCGCCAGTCGACAACGGCCCGCTTGCCTTCGGCTACACCGACTTCGGCCCGGCCGGCACGGTGGTTTCGGACACGACCGAGCCGCGCCTCGGTTTCCGCGAGGTCCGCTTTGCCAACGGCGTGCGCCTCACCCTCAAGAAAACCGACGTGCGCAAGGATCGCATCGCCTTCTCCCTTGCGGTCGACGGGGGGGAGCTGATGAACACCCGCGAAAACCCGCTCGCGGTTTATCTTGCCAATGCCCTGCCCGCGGGCGGGCTCGGCAAGCACAGCCAGGACGAGTTGGCGAGCGTGCTGGCGGGGCGCAGTGTCAGCTTCGGGCTCGGCAGCGACACCGATGCCTTCACCGCCTCGGCCACCACCACCCCGCGCGATCTGGCGCTGCAATTACAGGTGCTCGCCGCAACCCTGACCGATCCCGGCTTCCGGCCCGAAGGGGTCGAGCGGTTCCGCAAGAACATCGACAACTTCTTCAACACGCTGGATTCGACCCCGTCGCGCGCGCTGGGGGCGGCCAGCGGAGCGATCCTGTCGGACAGTGACCCACGCTTCAGCCTGCAACCCAGGGCGGCCTATGTCGCGCTCGACTTTGCGCAATTGAAGGCGGCGATGGCTGACCGGCTTGCCAGGGGCGCGATCGAGATCGCGCTGGTCGGCGACCTTGACGAGGATGCCGCTATCGCCGCGGTCGCCGCTACGCTCGGCGCTCTGCCGCCGCGCGAGGCCGCCTTCAACTCGCGCGCCGAAAACCGCACCCGCAGCTTCACCACCGCGCGCGGCGAACACCGCCTGACCCACAAGGGCGAGCCCGATCAGGCGCTGGTGCAATGGGTCTGGCCGACCACCGACGACAGCGATCCGGCCGAGGACCAGCGGCTCGAACTGCTCGGGCGGATCGTGCGGCTGGAACTGACCGACCGGCTGCGCGAGAAGCTGGGGCAGGCCTATTCGCCCTCGGCCGGATCGAACACCAGCCATTACTACCCGGGCTACGGCACCTTCGCGGTGAGCGCCTCGGTCGCCGCCGACACAATCGACGCGGCGCGCGCGGCGGTGGATGCGCTGATCGCCGACCTGCGCGCCGCGCCGCCCGGTGCCGATGTGCTCGAGCGGGCGAGGAAGCCTTATCTCGAGGAATACAGCAATTACCTGAAGGATCTTGGCGGCTGGCTGGGGCTGGCGGCGCGCGCGCAGAGCGAGCCCGAACGCATCGCCCGATTCCTCGCCGCGCCCGATGTGATCCGCGCGATCACGCCCGAGGACATCCACCAGACCGCGCTCAAGTACCTCGCTCCCGAGGCTGCTGTGCGCTTTGTCGTGGTGCCCGAAGCCGCAAGCGAAGGCCCCCTCAAGCCGACACCGTAGCGGGCAAAAAGAAAAGGCCGGCAGGTCGCCCCCTGCCGGCCTTCCCCTTTGCGGCGCTCCCCGGTGAGGGGGAGCTAACCCTCAGCTCAGTACTTGAAGCTCACCATCGCGCCGATGACGCGCGGCTCGTTCACGAAGGCCGTGTTGTTGTTGAAGTCGACCACGCCCAGGACATTGTCCTCGTCGGTGATGTTGCGCGCGAAGGCGGCGACTTCCCACTGCCCGTTGTTGCCCGCATAACCGACCTTCAGACCACCTTCGAAGCGGCTGCCGGCGTTGAACTCGGCGCTTTCGTAGAGCAGGAAGTTCGTCTCGCCGAGGTAGACCCAGTCGGTGAAGATGTAGAACTCGCCCGAATTGCCCACCGGGATGCCGTAGCGCGCGGTCAGATCGCCGCTCCACTCGGGCGCGTTGGGGAAGGGGTTGCCGTCGATGAAGGCGCGGCGGGTGCCGCTGATCACGCGGGTCGGATCGGTGACGGTGCACTGCGCGCAGATGCCCACTGCAAGGTTCGGATCCTGGATCTCGGTGTTGTTGTAGGCAACGCCGAGGGTCACGAGCAGGCGCGGGGTGATCTGGAACGCGCTGTCGAGCTCGAAGCCGTAGCCTTCACCCTTGTTCGCGTTGATCAGCTGCACGAGGTTGCCCGCACCGCCGACCGCAGTGAACTGCGGGTCCTCGACGGTGTAGTAATAGACCGCACCGTTCAGACGCACGCGGCGATCGGCGAGCTCGGTCTTGAAGCCGGCTTCGTAGGAGGTGATGTTCTCCGACTGCGCGACCGAGGGCGCGCTGAAGAAGGCGACGTCACGGCCCTGGATGGTCGGCCCGCGGAACGAGTTGGCGGCCTTGACATAGACGCTCGCGTCCTCGGAGAGGTCCGCGAAGAGGCTGAGGTCCCAGTCGAACTGGTCGTCGCCCACGCTGCGCGGCTGCGGCGCGGCGCCCGACAGCACAACGAAGTCCTTCTCGTCGTCGGTGTAGCGGATCCCGCCGGTGGCACGCAGGGTGTCGGTGAGCTGGTAGGTCACCTGACCGAACAGTGCCCAGGCGTCGTTGGTGTGGTTGACGGTGACCGGCGGCGGGAAGGTGAAGCCCACCGTGGTGACGTCGAAATCGCTCGAGAAGTAGAAGCCGCCGATCTGCCAGCTGAGCGGGCCGTCGGTGGTCGAGGCGAGGCGGATTTCCTGGGTGAACTGCTCGAGGTCGATCGAGTCCTGCGTGTCCGAGGGGAACGGGATGAAGCCCGGCCCGGTGACGAGGTTGCCGCCGTCGACATCGCCGCGGCTCGAACCTTCGCTGGTCCAGTAGCTGGTGATCGAGGTCAGGGTCGCGCCGTCGAACTCGTAGGCGCCGGTCAGCGTCAGGCCGACCTGCTCGTAATCGGCAAGGTTGCCGCCGCCGGCGTCGTAGAACACCCGGTCGCGGTCATAGTTGTTGTTGAGCTCGTTGGTGTTGGTCGGCTGCGCGGTGGTGCGGCCGAGCACGTTGGCGCGGAAGAAGGTCGAGGAACCATCGAGGTTGCGGTAATTGACCGCAGCGAGGATGCTCGAACGCTCGGTCGGGGTGAACAGCAGCTGCCCGCGCACCGCGAAGTCGTTGTAGCCGCCCAGCGCGTTGTCGACGCCGGTGAAGCCGTTGTCGATCCAGTCGGCACGGTGCTGGAGCTGGGCCGCGATGCGGACCGCGATCTTGTCCTGCACAAGGCTGCCGCCGATCGCACCGCCGACCGAAATCGTGTCGTAGCTGCCGTAGGACAGCGAGCCGTTGGCCGAGAAATCGTGGCTCGGCTTGATGCTGGTGACCTTCACCGCGCCGGCCGGAGTGTTGCGGCCGAACAGCGTGCCCTGCGGGCCGCGCAGGATTTCGACGCGCTCGACGTCGAACACCGGGAAGCTCTTCAGCGTCACGTTCTCGAGCACGACATCATCGAGCAGCACCGAGACCGGCTGCGAGGCGGCAAGGTCGAAGTCGGTGTTGCCGAGGCCGCGGATGTAGAAGCGCGGGGCGACGCGGCCGTTCGAGCTTTCGACGTTGAGGCCGGGCGCGGTGCCGGCCAGCGCGGTGATGTCGGCCGCGGCGCTGAATACCGCGCCTATGCGCTCCTGGTCAAGGATGTCGGCCGAAACGGGGACGTCCTGAAGGTTTTCCTCGCGGCGGTTGGCGGTGACGATGATGGTGGCGAGTTGGCCCTCATCTTCGGCAGAAGCGCCGTCCTGTGCGGCGGCGGGTGCGGCAAAGCCGAAAGTGGCGGCAGCGGCAAGAACGGTGGAGCCCGTCCAGGCAGCACGAATGGCGGAGAAGCGGTGAGACATCGGAAAACCCCCTTGGCTATGGCCTTTGGTATGGTCGGATGGTGCGTAGGTGCGGGCCCGCCCGTGGCATTTCTCTCCGATTCGCGCGAGATAGCCACACCGCAATGTTGCGTGAAAGAGACGCTTTTCGGGCGTTCTTCGGACAGTTGTTGCAACAGGGTTACAATCGGCGGCCTTCCGCGACCGATTTATGACAAACCGGAGGCGTACCGGGGCGCGACACCTGTGATGTTGAGAAGCGCAAATCCCGCGATTGCGCGCGCGGCGCGGGGCGCTATAGCGACCCCGCAACCCGGCGATCCCCCAGCCGCCCGCCGGCAAGAACGGAGCATCAGGCCATGCAAGTGCGCGTCCTCGTCAGACTGAAGCCCGGCGTGCTCGATCCGCAGGGCCGCGCGGTGCACCATGCGCTCGAGGGCCTGGGCTTTGCCGGCGTCGAGGATGTCCGCATCGGCCGGCTGATCGAACTCGACCTTTCCGAGGGCACCGACGAAGCCACGATCCGCCAGATGTGCGAGAAGCTGCTCGCCAACACGGTGATCGAGAACTTCACGATTGAAGGCTTGGGCGAAGGCGCGAACTGATGGCATTCCGGGCAGCGGTCATCACCTTCCCCGGCTCCAACTGCGACCGGGACATGGCAACCGCGCTCGAAGCGGTATCGGGCACGCCGGCCATCCGTGTGTGGCACGCCGATGCCGACCTGCCCTCCGGCCTTGACCTCATCGCCCTGCCCGGCGGCTTTTCCTATGGCGACTATCTGCGCTCGGGCGCGATGGCGGCGACCAGCCCGATCATGCGTGCGGTGATTGCCGCGGCGGGGCGCGGTGTGCCGGTGCTCGGCGTGTGCAACGGCTTCCAGGTGCTCACCGAAGCCCGCCTGCTCCCCGGCGCGCTGCTGCGCAATGCCGGGCAGCGCTTCGTGTGCCGGACCGCGGCCTTGAGCGTCGAGAACGCCGCCACCCCCTTCACCGCGGGCTATGCGGCGGGCGAGACGATCCGTATTCCCGTCGCGCATCACGACGGCAATTACTATGCCGATGCCGAAACGCTCGACATGCTCGAAGGCGAAGGGCGGATCGCGTTCCGCTACGCCGAAGCGGTCAATGGTTCGGCGCGCGACATTGCCGGGGTGCTGAGCGCCGATGGCCGGGTGCTCGGCATGATGCCGCACCCAGAACGCGCGATCGAACCGGCCGCGCATCCGGCGCTTGGCGGCGCGGACGGGCGGCGGCTGTTCGAAAGCGTGCTCGCCAGCTTCGCCACCGCCTGACGCAGGATCAGGCGCGCCGTTCCTGCGCGATTGCGAACAGGCGGCTTGCATCGGCGGCCGTCATCGGCCGGCCGAAATAGAATCCCTGGATCTTGTCGCAACCGAGGTTGCGGATCAGTTCGGCTTCCTCGCCGGTCTCCACGCCCTCGGCGGTGGTGGACATGTCGAGGCTCTTGGCCATCGCCACCACCGCGTTGATGATGGCGAGGCTCTCCGCGCTCCCCTGCGCCGCGCCCTGCACGAAGGTGCGATCGACCTTGATGGTCGAAAAGCGGAGCTTCCTCAGGTAGCCCAGTGACGAATAGCCCGTCCCGAAATCGTCGAGCGCGACCGAACAGCCCAGCGCCATCACCTGTTCGAGCGCGTTGCGGGCCACGCTCGCATCGCGCAGGAAGATGCTTTCGGTCACCTCGACCTCGAGCCGCTCGGGACGCAGGCCGGTCGCCGCGAGCGCCTGCACCACCTCGGCATGGAAGCCGGGTTCGAGCAGCTGTTCGGGCGAGACGTTGACGTTGACCTTGACGTGTTCGGGCCAGTTGCGCGCTTCCTCGCAGGCCTTGCGCATTACCCAGCGGCCGATCGGCACGATCAGGCGGGTGTCCTCGGCGAGCGGGATGAACTTGCCGGGGCTGACGAAGCCGTGGTCTTCCGAATTCCAGCGCACCAGCGCCTCGAAGCTCACCACCTGTTCGGTGTGCGCATCGACCACCGGCTGGTAATGCAGCACCATCTCGTCGCGGCCCAATGCCTTGCGCAGCGCGACTTCGAGCTGGCGGCGTTCCTCGGCCGAGGCGTGGAGCACCGGTTCGAAACGGCAATGCTCGCCCCCGCCGCCGTCTTTGGCGCGGTAAAGCGCAAGGTCGGCATTGCGCATCATCTCTTCGACCGTGGCGCCATCGCGCGGACCTTCGGCCGAACCGACGCTGGCGCCGACATAAAGCGTGTGGTGATCGACCTGATAGGGCTCCGACAGGCGCTCGATCACGCGCCGGGCAAGATCGGAGATGACCTGCGGTCCGCTGGCGTCGCGGACCACGATGGCGAATTCGTCGCCCCCCAGGCGCCCGCACATCTGGTTCTCGCCCATCAGCGATTGCAGCCGCGCCGAAACCTGCGCCAGCAGCTTGTCGCCGGTCATGTGGCCGAGCGAATCGTTGACCGCCTTGAACCGGTCGAGGTCCACCATCAGCAGCGCGCAGCGGGTGCGCCACTGCGCGGCATAGCGCAGCGCCTCGCCCAGCGCCTCGGTCAGCTGCAAGCGGTTGGGCAGCTGGGTGAGCGTGTCGTAGCGTGCGAGATAGGCGATCTTCTCGGAGGACTTGCGCTGTTCGGTGACATCCGAGCCGACCCCGCGGAAACCGGTGAAGCGGCCCTGCTCGTCCCGCATCGGGGTGCCCGAAAGCTCCCACCAGCGTTCCTCGCCCAGGATCGAGACCTGCACCAGCAGGTTGGAGAAGTTCTCGCGGTTCTTGAGCCTTTCGGCCAGATCGTGGAGGCTCGCCGGGAACTGCCCGCTCGACCACAGGGTGCCGGCGATCATTTCGAGCAGCGGCTTGCCCTCGACCTCGGCCTGCGGGCGGCCGAGTGCGAAGGCGAAGCGCGGGGACACCGAACGCAGCCGCCGCGCGGGATCGACTTCCCACAGCCAGTCGGCCTCGTTCTCCTCGAACTCGCGCAGCAGGAGCGAGACCACCGCCTCCTTCTCTGCAAGGGCCGTCTCGGCCAGTCGTGCCTTGACGAAGGTCGTGCGGATCTCGACCGTTGCGACGAGGTTGGCGATGGTGAACAGGATCGCCCCGCCCATCGCATACCATTCCCCCGCAAGCGCCTGCGCGATGACCGTGCCCGTGCCCAGCACCGCGATGTAGATCAGCACGCTGAGCGGCGAGGTCGAATAGACGAAGGTCGAGGCGCTGATCAGAGCGAGGATGATGAGCAGCAGGCTGGTCGCCTGCGCGCCGTTCGCAAGCCACGGGAACAGCACCAGCGCCGCCACCCAGCACAGAGCCCCTGCAAGCGCGTTGAGGTTCTGCGCGCGCTCGAGCTTGGCGGGGGCGATCCTCGCGGCTGTGTCGACCAGCTGCATGTCGGTCTGGCGGGTGCGAAACAGAATGATCGCCAGGAGCGCCGCCCAGGGCAGGACCACCACGGCCCCGATCAGCGGAGCGAAGATGCTGACCACGAATGCGCCGACCATCGCGTTGGCGATCATGCGGTTGCGGCTCGCGCGGGTGAGGCCGGCCACATCGTCCGCCCGCAGGCGTGTCGCATCGAACGCAGGATTGCGCGTCAATCCGAGCACGTCGGAAAGCGGCAGCTCGGCAGGCAGCGCCGGCTGCGGTGAGGTGACATCCTTGCCCACGGGCGACAGATTAACCGCGAATGGTTAGTGCGCGGTAAAGTCCCGAGAAGAGATCGCAGCGGGTAATGGTTAACTCGCCGCCGCCCGATGGTGCCGGTATTGCGGGAGATTCGATCGGTCGCATGGCCCGGCATTGCCCGCCGCAATCCTGCCGTGATAGGCCAGTCCGGTCTTGCGAGGGAGGCAGGCACCCGTTCGTTCTGGAAAGGACCGGCCCCGATGCCCCCACTTGCGATCCGGCAGACCTGCACGGGCATCGATTCCTACGACAGCGCGCGCTGGACCGGCGGTGCGCCCCGGCTTGACCGGGTGCGGCGCGGCTCGGGCATCGCCACGCTGCTGCAATGCGGCGGATCGGGGCGCGGCGAGGTGATGGAGGCCGATGTTCCCGAGACGGACCACGCCGTCTCGCTGTTCCGGATCAGCACGCCTGGCGAGGTCGACCGCCGCATCACCGGCACGCCGCAGCGCGCGGTCTATCGCGCCGGCGAAGGCTGCCTGCTCGCGCCGGGCACGGACAGCTGGTGGACCACCGAGGACAGCAACAACGCGGGCTGGTTCCACATCCACTTCGCGCACGAGGTCATCGGCGAGGCCGAGGCGGCCCACAATCTCAGGCTCGAGACCGTCCCGGTGGTCGCCGATCGCAACATCTTCTGGCTGGTGGCCTCCTTCTTCGAGCTCGCCGGGCAGGAGGACACGCCCGACCCGCTGCTGTGGCAGTCGCTCGGACAGGTGCTGCTGTGGCGGCTGATGCTGCTCACCGCGCCGAAGCGGCGCCGCGACGAGACCCGCGGCGGGCTGGCCCCGTGGCAGGCACGGCGCACCACCGAATATCTCGCCGACAATCTCGACCGGCGGGTGACGCTGGCCGAGCTCGCCGCGATCGCGCGCCTCTCGCCGTTCCACTTCGCCCGCGCCTTCGCCAAGACCCTGGGCGCGCCGCCGCACCGGTACCAGCAGCAGCTCCGGCTCGCGCGCGCCTGCGAGCTGCTGGCGCGGACCGACATGCGTATCATCGATGTCGCGCTGGCGGTCGGCTATGAAAGCCCGCAGGCGCTGGCCCGGGTGTTCGCGCAGGCGCACGGCGTGTCGCCCTCGCAATGGCGACGCGACCACGGCCCGGGCTGACCGGGCGCGCGCCGCCTATTCGACCGTCACCGATTTGGCGAGGTTGCGCGGCTGGTCGACATCGGTGCCCTTGACCACCGCCACGTGATAGGCGAGCAGCTGCACCGGCACGGCATAGACCAGCGGCACGATCAGCGGGTGGACCACCGGCATCTCGATCGTGGCGATGCAGCCCTCGCCCGCCTCGGCGATCCCCGCGGCGTCGGAGATCAGCACCACCTGCCCGCCGCGCGCACGGACCTCCTCCATGTTGGAGACGGTCTTTTCGAAGAGCGGCCCCGAAGGCGCGATCACCACCACCGGCACGGCATCGTCGATGAGGGCGATGGGGCCGTGCTTCATCTCGCCCGCGGCATAGCCTTCGGCGTGGATATAGCTGATTTCCTTGAGCTTCAGCGCCCCTTCCAGCGCGAGCGGGTAATCCTGCCCGCGTCCCAGATAGAGCACGTCGCGCGCCGGGGCGATGAGGTGCGCCATCGCGGCGATGTCATCGTCATGCGCGAGCGCGGCATTGAGCGCGGCCGGTGCCTCGAGCAGGTGGCGCACGATCTCGGCCTCTTCCTCGCGGTTGAGGCGCCCCTTCTTCACCGCCATGTGCGCGGCGAGCGCGGCCAGCACGGCAAGCTGGCAGGTGAAGGCCTTGGTCGAGGCGACACCGATTTCCGGCCCGGCATGGGTCGGCAGCAGCAGATCCGCCTCGCGCGCCATGGTGCTGGTCGGCACGTTGACGACGACACCGATTGTCTGGCCGTTCGCCTTGCAGTGCCGGAGCGCAGCGAGCGTGTCGGCGGTCTCCCCGCTCTGCGAGATGAACAGCGCAAGGCCCCCTTCCTCGAGCACCGGGTTGCGGTAGCGGAACTCGGAGGCGACATCGATGTCGACCGGCACGCGGGCGAACTGCTCGAACCAGTACTTCGCCACCATCCCGGCGTAGAAGCTGGTGCCGCATGCGACGATCGTCAGGCGGCGGATCGCCGAGAGATCGAAATCGATCTGCGGCAGCGCCACCGAATTGTCCGAGCGGCGCAGGTAGGAGCCGAGCGTCTGCGCCACCACGGTGGGCTGCTCGTAGATCTCCTTCTGCATGAAGTGGCGGTAATTGCCCTTCTCGACCATCGCCGCCGAGGCGCCCGAGGTCTGAATCTCGCGGGTGACGGGGTTGTTGTCGGCGTCGAACACCTCGGCCGATCCGCGGCGGACCACCACCCAGTCGCCCTCTTCGAGATAGGCAATGCGCTGGGTCAGCGGCGCAAGCGCCAGCGCGTCGGAGCCGAGATACATCTCGCCATCCTGCGCGCCCGTGCCATAGCCCACCACCAGCGGCGAGCCGAGCCGGGCACCGATCAGCAATTCGGGATGCTGACGGAAGGCGATGGCGAGCGCGAAGGCCCCGCGCAGCCGCGGCAGCACGGTGCGCACCGCGGTCACCGGATCGGCCCCCGCCTCGACCTCGGCAGAGATCAGATGGGCGACGATCTCGGTATCGGTCTCGCTCTCGAAGGTGCGGCCCTTGGCGACCAGCTCGCCGCGCAGGTCCTTGTAGTTCTCGATGATGCCGTTGTGGACGATCGCCACCTCACCCGTCGCGTGCGGGTGGGCGTTGGACGCGGTCGGCGCGCCGTGGGTCGCCCAGCGGGTGTGCGCGATGCCGACATGCCCCGGCGCCGGATCGCCTGCGAGCACGGTCACGAGATTTGCGAGCCGCCCCTCGGCGCGCCGCCGCACCAGCGCGCCATCGTGCAGGGTGCAGATCCCGGCGCTGTCATAGCCGCGATATTCCATCCGCTTGAGCCCGTCGACCAAACGGTCGGCAACGTTGCTATGGCCGACAATACCGATGATGCCGCACATGTCCTGTCGATCTTTCCCTGTTCGAATTGGCCCTGCTCTAGCCTGCCGATCCTTAACGGCAAGCCCAACGATCGGGGGCGCCGGACATGCTTAGGAAAAAAACAACCATTCCCACCTATTCACCATTTGTCGTGACGTCCCTTTCGCTTGTCCAAAGCGAGATCGGACGATTGGAATAGGACCCTCGGGGGCTGGGAATGAGCGCATTCGGCAAAAAGGGCAACGCAGGCGGGATGAAGCCGGGTTCGCGGCCCGCTTTCGGCGTCGCACGTCCGATGAAGGGTGCCGGCGCCGTGCCGCGCGGCGGCGAACAGTTC
>NZ_LSKQ01000144.1 GCF_001557115.1 Erythrobacter sp. CCH5-A1
GGCGAGGGGGGAGGGATCGATCTGCATGGGATGCGCCCGTAATGGGCAATCGGGAGCGCTGCAATCGCGTGGTTTCGCGCGGGCCGATTAAGCTCTCGCACAGCTAATCGCGCTATGGCGGTGGACGAATTGGCCCTTAGGTTCTATCTGAAGGCATCATGACCCGGCGTTTTCTTGCTCTGCTGGCCCTGCTTACCGGCCTTGTCGCTCTTGGCGGCACGGCCCAGGCGTCGCTGGCCGAAGCGCTGGCGTGCTCGGCGAGCGTCGCTGCGGCGAGCGGGGACGAACGTGTCGCAAGCGAGAGCGTGGCGGCGCAGCCTGCGCCCGCCACGATCAGCGCCACCCGCGCGGCCGAGTGCGAATGTCCGCCGCCGCCGGTTCCGGCATCGCTTCGCCTGCCGGTTCTGATGGGGATCGAGCGCTCCTTCGAATAGGCGCGCGCCCGCCCACACCCGAATTCCCGCGCGCCGCGCCCCGGATGGGTCCGCGCGCCATCCCCAGAACAGATGTGCATGCCGCCCCGCATCAGGGCGGTTGCAACCGAATCAAAGGCTTAGACCCATGTTCAGTTCCGTCATCAAATCCGTCTTCGGCTCGGCCAACGAGCGTTACATCAAGGCCGCGCGCAAGATCGTCGCGCAGATCAATGATTTGGAGCCGCAGATCCAGGCGCTCAGCGATGAAGAGCTGCAGGGCCAGACCAACAAGCTGCGCGGCCTGATCGATGGAGGCGCCAAGCTCGACGACATTCTGCCGGAAGCCTTCGCCACGGTGCGCGAGGCCTCGGTGCGCGTCTTCGGCATGCGCCACTTCGATGTCCAGCTGATCGGCGGCCTCGTGCTCCACCGCGGCGAGATCGCCGAAATGCGCACCGGCGAGGGCAAGACCCTGATGGCGACGCTGGCGGTCTATTTGAACGCGCTCGAGGGCAAGGGCGTCCACGTCGTCACCGTGAACGATTACCTCGCCCGGCGCGATGCCGAAGAGATGGGCAAGCTCTACAACTGGCTCGGGCTGTCGGTCGGCGTGATCGTCCCCGGCATGCCCGAGGAGATGAAGCGCGGCGCCTACAACGCCGACATCACCTACGGGACGAACAACGAATTCGGGTTCGATTACCTGCGCGACAACATGAAGCACTCGCGCAGCGAGATGGCGCAGCGGCCCTTCAACTTCGCGATCGTCGACGAGGTGGACTCGATCCTGATCGACGAGGCGCGCACCCCGCTGATCATCTCCGGGCCGACCGAGGACAAGTCCGAGCTCTACGTCCTGCTCGATCAGGTGGCGCGCGACATCCCCCAAGAATGGCTCGACATCGACGAGAAGACCAAGCGCGTCCAGCTGACCGAGGATGGCCTTGAAGAGGTCGAGAAGTTGCTGATCGAGAAGGGCCTGCTCGCTTCGGAAAACCTTTACGATGCGCAGAACACCCAGGTCGTCCACCACCTCGACCAGGCGCTGGTCGCCAACTTCGCCCGCAAGCGCGACACCGATTACATCGTCAAGGACGGCAAGGTCATCATCATCGACGAGTTCACCGGCCGCATGATGGATGGCCGCCGCTGGTCCAATGGCCTGCACCAGGCGGTCGAGGCCAAGGAAGGCGTGCGGATCGAGCCGGAAAACCAGACGCTCGCCTCGATCACCTTCCAGAACTACTTCCGCATGTATCCCAAGCTCTCCGGCATGACCGGCACCGCGGCGACCGAAGCGGCGGAATTCTGGGACATCTACAAGGTCGGCGTGGTCGAAATCCCCACCAACCTGCCCGTCGCACGGATCGACGAGGAGGACGAGTTCTACAAGAACACCGCCGACAAGTTCGGCGCCATTGCCCGCGCGATCAAGGAAAAGCAGGAGATCGGCCAACCGGTGCTGGTCGGCACGGTCTCGATCGAGAAGTCGGAGCTGCTCAGCGAATATCTCGACAAGGAAGGCGTCCGCCACGCGGTCCTCAACGCCCGCTTCCACGAACAGGAAGCGCATATCGTGGCACAGGCCGGTCGCTACGGCGCGGTCACCATCGCCACCAACATGGCCGGCCGCGGCACCGACATCCAGCTCGGCGGCAACGTCGAATACCGCATCCGCGACGAACTTGCCGATATGCCCGAGGGTCCCGAGCGCGACGCCGCCATAGCCGCTATCCGCGCCGAAGTCGCCGAGGAGAAGGAGCGCGTGAAGGCAGCCGGCGGGCTGTTCGTGCTCGGCACCGAACGCCACGAGAGCCGCCGCATCGACAACCAGCTTCGCGGGCGCTCGGGCCGTCAGGGCGACCCGGGCCTGTCGCGCTTCTACCTGTGCCTCGAGGACGATCTGCTGCGCATCTTCGGCCCCGACACGCTGTTTTCCAAGATGATGAGATCGAACCTCGCGGATGGCGAGGCGATCGGCTCCAAGTGGCTGTCCAAGGCGATCGAGACCGCGCAGAAGAAGGTCGAGGCACGCAATTACGACATGCGCAAGCAGGTCGTGCAATATGACGACGTGATGAACGACCAGCGCAAGGTGGTCTACGAACAGCGCGCCGAGATCATGGATTCAGAGGCGGTCGACGACGTGGTCGTCGACATGCGCCACGACACGATCAACGCGCTGGTCGGCGCCTCGTGCCCGCCGGGCTCCTACCCCGAGCAGTGGGATGTAGACGGCCTCAAGGCGCGTGCCGAGGAAATCTTCGGCTTCCAGCCCCCGTTCGACGCGTGGCTCGCCGAAGAGGAGGTCGAGCCCGAACTGCTCGAGGAAAAGCTGCGCGCGCTGACCGATCAGATGATGGACGCCAAGATGGGGGCCCAGGATGCCGGGATCTGGCGCATGGTCGAAAAGGACGTGCTGCTGCGCCAGCTTGACCACCACTGGAAGGAGCACCTGTCCACCCTCGATGCGCTGCGCCAGGTGATCTGGATGCGCGGCATGGCGCAGAAGCAGCCGATCAACGAATACAAGCAGGAAGCCTTCGCGCTGTTCGAGACGATGCTCGATACCCTGCGCGAGGAAGTGACCAGGATCCTGTTCCGCGCCGAGCTGCGTTTCGAGGAGCCCGCCCCGCAGGCGCTGCCCGATCTGCCGGCCTTCCTGACCGGGCATATCGATCCGCTCACCGGCCTTGACGACAGCGCCGATGGCGACGGGTCGGAAAGCCGCCCACAGCTGTTCGGCTCGCTGGCGGGCGCGCCGGGGGCGGAATTCGGCCCCGGCGGGGCGGCGGCGGGGACCGATCCTTACGCCAATCTCGGCCTCAGCCGCAACGCGACCTGCCCCTGCGGCAGCGGGCAGAAGTACAAGCACTGCCACGGCGCCCTGCCGTCGCGCGCGCTGGTCTGATCCGGCCGCGCGGGGGCCGGGGGCGCGGCGGGACTGAGCGATGATCGGCGCGGTGCCCGTGCTGCTGGCGCTCGCCTTCGCGGTGACGGCGCTGCTCTATGCCAGCGTCGGTTTCGGGGGCGGGTCGACCTATTCGGCGCTGCTGGCGCTGTCGGGGCTCGATTATCGCCTGCTGCCGCTGGTGAGCCTTGCCTGCAACATCGTGGTGGTCAGCGGATCGAGCATCCGCTTCGCCCGAGCCGGGCTGACCCCGTGGAAGAAGGCAGGCGTTATCGTCGCGCTGGGAGCGCCGATGAGCTTTCTCGGCGGGCTGACTCCGATCAGGGAGGCGACCTTCCTCACGCTGCTCGGCGCGAGCCTGATGCTGACCGCGCTGACAATGTTTGTCCCCGTGAAGGAAGACACCGAGGGCGCGCCCACCCGCGCCGCGCGCTTCATGCCGCTCGCTGCCGCGCCGCTCGGCTATTTCGCCGGGCTAGTGGGGATCGGCGGGGGGATCTTCCTCGCGCCCCTGCTGCACCTTGCGCGCTGGCACGAGGCGCGCGGGATCGCGTCGACCGCGAGCCTTTTCATCCTCGTCAACTCGCTATTCGGCCTCGCCGGCCAGATGGTGAAGAACGGCCCCGGCCTGCTGGGCGCTGCACTCGGGGCAAGCCTGCCGCTGCTGATCGCGGTGGTGGTCGGTGGGCAGATCGGCAGCCTCTTCGCCGCGCGCCTGCTGCCGCCCCGCTGGATCCGCTGGCTGACCGCGCTCTTGGTCGGCGTGGTGGGCGTACGGTTGCTGGCGGGGGTCTAAGCCCCCATCGGCACGGCCTGCCGTCGGATCAGCAGCGCCAGCGCCAGCGTCGCGGCAAAGCTCGCATAGCCCGCCAGGAGGTTGGGGAGGAGCAGCGGCACGCCGGTGAACAGCATCGCGTCATTGCCCCCCGGCACCAGCGTCGCGCCCGCGCCCATCAGGAGGCCGCCCGCGACGGCGCGCAGCCATTGCCTCCCGCTCCCCGCGCGCCAGGCGAAGGTGCGGCCGATGATCGTCGCGCCGGTCATCCCCGCGAGTAGCGCCGCGAGGCCGAACAGCGCTCCTGACGCCCAGCTCTTGCCATAGGCGATCTCGGCGATGCGACTGGTGTAGACCCACTGCCGGTCGAGCGCGAAGAGCAGGCCCGATGCGGTGCCGATCAGACCCATTGCGATCAGCGGCGACCAGCCGCCTTTCGGTCGGTGCCAGCCGAGACGCCGGTAGAGATAGGTCGCGGCCGCCGCGCCCACGGTGCCGCCGAGCGTCAGCGCCAGCACGACATGGCCGGTGAGCGGCGAGGGCACGGGCGCGCGCGGCGGGAGCATCAGCGCCGCGCTCGACATGCTCGGGCCCAGCAGCAGCGCCGCCACGAACATCGCCGCGATCGTGCCGGCACGCGGCAGGTCGCCGGTGGTGAGCGCGGCCAACGTGCCCATCGCGCAGTTTCCGGCGAGGATCGAGCCGAGCCCGAACAGCACGCCGCCTGCCACGCTGAGCGGGTCTGGCGCTGTGCCCTGGAGGGTCATGAAGGGGTCGGCGCCGACCCATTCGGCCAACCCCATCACCACCATCGCCGCCGCGGCCGCCAGCGCGAAGCCCGCGATCCGGTGAAAGCGACGCTTGTCCATCACCTCGCGCATCGCCCGCACCATGCACACGCCCGCGCGCTGGCTGGCATAGCCGATCAGGAACATCAGCGCAGTGGTGAGTGCGAGCGTCACGCCATGAAGCTGTAGCGAATGATGCAACCAGCGCAATCGGGCGAATAGATTATCATACTTAAGTGTCCTGAGATCGCCTGTGTGACAGCTATCCGACAAAAGCGGGGTGGGGGATAGCAGATGGAGAGCGAGGAGCAGCGCGGTGCAGAGGCTGCACCCGGGACATCCGAAAGCGCGCAGCGGGCGCACCGTCGCTGGGCCTTGCGGCGCGGGATCGAGCTTGCCGCCGATGTGACCGATTCCTCCGGCTTCAGCTTCCCTGCCCGGATCGTCGAGATTTCGGAGGAAGGGTGCAGGCTTTGCACCTATGACGCGCCCGTGCTGGACCGCGACCAGCTCCACACAATCAAGGTCACCGGGCTCGAGCCGCTCGGCGCCTATGTCGTCTGGGCGAGCGGGGAGGATGTGGGCCTTACGTTCGCCACCCCGCTCGATCCGGTGACGGTGCGAAGCCTCGTGACCAAATCGCTCTACGCCCGGCTGAGCCGCCGCCTGGCACGCGCCGGGCGCGGCGCGGACGAATTCGGCAGCCTGCCGCCGTTCCCGTTCCCCGACTAGCGCTGGCCCCGGCCAAGGTCGGCAAAGTGTGGCTCCCGCCATGTCGGGGTGGGGAGCAGCCGAGGAAGCTTCTGCGTATTTGCGGAAAATCTAGGCTGACCAAGTCTTGCGCTGTTGCGCAATGACTTTCGCCTGCTAATCAACGCGATGGACAGGGGGCGCCGAGGGGTTCGGGAGCCATCTTCATGTCCTTGGGGAAGGTTCATGCATATCTCTCGTGCGCGTCTTGCAGCTCTGCCGTTGATCTTTGCCGGCTTCGGGCTGACTGCCTGCGGCGGTAGCGGGCAGAGCGTTTCGAGCACCCCGCCGCCGCCCGTTTCACCCACTCCGACCCCCACGCCCACGCCCACGCCGGCGCCGACACCAACGCCTACGCCTACGCCTACGCCTACGCCCACTCCGACCCCGACCGGCAACGCCGATCTTCTGGGGCCACTGGCCACCCAGTCGTTCTCGAATGACGCCGCCCGCGCGCAGATCTCGCTCAATGCCTCGGGCTCGACCGGCACGGTCAGCAGCCCTGCGGTAACGCTGCGCTACGACGCTTCGAACCAGAGTTACAACCTGACCACGCCGACCGGCACCATCGCCTTTCTGCCCGGCGACATCGACAACGCCAACTCCAACGCCGGCGCGGTCGTCTACACCAAGACCAATGGCAACACGACCGACACCCTGACACTCACCCGTCCGGGCACCAGCGGAGCCGTCACCTATCGCTATGTCGGGGGCGCTTTCTGGCAGCGCACCGTGCAGACCAGCGCGACCAGCGGCACGGTCGCGCTCGATGCCGTCGCCTACGGCATTCCGACGCTCAACACGGCACTGCCGCGCACCGGCACGGCGAGCTTTGCGGTCGACCTGATCGGCGCACGCTCGGTGGGAACGGGCCTCGCCCCGATCACCGGCGCGGGCACGACCTTTGTCGACTTCGCCAATCTCGATGTGATTACCACCGGCCGCCTCGTCGCTGGCGGCGTGACGGGGGGCACGGGCAACAACGCCTTCACCTCGATCGCGAAACTCTCGTCCAGCGGCAATGCGTTTTCGGGTGACTTCACGCTCGATGACTTCGGCAAGTTCACCGGCACGCTGAACGGGCGCTTCTACGGACCCGGCGCCGAGGAAATCGGCGCGGCGATCCGTGCGACGCTCGGCACCGATGTGCTGGTCGCCGCCCTGCTCGGCCGCCGCGGGACCGGCGCGCAGGCCAACACCCGCTTCAACAGCGACAGCGAGGCCAGCCAGCCTGACGGGCGTCCGCTCGCCTCGAGCGATTTCTTCACCAGCGATTCAGCGCGCATCTTCGTGACGCTGCCGGGCCGATCGGGAGGCAATACGTCGGGCGGGGCCAGCAATGGCAGTCGCGAAGCGGGCAACATGCGTCTGCTCTACGATCGCGGCGCCAATGGCTACACCGTGATCGCGCCGGACCGTTCGACCACCTTCTTGCCCCCGTTCCGCAATACCAATGCCACGGATATCGAGGAATTCGCCCCGGGCGTCGGCACGGTGCGGGCCGATCTCAATCCGGACATCAATCTGACCTACACCCGGGCCGGGTCCTGGCGCTACAACACCCCGACAACGGGCGGCGTTCGTGAGCGGGTGGAGCATTTCGTCTACGGCTTCCCCACCGCGAACAGCGCCGTGCCGCGGACCGGATCGGCCAATTACGCGGTCCGGCTGGCGGCGACGCTGGCGGATCCGGGCTATGCCAACTTCATCGGAGCCAATGGTGCGGGCGTGCTCGAGATCAATTTCGGCACCGGCGCGATCCGCGGGCTGGGCACCGTCAACTATGGCGAGGACCAGACCTTGTCCGGCGTGTCGCGGTTCAGCGGGCGCGGCAATTTCGACCTCACCGCTGCGCTCGCCAGCGCGGCCAACGGCTTTACCGGCACCATCAACTTCACCGGTTTCGGTCCCTACAGCGGCGCGCTGAGCGGCCGGTTGTTCGGGCCGGCTGCCGATGAGCTGGGCGCCAGCTTCAGCCTTGCCAGCACCGCAGGCGGGATCGGGGCGGGCACGCTGGTGGGGGTCAAGGACCCCAATGCCGTTCTGCCGGGCGCCGTTGTCCCGCTCCTGTCGCTGCCCGGACCGACCGAGCTTGCCACCGCCAGCCGCCAGGCGGGCTCGGGGGCGAATATCGGCTTCCTGCAATCGGTGAACTTCGATCCGGTCGCCAATCGCTACATCATGCGGTTCAATCCCAACACCACCGGGGACGGGCCGACCACCGATCTGACACTGGCTTTCGCCAATCGCGATGTCGGCGCCAGCACAGCGGAAGGATCGGTCTATCGCGGCACCTTTGCGGGGCTGGACTATGTCGCCTTCATCTCTCAGCCCGGCAGCAGCAATCCGCGGATCGCGCTGACTTACCTGTCCTACAGCACCTTCGCGGTGCGTGACGGGCGGGTGAACTATTACAACCACCACGGGTTGGCGACCCCGGTGCTGGCCATGCCGCGCTCGGGCACCGGCACCTACAACGGGGTTATCATCGGGCAGGGCGTGTCCGATCTGTCGGGCGGTTCCTTCACCCAGACACTCTACGATCTGGGCGGCACCGGCCGGCTGACCGCCAATTTCGGCGATGCGAGCTTTGCCTCCACCCTGTCGATCACCGGCCGCAGTCGGACCGATAGCAGCCAGCGCAATTTCGGTGATTTCGTCCTGAACGGCACCATCACCGGCAACGTCTTCAATCAGCCCACCAATGGCCGGTCGCTGGTGGGAACCTTCTACGGGCCCGAGGCGGCCGAACTGGCGGCGCTGTTCAACATTATCGATTTCGCTACGCCAATCCCGGGTACCAACGAGCGGATCGAACTCAACGGGCTGTTTCTCGGCAAGAAGGCGCCTTGACGGGATTTCGCGCGGCGCCGGATCGGATGCGGGCATGAGGGCTGTTCTTGCGCGGCGGATGGCCGCCGCGGCGCTGGCGCTGTGCGCCGCGCCGCTCGCCGCACAAGAGGCGCAGCCGGCGGGCGAGGTTCAGTTGTCCGCCGCGCAGGTGTTCCAGATTGCAGCCGAGGCCGAGGCTCGCAAGGACTACGCCACCGCCGAGACCGCCTACCGCGCGCTCTTCGCCGATCCCGACATCGCGGTGCGCAACGAAGCGCGCTTCCGCCTCGCGCTGATGCTGGCCGATGGCTTGCAGCGCTATGCCGATGCTGCCGTGCTGCTGCGCCAGATCCTCGACGAGGAGCCCGGTATCGGGAGGGTGCGGTTGGAGCTTGCACGGGTGCAGGCGATGATGGGCAACATGCGCGCGGCCGAGCGCGAATTGCGCGCCGCCAGCGCGTCGGGCCTGCCGCCGGAGGTCGAGCAGATGGTGCAGTTCTTCCGCACCGCGATCAACGCCAACCGTCCCTTCGGCGCCAATCTCGAGCTGGCGCTGGCGCCCGACAGCAACATCAACCGCGCCACCCGTTCCGACACGCTCGGCACGGTGATCGGCGACTTCACGCTGGACGAGGACGCGCAGGCGCAATCGGGGATCGGCCTGTTCGCGCGCACCAACCTGTGGGCCCGCCTGCCTTTGAGCAAGACGGTCGATCTCCAGGCCCGCGCCAATGCCGGCGGCAATTTCTACCTTGAAGATCAGTTCAACGACCTGTCCACCGGCGTCCAGATCGGCCCGCGCATCCGGCTGGGCAGCGATGTGCTGTCGGTTGCTGCGACCGCATCGTGGCGCTGGTTCGGGGGCGAACCCTTCACCTTCAATTACGGGTTGGAGTCGAGCTTTCAGCACCCGCTCGGCAAGACCGCGCAATTCTCTGCCGATGTCACTCTGCTGCGGAGCGAGGACCGGCTTAACAGCCTGCGCGATGCCGATATTGCGATTGCCACGGTGGGGCTGGACAAGTCCTTCTCGGCCCGCTGGGGCGGCGGGCTGCGCCTCACAGGTCAGCGGCAAGCGGCACGCGATCCCGGCTTCTCGATCGCGGCAGGCGGGGTATCCGCCTATGCCTTTCGCGAATTGGGTTCGACAACGCTGCTGGTCTCAGCCGGTTACCAGCATCTCGAAGCCGATGCGCGCCTGTTCCTCTTCCCGCGAAGGCGCATTGATGACCGGCTCGATGTTCTTGCCTCGGCGACCTTGCGGTCGCTCCGCGTTGGCCGCTTCGCGCCGCTGGTCAGAGTTCGCTACGAGCGAAACTGGTCGAGCGTGGGGATCTTCGACTTCGACCGAATCGGTGCGGAAGTGGGGATCACCGCGGCATTCTGACAAACTCTGCCGCTACGTAGGCATTGGTGGTTCTCTCGGAGCAAAAGCAGCCGCAAGTGCTGAGGGCTCAGCAAGCTCAAGCCCGCCATTTCGATCGCGATGTGGGGAATGGTGTGGGGAGAGCCCCGCAGTTGGCAGAACAAGACGCCGTGGTCTTTGTTGCTAGCTGGTAAAATGGCTCCCCGAGTAGGATTCGAACCTACGGCCAAGTGATTAACAGTCACCTACTCTACCGCTGAGCTATCGGGGAGCAACTCTTCCAAGCGGTCTAAGGAAGAGCGGAAGCGCGCCTATATTGGGCAGGACGGGGGATTGCAAGGGGGTTTTGAGCGACCTTCGGCATCATCCTCCGAACGGTCGCAAAGCTACCGCAAGCGCGCCCGCGCGCCGGCGGGCGCGCGGAACATATCACGCCGTGACGAACTGTTCGGCCACGATCCGCTCCTCGAGGCTCTGGCCGGGATCGAACAGCAGCGTCAGATCGCAGTCGCGCGCGATCTCGAGGCGCACCTCGGCGATGTCGCGCAGCTCCTTCTGGTCGGCGACCGCCGCGACCGGGCGCTTCACCGGCTCGAGCACCTTCAGGATGATCTTCATCCGGTCGGGCAGGATCGCCCCGCGCCAGCGCCGCGGGCGGAAGGGGCTGATCGGGGTCAGCGCCAGCATCTTGCTGTCCAAGGGCAGGATCGGCCCTTGTGCGGAGAGGTTGTAGGCGGTGGAGCCGGCGGGCGTCGCCACCAGCACCCCGTCGCACACCAGCTCGCGGATGCGCACGCGGTCACCCACGGTGACTTCGATCTTGGCGGTCTGGCGGGTTTCGCGCAGCAGCGAGATCTCGTTGATCGCCGAAAGCACGTGGGTTTCCCCGTCCTGCGTCAGCGCCTCGACGCGTAGGGGCGAGATGGTCCAGTGGCGCGCCTTGTTCACCCGGGCGGCGATCGCTGCGCGCTTGTCATAGCGGTTCATCAGGAAGCCGACCGTGCCGAGGTTCATCCCGTAGGCGGGAATGACGCGGCCGGCATCGAGCATCGCGTGCAGCACCTGGAGCATGTAGCCATCGCCGCCCAGGACCACCACGGCGTCAGCCTCGGCCAGAGGAACCCATTCGCCCTGCGCAAGCAGCGCGGCGCGTGCTTCCTGCGCGCGCTCTGTCTCGGATGCCAGCAGCGCGAGCCGCTGGTAGGTCTGGATCTGGCTCGCCATTCTTCCCCCTCCGGCAGCAAAAGCGGCTCGATTGTCACTTATCCACCGCCCGATCCTAGGCGCTTGCCCTGATGTGCCATATCGGCTCGGATTGCAATTGATGCGAGGCAGCTTCGCGATCAAGGGTTAAGGGGACCGGGGCAAAGAGGAAGGCAATGGAACAGGGTCCGACATCGTTGCGCAGGCCTGGCGTGCGCGGGCATCTGCCCGGCGTGCGGCCGGGCGTGCTCGAGGCCGACCTGCTGCGCGCGCTTGACCAGCGCGAGATCGAGGTGCTGTTCCAGCCGCAATTTTCCTGCGTGACCGGGGCCTTGACGGGAGCGGAGGCGCTGGCGCGCTGGCGCCACCCGACGCTGGGCCCGATCGGCGCGCGCGATCTGTTCGCGGTGGCCGAGCGCGCCGCGCTGGTCGCGCCGCTCTCGCGCCACGTGGTCGCGCGCGCGCTGGAGGATGCGGCGACCTGGCCCGCCAATCTCACCTTGTCCCTGAACATCACGCCCGAAGAACTGGGCGACCCCCGGTTTGCCGCCGAATTCGCGGCGCTGATCGGCCAGTCGGACATCGCACCGCAGCGGCTGATGCTGGAGATCACCGAGGACCTGTTGCTCAGGAACCTCGCCCAGGCGGCCAGCGCATTGAAGGCGTTGCGCGGGCTCGGCTTCCGCACCGCATTGGACGATTTCGGCGCGGGCTTCTGCAATTTCCGCTATTTGCGCGAGCTTCCTCTCGATGCCCTGAAGCTCGACAAGGCGATGGTCGAGGGCGTGCCCGCCGATGCGACCGCGCTTGCGGTGCTGCGCGCGATCATCGCGCTCGCCCGCGCGCTTGGCCTTGTGGTCTATGCCGAGGGGATCGAGGACGAGATCCAGCGGGCCGCGATCACCGCGGAAGGCTGCGATTACTGGCAGGGCTTCCTGCGCGCCCAGCCCATGCCGAGCGAGAGCGTGGTCGCGCTCGCCCGGACCGCGCGGGGCATGGGGCACGGTTAGCGGCAGGCCTCGCGCCATTTTTCGGTCACGTGCGCCTGAGCTGCCCGCGTCGCAAAAGGCGAGGGGCGGACCGGCGCCATGCCAGCCCGCCCCCGAATGCGGATCAGTTCGACAAGGGGCGAGCTTACACCCCGACGATGCCGCCATCAGCGCGGGTCACCGCGACCACCGCCGAGCGCGGACGCACGCCCGGTGCGGCGCCGGTCTGGCTGGCGGGCCAGTTGCTGTCCGGCGCGGTCGGGGCGCCGTCCTCGCCCGGGTGCTGGATGCCGACGAACAGCGTGCGGCCGTCCGGGGTGGTGTCGACCCCGGTGATCTCGCAGCCGATCGGGCCGGTCAGGAAGCGCCGCAGGTTGGCCGCGGTCGCCGCCGTGCCGATGAAGGTCGCCTGCGTGGCGGTGGTGCCGTTGGTGTTGGTGATGGTGCGCGCCGCCCCGTCGCCCACCCGGCCCGGAAGCGCGGCGAGCATCTGGTTGTTGGTGCGATCGGTGAAGGCGCCGTCGTCGGTCTGGATCCACAGCAGCGGACGGCCCACGCCCGAGGGGTTCTGCGGGCGGGCGAACCACAGCCCGTCGGGGCTGGAGAAGTCGTTGTCCGCATTGAGGCCCGAGAGGTTGACCTGCGCGCTCGCGTCGGTCGAGTCCGCGCCGAACAGGTAAATGTCCCAGACGAAGGTGGTTGCCGCCGGCGAGTTGCCGTTCTCGCGCAGGCGGATGATGTGGCCGTTGGGGTTGCCCGCGCTGGTGCCGGTGCCGACCGGCTCGACATAGGAGCGCGGATTGGCGGCATCGGTGCCGGTGATCGGGCGCCCGGCGGCGTTGTTGTTGGTGAGGGTCAGGTAGACTTCGCCATTGGCCGGATTGACCGCGGTCCATTCCGGACGGTCCATCGGGGTCGCGCCCACCGCATCGGCGGCCAGGCGGGTGTTGACGAGGATGTCGGCCTGGCTCTCGAAGGTGTAGGCCGGTTCGCCGCCCGCCGCCGGACGGGTCGGCACCTGCCCGAACACCAGCGGCAGCCAGGTGCCGGTGCCGTCGGCGTTGAAGCGCGCGACGTAGAGCGTGCCTGCGTCGAGATACTTGTCGCCCACCGCAAGGCGGTCGCTGCGGTTGCGGTCGGCTTCGGTCCAGGCCGCGTTGGAGACGAACTTATAGAGATATTCGCGCCGCGCATCGTCGCCCATGTAAACCGCGATGCGCTGCCCTTCGACGAGGTTGCTGATCCAGGCACCCTCATGGCCCATGCGGCCCAGCGCGGTGCGCTTGCGAGGGGTGGAGGCGGGGTTGAAGGGATCGATCTCGACCACCCAGCCGAAGGTGTTGGGCTCGTTGCGGTAGTCGGTGGTCGCCGCGCCGGTGCCGGCCCGCGCGTCCCAGCGGCGGTACACGGGATCGGTGGTCGAGACCGAGGCCCAGTTGTAATTGCCGCGGTTGCTGGTGACGCCGTAGCGGCGCAGCGCGGTCAGGTCGCGCGCGGTGCGGTTGGCGGTGTCGGCGCCCGGGCCGGTATTGTCCCGGCGGAAGTAGCCCGCCCAGTTTTCCTCGCAGGTGAGGTTGGTGCCCCATTCGGTGTAGCCGTTGGCGCAGTTGTTGATGGTGCCGGTGCAGGTGGTACCGGTCGGCGAGGCGACGGTCTGCATATAGGTGCTGCCGCGCGCCGGACCATTGATCTGCATCGGGGTGTTGGGAGTGATGCGGCGGTTGAGGGCACTGTTCGGGATCACCACCCAGTTGCGGTTGCCGGTGTCCTGGATCTCGGTGATCGACACGCCGTGCGCCTCGATCTCCTTGATCGATTCTTCGGCCGTGCGCACCTGTCCTGCGCCGAGGTTGGTCGGGCCGTTGGGGTGGAGATACTGGACGCTGAGGTTCTCGTGGTTCTGCACGATCAGCCCGCGGATCGAGCTGTTGTCGTCGCGCACGCCGGCGGCGGACAGGCCGTAGTAATAGAGCGCGTCGCCATGGTCGCCGATGCGGGCGGCATAATTGGTGTCGGTGCCGTCATTGCGGAAGGCTCCGGCGCCCGGCAGGATCGGGTCGCCGAGACGGGTCAGCACGGTGACGGTGTGGCCGGCCGGCACGGTGACGCGATCGTCGCGGTTGCGCGCCACGGCGGTGAAGCCGAGCTGCGCGGGGTTGACCGTGATGTTGATGTCATCGAACTGGTTGTTGGAACCGATGCGGAAGGTGAGCACGGTCGGCTGGCTGACGCCGGGCGCAAAGAAGCTGCGGGTCGTGCCGTTGTTCGTCAAGGTCACCGCCGGGCCCGCGATCTGATCGACCGAGAAGGCGCCCGCATTGGTGATGGTCGGGGCGAGCGTGACCAGGCGGCCCGCGCTGGTGACGGCGTCTTGCCCGGCGTTGACAGTGGTCTGGGACGGGAATGTCCCGGCATCGTCACTGCTGCAAGCGGTCAGCAGCGAAGTCCCGAAGAATGCCGAGAGCGAAGCGGTCATGCCGCCCAGGACCGTCTGACGGCGCGAAAAGCGCTGATCTGCGATCTCGTTCAAAGTCAGGGCATTGCTGAAATTGGTGTCGACGTCACCGTCGGTGTAAGCGTGATCCTTGATTGACGAAGCCATGGAAAACATCCCCCACGGGGACCACCCCCGCTGCGGCTGTAATGCATCGCCGAGGCGTCAAAGCAGCGTCAGTTTTGCGAAAGATTAATGATAGTTCTGTGATGTTTGTCATCTTTCCCGCGCGGGATCGAGCACGGCCAGTGTAGCCCGATCAGTCCCACCAAAGCGTGAAACGCCCGGTCGCGGCCAGCTCTGCGGCAAGCTCCGCGGGGTCGCCGACAGCGGGGCAAAGGGCGGCGAGCGCCTGCGCAAGCGGCATCGGGTCCGGCGGCACCTCGCGCAAGGCCGCGCGAACGAAATCGAAGCCGCAGCCGTAGATGTCGAAGGGGGCGAGGGCGGCGATGTTGGCAAGCCCTTCGAACACGTGGTCGACGCCGCCGCGGGCGTTGGCATTGGTGCCGCAGGCGATCAAGGGCGCAAGCGCCGCGTCCAGTGGCAGCAGCACCAGCGGGACCCGCGCCGGATCGGCATGGTCGAGATGAAACAGCAGCGCCCCCTTCGTGCGCGCTTCGGCGGCGAGCCGAGCGAGGGCGGCATCGTGGCGGCGCGCGTCATCGCCCGTGGGCAGTGACTCGCCAAGGTGCGCATGAATCCGCGTAGCCGAGACATTGTGGAAATAGAGCCCGCCCTTGCGCCGCTTCCAGGCGGAAGGCTGCCGGTTGAATGCCGCCCCGAGGCTTTGAGCATAGCCTGCGAAATCCGGTTCGGCCGCGCGCGCGGGTAGTTCCCTGAAGGCGGCGCGCAGGGCATCGGCCGGACGCGGCGGCAGGCCCCTGCGTTCAGCGATCACCGCCCGGGCGCGGTGGTTGGACCTGGCGTAGAATTCGATGCCCTTGCCCGCATGGTCGCGCGCATCGAGGTCAGCGCCGGCGGCGATCAGCGCGGCGATGATGGGGGCCTTGGCGGTCTGGCAGTGGTAAAGCAGCACCGTCGCCCCCGTGTCCGGATGGCGCAGGTCGGGATCGGCCCCCGCCGCGAGCAGCACCTCGACCACCGCGATATCCTCCGCGGCGTAGAGCGGGCACATGCCCGCGGGGCTCTGGGCTTCGCCGTCCGCACCCGCCGCGATCAGCGCGCGGGCGACGGCAGCGGCCTGCTTGCCCGAGCCTAAGCACATCAGCGCAGTGAGGCCGTGGCGGCTGCGCACATCGGCGGGCACACCCTGAGTGAGCAGGAAGTCCACCCCCTCGCGCCAGGCCATGCTGGCGGCGATGTGCAGCGGGGTGAGGCCCGAGAGCATCGTGAGGCCATCGTCGCTTTCGTGTTCATCGAACCGCGAACCCCTCGCTGCATGCGCGCGCAGTGCTCCCAGCGCCCGCGCGCGCACCGCGTCGTGCACCCCGATCGTTGCGGCCTCGGCTCGCGCGGCGACGGCCTTGGCGAGGACATCGGCGATGCGCTTGCCTCCGGAGGACTGCGCATAGGAAAGCGCGCTCCCGCCGTGGTCGTCGGTTCCCAGCGGATCAGCGCCGTGCTCGACCAGCATGGCGATCAACGGCAGTTTCCGGCTGGCGAGCGCGGTGATCAGCACCGTCTGGCCGCTTTCGGCATTATTGGGATTGCTTATCGTCTTCGCATTTACGTCGGCGCCGCCCTCGATCAGCGCGCGCGCCGCCGCCTCGTTTCCGGCCCGGCAGGCGAGGTGGAGCGGGCGGTCGCCGAAGCGGCCCGGTACTTCCGGATCGGCACCGGCGGAGAGAAGTGCGCGCACCACCGCGTCATTGCCCAGCCCGGCAGCGGCGCACAGCGGCGTTTCGCCCGGCGCGGCGTCGCGCTCGTCGAGCCAGGCGCCCGACGCGATCATGGCGAGCGCGCGGGGGGTATCGCCCGCGCGGATGGCCCGGGTGAGGTCATTGATCGATGCCACGGCGCTGCTCCCTGCCAACCGCATGGCGCGATAGCACCGGGCGCGTTTCGGGACATTTAATCCGGAAGAACCACGAGCGCGGTCGTGCAAGAAACAAGGCGCGCCCTGGCGCATTCCCGTCTAGGTGCGGGTCTCACAGCCCCAGCCTCTCACTCCGAACGGAATCCCTCTTGCCCGTGAAGCTCCGGATCGACGTCCAGCTCGATTACTGGTTCGAACAGCCCTGCGACGTGCTGCTGCATGTCGAGGTTGCGCCGCTTGCGGGGCAGGCGATCGAAGCCTCCGAACTGGCTGCGGGTGCAGCGCTCACCCGGGTTCCGGCGCAGGATGGGGTGGGGACGCGGGCGTGGCTGGCGGCCGAGGGGCGTATGCTGGTCGATTACGCGGCGCAGGTGACCATCGCTCGTCCCGCGCGCGATCTGGCGAGCCTGCCTGCCACCGCGCTCGATCTGCTGCCGGGCGAGGCGGTGCAATATCTGCTGCCCTCGCGCTATTGCCCGTCCGAGCGCTTCTTCGATCTCGTCGATGCGCGCTTTGCGGGGCTTGCGGGCGGCGCGCGGGCCGCGGCGATGGCCGACTGGATCGCGGGGCACCTCGCCTATGTGCGCGGTGCCAGCACCGCCGAAACCACCGCGCTCGACACCTTCCACGATCGCAAGGGCGTGTGCCGCGACTACGCCCATCTGATGATCGCGCTGGCCCGCGCCGCCGACATCCCCGCGCGCTACGCCAGTGTCTATGCCCTGCGCGCCGATCCGCCCGATTTCCACGCGGTGGCCGAAGTGTTCCTCGCCGGGGAATGGCACATTATCGACCCCACCGGCATGGCGAGCGCCGCCGATTGCGCGATCATCGGTATCGGCCGTGACGCGGGTGACGTCGCCTTCCTGACAGCGTTCGGCCCGCTGGTGATGAACAGCCAGAGCGTCTCGGTGATGGCGCTCTAGGCCGCCTTCTTCGCCTTCGCCGCCTTCTTCACGATCCCCGACAAGCCCTTGGTGAGCTGAAACAATCCGTTCATCCGGCTAAGCGGATCGCTCCACGCGCGGTTGATCACCAGCTTCATGTCGGGGCGCAGCTTGGCGGTTTCCTTTCCGCCCTCGTTGAGGCGGGCGACATAGGCGATGAGGCCCGCCGGATCGGGGAAATCGTCATTGTGGAAGGTGACGAGCGTCCCGCGCGCGCCGACGTCGATCTTGGCGATGTTGGCGGCGATGGCCTGATGCTTGACCTCGATCAGTCGGATGAGGTTCTTGGTCGGCTGCGGCAGGTCGCCGAAGCGGTCGATCATCTCGGCGGCGAGGCTTTCGATCTCGTGCTGACCCTCGGCCTGGTTGAGGCGGCGGTAGAGCGCCATGCGTACCGCGAGGTCGGGGACGTAGTCCTCGGGGATCATGATCGGCGCATCGACCGTGATCTGCGGGGTCAGCTTGTCGCGCGGCCGCTCGAGACCCATGTCGCCCGCCTTTGCGGCGAGGATCGCCTCCTCCAGCATCGCCTGATATAGCTCGAAGCCGACTTCGCGGATATGGCCCGACTGCTCGTCGCCCAGCAGGTTGCCCGCGCCGCGGATGTCGAGATCGTGGCTGGCGAGCTGGAACCCTGCGCCGAGCGTGTCGAGATCGCCCAGCACCTTCAGCCGCTTCTGCGCGATCTCGGACAGGGCGACGCCCGCTTCGTGGGTCAGATAGGCATAGGCGCGCAGCTTGGCCCGCCCGACGCGCCCGCGCAGCTGATACAGCTGGGCGAGGCCGAAGCGGTCGGCGCGGTGGATGATGATGGTGTTGGCGGAGGGGATGTCGAGCCCGCTTTCGACGATCGTGGTCGAAAGCAACACGTCATACTTGCCGTCGTAGAAGGCGCCCATCCGCTCCTCGACCTCGCCGGGGCTCATCTGGCCGTGTGCGGAGACGGTCTTCACCTCGGGCACGTTGGCGCGCAGCCATTCCTCGATATCGGTCATGTCCGAGATGCGGGGCACGACGATGAAGCTCTGTCCGCCGCGATGATGTTCGCGCAGCAGGGCCTCGCGCATCACCATGTCGTCCCACTCCATGACGTAGGTGCGCACCGCGAGACGGTCGACCGGCGGTGTCTGGATGGTGGAAAGCTCGCGCAGGCCGCTCATCGCCATCTGGAGGGTGCGCGGGATCGGGGTGGCGGTGAGCGTGAGCACGTGGACATCGGCGCGCAGCTGCTTGAGGCGTTCCTTATGCGTCACCCCGAACCGCTGCTCTTCATCGACGATCACGAGGCCCAGATTCTTGAATTTGGTGGACTTGGACAGGATCGCGTGTGTGCCCACCACAAGGTCGATCTGGCCGCTTTCCAGCCCCTCGCGCGTCTCGGCGGCTTCCTTGGCGGTGACGAGGCGCGAAAGGCGGCCGACTTCGAGGGGGAAGCCGGCGAAGCGCTCGGCGAATTTCTGGTAGTGCTGACGGGCCAGCAGGGTGGTTGGCGCGACGACGGCCACCTGTTGTCCGTTCATCGCCGCGACGAAGGCGGCGCGCAGGGCCACCTCGGTCTTGCCAAAGCCGACATCGCCGCACACCAGCCGGTCCATCGGCCTTCCGCTTTCGAGGTCCGCGAGCACATCTGCGATGGCGCGTTCCTGATCCTCGGTCTCGGACCAGGGGAAGCGGTCGGTGAACTGGCCGAGGCTCGCGGGATCGGCGGGGAGGGCGGGTGCCTGCCTGAGCGCGCGCGCGGCGGCGACCTGCATCAGCTCGCCTGCGATGGCGGTGATCCGCTCCTTGAGCTTCGCGCGGCGGCGCTGCCACGCCTCGCCGCCCAATTTGTCGAGCGCGACCGCCTGTTCTGACGAGCCGTAGCGAGTGAGGACGTCGATATTCTCGACCGGAATGAACAGCTTGTCCCCGCCCGCATATTCGAGCGCTACGCAATCGTGCTTGCTCTTGCCGACGGGGATCGCCTCGAGCCCGAGATATTTGCCGATCCCGTGCTCGATATGCACGACCAGATCGCCCTGCGAGAGCGCCTGAAGCTCGGCGAGGAAGGCGTCGGAATCCTTGCGCTTCTTCTTGCGCCGCACCAGCCGGTCGCCGAGGATGTCGGCCTCGGTTAGGATTTCGAGGGCGTCGGAGGCAAAGCCCGTTTCGAGCGGCAGGACGACCACGGCGGTGGTCTTCTTCGCCGCCAGCCCCAAGGCCTGTTGCCAGCTATCGGCGAGCGCAGTGGGCGCGCCTGCCTCGTCGATGATCGCGGCGATGCGGCGCGCGCTGCCGGTGGAATAGGCCGCGACCAATGATTTGCGCGCCGACTTGCCGACGCTCTTGAGGTGCGCGGCGGCAGCCTCGTAAACATTCTCACCACGCCCGCGCTCGGGCGAGAAGTCGCGGGCCGAGCGGAAGCCGAAATCGACCACGCCGGCGCTCTCCTCCGAGGCAAAGCCGGTTGCTCGGTGGGCAGGCATGGCAGCGAGCGCGGCGTCGAATTCGGCGCGCGAAAGGTAAAGCGCATCGGGGGCGAGCGGGCGATAGGAACCCTTTTTCTCCCCAGCGATCCGCCCGCGCTGTTCGTGATAATCGGCGATGTCGGTCAAGCGCTCCTCGGCGGCTCCGAGCGCGCCCTGGTCGATTACCACCACATCGTCCTTGCCGAGGTGGTCGAACAGGCTGGCCAGTTTGGCCTCGAACAGCGGCAGCCAGTGCTCCATACCCGCCAGCCTGCGCCCGTCGGTTACCGCCTCGTAAAGCGGGTCCTGCGTCGCGTTCGCCCCGAACAATTCGCGGTAGCGGGTGCGGAAGCGCTTGATGCTGTCCTCGTCGAGCAGCGCTTCGGAGGCGGGGAGCAGCAGGTGGCTGTCGATCCGCTCGACGGTGCGCTGGGTGGCGGGATCGAACAGGCGCAAGCTTTCCAGCTCGTCACCGAAGAAGTCGAGCCTGAGGCCGCTCTCGAGCGAGGACGGGAAGATGTCGACGATCGACCCGCGTACGGCAAATTCGCCGTGGTCGATCACCGTGTCGGTGCGGCTGTAGCCCTGCCGCACGAGCAGCGCGGTCAGGCTCTCCTGCCCGATCCGCGTGCCGACCTTGAACTCGCGTACGGACTCGCGCACCCGGAAGGGGGTGAGCACCCGCTGGAGCACGGCGTTGACCGTGGTCACCAGCAATTGCTGCGCCCCGCCTGGTTGCTGCAAGGCGTGGAGCGCTGCGAGCCGCTCCGCGCTGATCGACAAGGCGGGGCTGGCGCGGTCGTAGGGCAGGCAGTCCCACGCGGGGAAGGTGACGACCTCGACCTCGGGCGCGAAGAAGCGCGCGGCCTCGGCAGCGGCACGCATCGCGGCCTCGTCCGATGCGATGAACACCGCCCGGCGCTTCGCCGCCCGCGCCAGATCGGCGAGCACCAGCGGCACGCTCCCGCGCGGAAGCGAGGCGAGGGTCAGCGGTTCGCGGGCCGCAAGGATGCGGTTCAGATCGGGCATGGGGTCACTTCACTTCAGCCAAAGGGGGGCGACGCAGGAATGCCCCCAACTCGAAAAGAGGAGGGGGTCACATGGGAGGCGGGGCGCCCAAGCCAAACAGCGCGGGCGCGGAAATTGTTCCGGGCCTTAGACTGGCTCGGGCCGCTTGTCGATTTGCGCCGGTCGCTTGGGCCGTTCAGCGCGGAATATCGACGTAATCGAGCTTTTGCATGGTCGCCAGCAGATCGCCCGCGAAGGCATCGGGCGCCTCTTGCGTTCGCAGCGCCCATGCCATCACGTCGACATCGTCCTCGTCAAGCAGCGCCTCGAACCACGCCAGTTCCGGCTCGCCCCATTCGGTGTGGTAGCGATCGTAGAAGCCGCCGATCATGTAATCGGCCTCGCGCGTGCCGCGGTGCCAGGCGCGGAATTTGGCGCGGGCGAGGCGGGTGTCGAAGGAGGGGGCATCGGTCATGCCGATCACCTAGCCTCGCGCCTCCGTCCCATCAACTCGTCTTTGCGAGCCGAAGGCGAGGCAATCCATGAACGGACCTGTCGCCCGACGCGATGGTGGATCTTGGATTGCTGCGTCGCCTCCGGCTCCTCGCAATGACGAGAATAGGGTGGTAGCGCATCATCCATGCGCCCCGAGGCTCTCAATCCGCTCTTCGCCGAGGTCGAAACGCTCGAAGGCGTCGGCCCCAAGCTGATGAAGCCGCTGGAGAAGCTCGGCCTGACGCGCGTAAAAGACCTCGCATATCACCTGCCCGAGCGTTTCGTCAGCCGCCGCGCGGTGGCCGATCTCGATTCGGCCTCCGAGGGCGAGCAGGTCATCATTGCGCTGACCGCGATCGAGCACCGCGCGCCGCGTGCGGGCAGCCGTGGCCCCTACCGCGTGTTGGCGCAGGATGCGGCGGGCAACGTGTGCTCGCTGAACTGGTTCGGCAAGGCCGCCTATACCGCGAAGAAGCTGGTGCCGGTGGGCGAGACGCGCTGGGTTGCAGGCCGCCTCGACCGCTATGGCGACATGCTCCAGATCGTCCACCCCGACCATATCGAGGAGGCCAGCGCCGCGCATATGGGGCGCCTGTCCGAACCGGTCTATCGCCTCTCGGAAGGCCTCACCCAGCCGCGCATCGCCGATTTCGCCGCGCAGGCATTGGCGCGGCTGCCCGACCTGCCCGAATGGATCGAGCCCGGCCAGCTGGAGCGTGCCGGGTGGCCATCGTGGGCAGCGGCGCTGCGGCTCGGGCACGAGAGCACCGATGCCAAGGCGCGCGACCGGCTGGCGTATGACGAACTGCTGGCCAACTCCCTCGCGCTGCTGCTGGTCAAGGCCGACGGGCGCAAGCGGCGGGGGCAGGCGCTGGTGGGAGACGGGGGCCTCAGGGCGAAGCTGCAACTGCCCTTTGGGCTCACCGGGGCGCAGACCCGTTCCATAGCCGAGATCGCGGGCGACATGGCGCAGGAGGCTCCGATGCTCCGCCTGTTGCAGGGCGATGTCGGCGCGGGCAAGACCGTGGTAGCTTTGAATGCCATGCTGATCGCGGTCGAGGCGGGCAAGCAGGCCGCACTGCTCGCGCCGACCGAAATCCTCGCGCGCCAGCATTTCGAGACGCTGCGCAAGATGCTCGGCCCCACGGGGGTGGAGATCGCGCTGCTCACCGGCCGCGCCAAGGGGAGGGAGCGCGAGTCGATCCTGATGGGGCTGCTCGACGGGTCGATCCAGCTGCTGGTCGGCACGCACGCGATCTTTCAGGACACCGTGAATTACCGCGACCTCGGCCTGGTGGTGATCGACGAGCAGCACCGCTTCGGCGTCGCGCAGCGGCTGGCGCTGGCGGGCAAGGGCCGCCGCGCGCCGCATACCCTCGCCATGACCGCGACCCCGATCCCGCGCTCGCTGACGCTGGCGCAATATGGCGAGATGGACGTGAGCCGCCTCGACGAGCTCCCGCCGGGGCGGCAGGCGATCGAGACGCTGGTCTTCCCGCAGGCGCGCATGGACGAGATGGTTGCCGGGGTCGAGCGGCACCTTGCCAGCGGGCAACAGGCTTACTGGGTCTGCCCGATGGTGCGCGAGGTCGACGGCGTCCCCGACCTTGCCGACATCGCCGCTGCCGAGGCGCGTTATGCCGCGCTGCGCGAGCGGTTCGGCGATGCGGTCGTCATGGTTCACGGCCAGTTGCGCCCCGAGGTCAAGGACGCGGCGATGGAGCGCTTTGTCACCGGCGATGCCCGCCTGCTGATCGCGACCACGGTAATCGAAGTCGGGGTCGACGTGCCGACCGCAACTCTGATGGTGATCGAACAGGCCGAGCGCTTCGGGCTTGCCCAGCTGCACCAATTGCGCGGACGGGTGGGGCGCGGGTCGCAGAAAAGCCGCTGCGTGCTGCTGCGCGGGGATGAACTTTCCGAGACCGGCAAGCGCCGCCTCGCCCTGATGCGCGAGACGCAGGACGGGTTCCGCATCGCCGAGGAAGACCTCGAATTGCGGGGCGGGGGCGAACTGCTCGGCACGCGGCAATCGGGGGAGGCGGGGTTCCGGATCGCCGATCTCGAACAGACCCAGCGCCTGCTCCCCATCGCCCACGGCGACGCGCGCCTGCTGATGGAGCGCGACGGCGGGCTGACCTCCCCAAGGGGCGAGGCGGCGCGGATCCTGCTCTACCTGTTCGAACGCGACTGGGGCGTGCAACTGCTGCGCGGAGGGTGACGACTTTCGAAAAATTGCTGCGTTAAACAGATGTTTGGAACTTGGCGCGTATCCTTGCCTCACACTGTCGAAGGGGGTGAACAAGGTGTCGGACGTCTATTTTTCGCGCATCAAGCTCGGTCTGGCACTGATTGTCAGTGCAGGCGTGTTCTGGCTCTGCCTGTGGGTGGCGATGAGCGGCGGCCCGAAGGCCGCGCTGTGCGGCGGCTTTGCCGCGCTCGTCATCGCCTTCGCGATGCTCTATTTTGCGCGCTACTTGCTCGATAACCGCATCCTGTCGGTCGGGGCGAGCGAGCTCGAATTCCACGGCATGGCCTCGACCCGCCGCCTGAAGCTCGATCATATTGCGCTGATGCGGGTCGAGACCCAGACCATCAACTTCTTCACCACCCGCTATCTCGTCATCGAGCCCCATCAGCGCTATGGCCGGAACATCAAGTTTGCGGCAACCCTGCTCGAGGGGCGTTTCGGCGGGTGCGACGGCGTCGCCGATCTTATCGCCAACGGCGCGCCGCAGCCCGATCCCGAGCCGTTCCCGCTTCCGCGCCGCGCACCGGCGCCGCCGTCGGCAGCGCCTGCCGGCTGGCACGAGCGCGGTGCTCAGCCCTCCGCACCGCCCGCAGCCCCGGCGCGGGCCGGCGGGTTCGGGCGCAAGGGACTTTAAACTTTCCGGTTCAGGTCAGGCAGATTGCTGCGCAGCCTCGCGCAGCAATTTGTCGGCCCAGGCCTGGGTCCCGCGCTTGATCACCTGCCAGGCTGCCTCGAAGGCAGCGGCATCGCCGTAATAGGGATCGGCGACAGGCTCGCCGCGCCGCCCCTCCACCGCATCGAGCAGCATTGCGAGGCGCGCCGTCGCATCGCGCGGAGCCTTGGCGCGCAGGTTTTCGAGATTGGCGCGGTCCATCGCGATGATGTGGGTGAAGCGGTAGAAATCGTCCCGCTCGATCTGGCGCGCGGATTGGCCCGCTATGTCGACACCGTGCCCCCGCGCGGCTGCAATCGCGCGCGGATCGGGCTCCTGGCCGAGATGGTAGGAAGCTGTTCCCGCCGAATCGACCAGCACCGCAAGACCGCGCTCCTGCGCCGCCACGCGGAACGCGCCTTCGGCCATCGGTGACCGGCAGATATTGCCGAGACACACGAACAGCACACCAATCTTGTGATCGATCCCCCCATGCATGGCGGCGCGTTATTACATATATTGCGAGGTGTCTACCGCCTATCTTGTTGGTTTCACATGAAACATCACGGCAGAAGTGTGACGGCTGTCACATTTCGCCCCCAAGACGGTGCCTGCGCGCAGCAGGAGGGCGCAAGGTGAACCCGGATCAGGCGGCGGCCTCGCCCTTCGGCGTGGTGCTCGCCAGCACCTCCTCGGTGATGCGGCGGATGTTGACCTTGGCCTTCAGCCGCGCGCCGAGCAGCGCCGTGCCGCTCACCTTGCGCTGCACGAACAGGGTCTCGATCGGCGGGAAGGCCCAGGTGTCCTTGTCCTGCGCGATCGCCCAGCCTTCCTCGCGCAGGAGCGGGATGAAGGCGCGGTCGCCGAAGTCGAAGGGCGCGTCGGCCCGCATCTCGTTGATGACGATGTCGATCATCCGGTTCACCCGCTCGGGGTGCTTTTCGGCGACGATCGGCATCATGAACCCGGCCTCGATCGTGGCCTTGAGCACGTCCTGCGCATTCCCCTGCAACCCGGCGAGCAGCATCTTGCGATAGCCGTTCGCCACGGCAGGATCGACCGGACGGCAGGCGCCGAAATCGAGCAGCACGATCTCGCCGGTCTCGCGCCGGTAGCGGAAATTGGCGAAGTTGGGGTCGGTCTGCATGACGCCGAGATCGAACAGCTCGCGCGCGACGAGGCGGATGAGGCGGGCGAAGACCTCGTCGCGGCGTTCGGGCGGCTCGTTGCCGAGCTCCTCGATGCTCACGCCCTCCTCGAAACTCATCGCGAGGATCGAGCCACGGGTCAGGCCTTCGTGCAGGCGCGGGACGACGAAGCCCGGCGTGTCGGCGAGCATTCCGCGATACATCGCCATCTGCGCGCCTTCGCGCTGGTAATCGGCCTCCTCGTGGAGCTGCTGCTTGGCGGCGGCCATGAGCTTGTCCATCTCGAGCTCGGGCGGGGCAAAGCCGCCGATCTTGAGCAGGGTCATCACGTTGTCGACATCGCTGTCGATCGACTTGGCGACGCCGGGATATTGCACCTTGATCGCCAGCTCCTCGCCATCGCGGGTGAGGGCCTTGTGGACTTGCCCGATGCTTGCGGCAGCGATCGGGCGTGGGTTGAACCAGCGGAACTGCTTGCGCCACTCCGGCCCCCATTCGCTGCGGAGCACCTGGTCGAGCTGTCTGGTCGGCATGAAATTGGCCTGATCGCGCAAGCTGGCGAGGATCTTCGAGAGCTCCTCGGGCAGAAAGTCGCCCGCGTCGAGGCTGATCATCTGCCCCATCTTCATCGCCGCGCCGCGCAGGTGCGAGAGGCGGTCGGTCATGCGCTGGACATTTCCGGGGGTGAGGATCAGGTCGCGCGCCGAAATGCCCTCGCCGCTGGCGAGCCGCCGCGCGCCTTCGGCCACCATCCCGCCGGCAACGCCGCCCACCAGCCGCCCGAAGGTGCCCAGCCGCGCGACGCGCCCCGCCGGCACGGCGCGCTGGCGGGCGCGGTCTTCCTTGCGGTCGGCGAATTCGGGGGTCTGGTCGTCGTCGGACACGGGGGAGGGGGCTTTCCGGAGGGCAGAGTAGGGTTTTGAACGCTAACGGTCGGGCAGGTTCGTCGTTCCCCTCTCAGGAGATGCACAGGCCCCCGTCAACCGGCAGGCACTGCCCGGTGATGTAGTCCGAATGGGACGAGGCGAAGAACACCGCGAGGCCCTCGAGCCCCGCGTGATCCCCCGGACGGCGCAGCGGGATGCGGCGGCTCATCCATTCGGCGAATTTCGGGTCGGCCTTGGCGGTGATGTCGGTCTCGTAGAAGCCGAAAAGCAGCGCATTGGCGGTTATCTGATACCGCGCGAGTTCGAAGGCGGCCGCGCGGGTGAGGCCGTTGAGGGCGGCTTTGGAGGCGGCGTAGTCCGACGAGCGGTTGACCCCCATGATCGATTGGCCGGAGGAGGTCGCGATCAGCTTGCCGCCGGGCTCCCCGTCCTTGGCGCGCGCGATCATGTGGCGCGTCACATGCTTGTACACCAGCGCCGCGCCGCGGGTGTTGACCGCGAGCGTATGGTCCCAGCACTCGGCGGTGATGTCGGGGATCGCGGTGCCAGCGCCCGAGATGCCGGCATTGGCAAAGCAGATGTCGACCCTGCCGAATGCGCCGAGCGTCATGCGCATCGCCTCTGCGACTTCGACGTCGTCCGAAACGTCGCACACCCGGGTAAGGACATTGCCGGAACCGAGCGCGGTCAGTTCTTCGAACGCGGCTGCGTTCTTTTCCGCATTGCGCGCCCAGATCGCGACTTTCGCGCCGGCCTTTGCGAGCCCGCGCGCCATCGCGAGGCCCAGTCCGCCATTGCCGCCGGTGATGATGGCCGTGCGGCCGGTAAGATCGAACAGGTTCATGGCCTTCAAGTGGCGCAATCGCTTCGGTCGGGCAAGCCGCATGGGAACCGCCGCGCCCGGCAAGCTTTGTGGCGCCATGGACGGACAAGAAACGGGCTCTCGCCCCTCGCTCACCACGCCTGCGCGCGTGCTCGGATATGCCGGGCTGCTGCCGCAGATCATCTGCCTCGCGATGGTCCTCGCCCAACACGAGTGGCGCTTTGCCGCGCTTGCCGGCGGGTTTGCCTATGCGGCGGCGATCTTCAGCTTCCTGGGCGGGGTGTGGTGGGGTCAGGCGGTCGCGAGCGCCGGGACCGGCAAGCCGGTGGGCGCAGGCGCCTATCTTCTCGCAGTCATGCCGAGCCTGATCGCGGTGGCGCTGTTCATGCCCTGGAACTTCGCATGGGAATGGCCCGGACCCGCGATGCTCTATCTCGGCGCGCTGATCCTCGCATCGCCTCTGGTCGACCGCGCGCTGGGATTTGCGGCGCCCGATTTCCTGCGGCTGCGCTGGCACCTGTCGATCGGGCTCGGCCTGCTGACCATCGCGCTCGGCCTGATTGCGCCGCAGACGATCTGATCCGGCGGATGCCTGGAGGCTGAGGCGAACCCGTTTGCAATGAATTAACCAACGCGGCCTAGGGAGAAGCTTGGGTTTTCCCACGGGATGGCGCGTTTGATGATCGCATCGCTCAAGTCACTGGCCGACAGGATGCGGCGCGCGCTCGGCTCTCCGGGCGGTCACGAGGCTGTTCTCAAGGCAAAACTGGACCGCCGCTCGGGCGCCGACCTGCTGCGTCGCAAGCGCATGAAAGTGGCGGTGATGGCGATCCTGTTCGGGGTGGTATCGGCGGCAATTGACCTGCCGCTACCGGCCGAGGATGCGCTGCGGCTGGCGCGCGTGCAACTGCGCGCACGCCCGGCGCCGCAGGAAATCGCGATGATCGCGATCGATGACGAAACGCTCAACCAACTTGGCCAGCCAATGACGAACCGGCATCAAGACAGCGCGGTCATCGACCGCCTTGTCGATGCCGGGGTTAAACGGATCGTGTTCGACCGGGCGCACGCCGACCCGGATACCCCGGCGAGCGATGCAGAATTCGCGCGAACGCTTGCCAAGCACCGCGGACGGGTTTGGTTGGGAATGCTGGCCAGCCACTCCATCAGGTTCCAGAAGGCGGATCCCTTCGTACCGCTGGAGGAGTTTCGCAAGGTCGCTCCGCAAGCCTCGATGGGCGGGTTCCTCAGCCCGCTCGGCCTGTCCTGGCGGCTTCCTACGGAGATCGAGTACGAAGGCGTGAGATACCCGACGATCTCTGCGGTGCTTGCGGGTTACGAAGGGCCTGCGGTGCATTACCGGCCCGATTTCGCGTTCAATCCGATGACGGTTCCGACCTTCCGCTACGTCGATGTCCTCAATGGGCGGGTCGGTGCCGAGCAGCTCGCGGGCAAGAGCGTGATCATCGGCAATACCTTCATCAATTCGCCGGACATGTACCGGCACCCGCTCTACGGCAAGATTTCCGGAACCTATGTCCAGATCCTCGGTGCCGGCACGCTATTGCGCGATCAGCCTTTGGATCTGTGGGCGATCCCGGCGCTGCTGCTTGCGGCGATCGTCATCCTTGTCCAAGCGCTCGGCCAGCGTCGTTCGATGGGTCTGCTGTGGTTGCCCGTCATAGTCCTTCCCCCGGTCGCCTTCGTGCTCGATGAGTTTACGATCAACTTCGGCATGGTCTCGGCCTTTCTCGCGCTCCTGTTTGCCGCGATCGGGTTCAGCCGCATCAACAGCAAGTATTTCAGCGCCGGTATCGACGCGATGACGACTACGGCTATCAGCTCGGAGCAGGCCAATGCCGATTGGGACGTGTTCGCGCTCAAGATCGCCAATCTGTCCGAGCTATCCGAGGAATGGAGCTCGCGCGACATCGGCGATTTCGTCAACACGCTGATCGGCTATGTGAAGGGCCCCGGCGAAATCAGCGACATCGCCTTCGAGCGCGATGTGCTGATCTGGCTTGCGCCGCGCATGGAGAATGTCGAGCTCGAACGCCACACCGATGGCCTCGCACTGATGCTGAAGACCGCGATCAGTCATGACTGGCAATCCTCCCATGGCGCGCCGGCGATCGGGGTCGACACCAATTACGACCTGCCCGTTTCCCTGCGCATCAAGAAGGCGATGCAGGCGGCGGACGAGGCTGCGACCCGCGGTGTGCGCTTCATCATCAACGACGCCGCGCATCTCGAAGCGCGCACCCAGCGGCTCGAGCTGATCCGCGTGCTCGAAAAAGGCCTGCGCGATCGCAACATCGGCGTGGCCTACCAGCCCAAGATCGATCTCGCATCGGGCCGGATCGTCGGCGCCGAAACACTGATCCGCTGGCGCCCGGACGGCGGCGAACTCATCAATCCGCAGGATCTCGTTCTGGCTGCCGAAGCCGGCGACCGGATCAACGAGCTGACCGTGGTGGTAATGGAGACCGCGCTGGTCGACGGCAAGCAGGCGATCGCGCTCGATCCGCGCTTCAAGCTGGCGGTCAACATGTCGGCCAAGAGCCTCTCCGACACGCACCTCATGTTCGACATCATGACGCTGCTCGGACGCTACAATTTCCCGCCCGAGAACCTGACGCTCGAGCTGACCGAGACCGCCAAGCTCGAAGACCACCGGATCGCGCCCCAGATTGCGGCCTTGAAGGCGCGCGGGATCTGCCTGTCGATCGACGATTTCGGCACCGGCGAATCGAACCTCGAATACATCGAGAAGCTGCCGAGCTCGGAGCTCAAGATCGACAAGAAGTTCGTGCAGCAAATGGCGCGATCCGAGGAAAGCCGCGCCGTGGTGCGCGCGACGATCGAGATTGCCCATTCGCTGGGCAAGGTTGTGGTCGCCGAAGGGGTCGAGGACCTCGAGGTGGCCGCGACCCTCCGCGCGATGGGCTGCGACCAGGCTCAAGGCTTCCTGTTCTCGCAGGCGATCGGAATGCCCGAGCTGCTGGCGATGATGGGCGGTGGCAGGGCAGCAATTAACGGTTGATTAGGGTTAATAATGTGTTAAACCTTCGAGCATCGGGTTAATCGATGCAACGGAGGCCTTTATGTGGGCATGGTTTTATGAGTGCTTGGGCACCCGCTAAGAGGTTGCCTCATAATTGAGTTAAAGCCCCGGGAAACCGGGGCTTTTTTCGTTTCTGGGGGCGTTTAGAAGGCGTCGCGAGAGGCCGCTTAACCGCCAGAGCGGATCGCCAAGTCCTTGCGAATCAGGGTTAATGCGCACCGCCCAAAAGCGCCAAAAGGCTTGGAACGAGGTCCCGCGCCTTTGTTTGACAGCAAGAATGCAAAGGAAATTGGTCGGGGAGAGAGGATTCGAACCTCCGGCCCCTGCCTCCCGAAGACAGTGCTCTACCAGGCTGAGCTACTCCCCGACCGTGTCGTTCCCGCGCGGCCGGAAGGCCCTGCGGGTCGAGGCAAGGCGCGCCCTATAGGTGTGGATGGGCATGGTGGCAAGCGGGCAATTGCAGCCTATAGTCACAGCCATGGCCACGAGCGCGATTCCCCATTCCGGCACTCCTCAAGCGCATCCCGAGCAGCAATATCTCGATCTGATGCGTCAGATCTGGGAGACCGGCAGCGAGCGGATCGACCGCACCGGCGTCGGCACCCGATCGGTCTGCGGGGCGATGCTGCGATTCGACCTCGGCGACGGCGCCATGCCGCTGCTCACCACCAAGCGGGTCTACTGGAAGACCGCGACCCGCGAGCTGCTGTGGTTCCTGACCGGCGAGACCAACATCCGTCCGCTGGTGTTGCAGGGCGTGAAGATCTGGAACGAATGGCCCCATGCGCGCTATGTCCGCGAGGCGGGCGAGCAGGTCAGCCTCGAGGATTTCGTCCAGCGAATCGCCGATGACGAACAATTCGCCCACCGCTGGGGCGACCTCGGCCCGGTCTATGGCAAGCAGTGGGTCGACTGGCCGACCTACCGCTATCGCCCGGACGGCCTCTACGAGAAGGGCGAGGGCATCAACCAGATCGCGCAGGTGATCGATTCGCTGCGCACCAGCCCCGGCAGCCGCCGCCACATCATCGAAGGCTGGAACGTCGCCGAGCTCGATCGCATGGCGCTTCCCCCTTGCCACAAGACCTACCAGTTCCATGTCGTGGGGGATGGTGGCGAGGCACGGCTCAATTGCCTGCTCTACCAGCGCAGCTGCGATGTTGCGCTCGGCCTGCCGTTCAACCTCTGGTCGGCGGCGCTGCTAACCGCGATGATCGCACAGCAGGTCGGCATGGAGCCGGGCGAGCTGGTTTGGATGGGGGGCGACGTGCACCTTTATCTCAACCACGCTCACCTCATCGAGGAGCAGCTTGCCCGCCAGCCGCAGGGGCACCCGCGGCTCGAGATCATCCGCAAGCCCGAAACAATATTTGGATATCGGATCGAGGACTTCGTGGTGCATGATTACGCGCCGCTGCCGCCGATCAGCGCACCTGTTGCGGTGTGAAGGCTCCGGGTTCGCCGTGCTTGACCGCTGCGTAGCGGTGAAATAAAAATACGTATTCAAGCAATGATCCCACTCGCCCGGCGCGTGGTCGATCACACGGGGAGAGCGCGACTGATGGCTGATCCAGCGACAGGCGGCGAGGGCAATCGTCCGGCGCTCGCGCTGCATGTGCCCGAGCCCAAGTATCGTCCCGGCGACAAGGCCGATTTCTCGCATATCGACATCGGCGCCCCCGGCGACCAGCCGCGCCCGGACGAGGGTATTCACCCCTCGCAGATGGCAGGCCTTGCCTATGGCCTCGTGCGCGTGCTGGGCGACGACAACCTTGCCCACGGCCCGTGGAACCCGCGCCTCAGCCCCGAAACGTTGCGCGCCATGCTTGGTCACATGGCGCTGGTGCGCGCCTTCGATGAGCGCATGTTCCGCGGCCAGCGGCAGGGCAAGACCAGTTTCTACATGAAGTGCACCGGCGAGGAGGCGACCTCGATCGCTCCCGCGATGGCGCTCGCCAGCGACGACATGATCTTCCCCTCCTACCGCCAACAGGGCATCCTGATCGCGCGCGGCTATCCGCTGATCGAGATGATCAACCAGATCTACTCGAACAAGGCGGACAAGCTGAAGGGCCGCCAGCTGCCGATCATGTATTCGAGCCGCGAGCACAGCTTCTTCTCGATCTCGGGCAACCTTGCCACCCAGTGCCCGCAGGCGGTGGGCTGGGCGATGGCCTCGGCGGTCAAGGGCGACAGCCGCATCGCGGCAAGCTGGGTAGGCGAGGGCTCCACGGCGGAAGGCGATTTCCACTCGGCCTGCACCTTTGCCGCCGTTTACAACGCGCCGGTGATCCTCAACGTGGTCAACAACCAGTGGGCGATCAGCAGCTTCAGCGGGTTCGCCGGGGCCGAGCGGACCACCTTTGCCGCGCGCGGCCTTGGTTACGGAATCGCGGCCCTGCGCGTTGACGGCAATGACGCGCTGGCCTGTTATGCCGCAGCCGAATGGGCCGCAACCCGCGCGCGCGGCAATCACGGGCCGACGCTGATCGAATATTTCACCTATCGCGCCGAAGGGCATTCCACCTCGGACGACCCTTCGGGCTACCGCAGCGCGCAGGAGCGCGAGGAATGGCCGCTCGGCGACCCCGTCACGCGGCTCAAGAACCACCTTATCGCCATCGGCGAGTGGGACGAGGATCGCCACGCGGCGATGGACCTCGAATGTGCCGAGCGCGTCAAGGCGACGACCAAGGAGGCCGAGAAGAACGGCATCCTTGGCCATGGCCTCCACCACCCGTTCCACACCATGTTCGAGGATGTCTACGAAGAGCTGCCCTGGCACCTCGAGGAACAGGCCGAACAGGCCATCCGCGAACGCATCGCCAAGTTCGGCACCGAAAGGCCCTTCGGATGAGCGACCTTATCCCTTCCGTCGGTGACGCCGTGCTCGAGGAGCGCCGCCTCAACATGATCGAGGCGATCAACGAAGCGCTCGACATCATGCTCACCCGCGATCCCGACGTGATCATCATGGGCGAGGATGTCGGCTATTTTGGCGGTGTGTTCCGCGCCACGGCGGGCCTTCAGGCCAAGCACGGCAAGACCCGCGTGTTCGACACGCCGATCAGCGAATGCGGGATCATCGGGGTTGCTGTGGGGATGGGGGCATATGGCCTGCGCCCCGTGCCCGAAATCCAGTTCGCCGATTACATTTACCCCGGCCTTGACCAGCTGATCTCGGAAGCGGCGCGCCTGCGCTACCGCTCGGCGGGCGACTACATCGCGCCGATGACCGTGCGCTCGCCCTTCGGCGGCGGGATTTTCGGCGGTCAGACCCACAGCCAGAGCCCCGAGGCGCTGTTCACCCATGTGGCGGGCCTCAAGACCGTGATCCCGGCGACCCCGCATGATGCCAAGGGGCTGCTGATTGCTGCCATCGAAGACAATGATCCGGTGATCTTCTTCGAGCCCAAGCGCATTTATAACGGCCCGTTCTCCGGCTATTACGACAAGCCGGTCGAGCCGTGGAAGAAGCACCCGGATTCGGTGGTGCCGGAGGGCTATTACAAGGTCCCGCTCGGCAAGGCGCGCACCGTGCGCGAAGGCGAGGCGCTGACCGTGCTCGCCTATGGCACGATGGTCCACGTGGCCGAGGCGGTGTGCCGCGAGAAGGGCGTCGATGCCGAAATCCTCGACCTGCGCACGCTGGTGCCGCTCGATATTCAGGCCATTGAAGCTTCGGTCGCAAAGACCGGGCGCTGCCTGATCGTCCACGAGGCGACCCGCACGTCCGGCTTCGGCGCGGAGCTATCCGCGCTCGTCACCGAACGCTGCTTCTACCACCTCGAAGCGCCCGTCGAACGCGTCACCGGCTTCGACACGCCCTATCCCCACAGCCTCGAATGGGCCTATTTCCCCGGCCCGGTCCGCATCGGCGAGGCGATCGACAAGCTTCTCAAGGACTGACCCGACAATGGCCAAGTTCATTTTCAAGATGCCCGACGTGGGCGAAGGCGTGGCCGAGGCGGAAGTCGTCGAGTGGCACGTGAAGGTCGGCGACCGGGTCGAGGAAGACCAGCACATCGTCGACGTGATGACCGACAAGGCGACCATCGATATCGAAAGCCCCGTTTCAGGTGTCGTGACGACGCTCGCGGGCGAGGTTGGCGATGTGGTCGCGATCGGCGCCATGCTGCTGGTGATCGAGACCGAGGGCGAGGTTTCCGAAGAGGAAGCCGAGGCCGCTGCCGAACAGGCCGAGGACGATATGTCCGACGCGCCGACCTCGGAAGAGGTGGCAGAGCGGATCGAGGCCGAGAACCCCGACGCACCGGACGCTGACGATACGGCACTTGCCGCGCCTGCACCTGCGCCCGAACACAAGGGCGAAGCCAAGGTCCTCGCCAGCCCCGCCGTGCGCCAGCGTGCACGCGATCTCGGCATTGATCTCGCGCAGGTGAAACCCGCTGCCGATGGCCGCGTGCGCCATGCCGATCTCGACGCCTTCCTTGCCTATAATGGCGGCTTCGGCGCGGCGGGCAAGGCGCGCGCGGACGAGACGATCAAGGTCATCGGCCTCAGGAAACGCATCGCGCAGAATATGGCCGCGGCCAAGCGCCACATCCCGCACTTCACCTATGTCGAGGAGTGCGACGTCACCGACCTTGAGGAACTTCGCGCGCAGCTGAACGCAGCGCGGGGCGACAGGCCCAAGCTCACGATGCTGCCGCTGCTGATCACCGCGATTTGCAAGGTGATCCCGCAATACCCGATGATAAACGCGCGCTTCGACGACGAGGCCAATGTCGTCACCCGCTACGGCGCGGTGCATCTCGGCATGGCGGCGCAGACGGACAGCGGGTTGATGGTGCCGGTGATTCGCGATGCGCAGGGCAAGAACCTGTGGCAGCTGGCGCGCGAGATCGGACGGCTTGCTGAAGCTGCGCGCAGCGGCAAAGCCACGTCGGAGGAGCTTTCGGGCTCGACCCTGACGGTTACGTCATTGGGGCCCCTCGGCGGCGTCGCCACAACCCCCGTCATCAACCGCCCCGAGGTCGCGATCATCGGCCCGAACCGCATCGTCGAGCGCCCGATGTTCGTCCCCGACGGGATGGGCGGCGAGCGCATCGCTAAGCGCAAGCTGATGAACATCTCGATCTCCTGCGATCACCGCGTGGTCGACGGGCACGATGCGGCAAGCTTCATTCAGGCGATCAAGAAGCTGATCGAGACGCCGGCGCTTCTGCTGGTCGACTGATTGGGTTAATGTCAGGGCCGGGAGGTGTCCGACATGACCCGTGATCCGCGCATCGACGACTACATCGCCAAGGCGGCGCCCTTCGCGCAGCCGATCCTCACGCATGTCCGCGCGCTGGTGCACCATGCGCTGCCGGAGGCCGAGGAGACCATCAAGTGGGGCATGCCGCACTTCATGGTGGGGGGAAAAAACCTCGTCGGGCTCGCGGCGTTCAAGGCGCACGCCTCGGTGGTGATCCATCACGAGGAGCGCACCGGCGAGGGGATGGGCGCACTCGGCAAGTTGACAAGCCTCGCCGATCTGCCGCCCGACGAGCAATTGGTCGCCCGCTTTCAGGCCCGCCCGGCAGCGCTGGCGCAGCCCAAGCCCAAGCGTGCGCCCAAGCCCGAGTTGCCCGTCCCGCCAGCCTTCGCGGCCGCGCTCGATGCAGCACCGGCAGCCCGCGCGCGTTTCGACGCCTTCGCCCCCTCGCACCGCCGGGAATATGTCGAATGGATTGCCGACGCCAAGCGCGACGACACCCGGGCCAAGCGCATCGCGCAGGCGGTGGGATGGCTTGCCGATGGCCGCAAGCGCAACTGGAAGCACGAGAATTGCTGAGCGGCCAGCGCACCCCTCAAAATTTGCCGTAATGGCCGTTGACAGCCCCAAGCCGCGAGCCTAATGGCGCTGCTCCACGAGCGGGACGGCATCGCCGGAACGCTCGCAAGGACAAGATGCGCGGGTGTAGCTCAGTCGGTTAGAGCGCCGGCCTGTCACGCCGGAGGTCGCGGGTTCGAGCCCCGTCACTCGCGCCACTTGTTCCTTTGGGAAGGCCGAAAAAGGCCAAGCAGAGGCGGGCGTTCAGTCCGCCTTTTCTTTTGTCTCCGGCGGGCTCCAGCTGCCGGTCTCCATCCAGATCAGGAAGCGCCGCAAGGGCAGCAGCCAGACGAGGCCGAGGATCACGTAGACCACGGTCTGCGCCGCGCCCGGCCAGCTGCCGATGATGTCGGGCGCATAACGCGCGATGACGATGCCGTAGATCATCAGGGCGACGAACAGCGCGAATATGCCGAAGGGAATTCGCCAGGTCGGTGTCTCGCGCATGGCTCAGAGGTTTCCGTAGATCCGGGTGGGGGTGACGACCGCATCGAGCGGCTTGTCGTGGGGTTCTGTGGGCAGGGCCTCGCAGGCTTGCGCGTCCCATGCGAGGCCAACGGCGAGGGCGGGGGGATGTTCCGCGAGCCAACGGTCGTAATGCCCGCCGCCCTGTCCGAGGCGCTCAAGCGCGGGGGTGAACCCCACCAGCGGGACGAACAATACATCGGGAACCAACGGCTCGGCCTCGGCGGCGGGCTGGAGCATGCCGAAGGGGCCGACCTCGAGATCGCTTTCGGCATGGGGGTCGGTGTGGCGGGCAAAGGTCATCGCAGCGCCGCGCGCAGCAAAGCGGGGGAGGGCGATTGTGTGCCCGGCCTCGTGGAAGAAACGGGCATAGCCGCCCGTGGGGGCCTCGTAGGCGGCGGCGTGGTAGAGGCCGATCACCGCCTCGTCCCCGATCCGCGCAAGCAGCGGGGCAGGGGGGCGATGGAACAGCAGGCCGCGGATGGCGTCCGGCAGCGCCGCGACATGGGCGCGTCGCGCGGCGCGCAGGGTTTGGCGAAGCTCGGATTTGGTGGGGGCGGTCATTGCTTCAAGCGGTAGACCCCGCGCCTGATGGCTTCAAGTCCGGCGGTTGCTCGCCCCTCCTCCACCTTCGGTGGTCCTCCTCCCCTGGAAGCGCAGCTGTGCCGACGGGACAACGGGAGGACTGGTTCGGCCACAGGCCGCAAGGCCGACCGGCCGCCCGCAGCGACGCGCCCAAAGGGCGTGTGAGCGAGGATTTCGCGCGCCGGACGGCGCGCGGAACACAAAAAGAGTGACGGAACCACCATGGGTCGTTTGCGCTAGAAATCCTCTGACGCCTTTAACGTCAGGTGGGCGCCGTATACCCGAGACCCCCGGACGAACCAGTGGACCCGGATAGGGACAGCTCCCATTGGATTGCTTATAGCCTCAGGGATATTCAGTCGGCTCGTGCCGGGCAGTCCCGCCACCTGCCTATCTAGGCGTTGGCAGCGGCAGCTTCAAGCGCGTCGGCGCTGGCTTCGGCGGCGGCGGCGAGGGCTTCGAGGCGCGCGGCGAGTTCTGCGTCGGTGGCGGTGGCCGGAGGCGGGCCACCGAACAGGTCGAATTGCGGGACCGGTACTGGGGCGGGTGCTTCCGCAGCGGGGGCCGGACGGGCAGCGTCTTCGCGCGCTGCGGCAAGTTCGGCTTCGAGCCGGGTGATGGTCTCGCGCGCGGCATCCAATTCGGCCGTGTCGGGTTCGGGCGCGGGCGCGGGCGCGGGTTCGGGGACCTCGGCGATCCGCTTCCGCGCCTCGGCCAGTTCGTCGGCGAGGAACAGCGCGGCGAAGACCAGGTTCTGCGCCTCGAGCGGCGCCCGCGCGCTGCCCAGCTGGGCATATTTTTCGGCGATCATCGCCCCGAGCGCGGCGATATGCGCCTCCTGCCCATCGGCGCAGGCGACGTTGTAGCTCTTGGGGCCGATGCTGAGAGTGACGGTGCTCACGGGGCCGGCCTATTCCTCGAGCGCTGTCAGAAGATCGTCAAGTTCGCGAAGACTTTCCGCCACTTGCTCGCGCAGTTTCTCATGGACATTGACCAGCTCGACCACCCGCGCCGAACTGGTGCCGGCCTTGCCGTCCCCGCCCGCAAGGCCCTCGCGCGCGGCCTCGATGCGCGCCATCGCGGCTTCGATGCGGGTCAGCGCGGATGCGATGCGGTCGGCACTCATGGGCATTACCGATACCAACAGAAGGCGGCCCGCGCAAAGCCTTGGGGCGGGCTGTTGATAAATGCCGCGCCGGCGGCAGGCGGGGATTGGCGGCGGCAAAGGTTGACCTCCCCCACGGGCTCGGCAATGGCACGCCGACCGGAACCGGGGTCGAATCGCGCGGGTGTGCGCGGGCGGCTCCCGCAGGAGAACAGCGTGCCGATGAGCCTCGATGCCGCCCGCCTTCAGCCGATGGCCAACGCCATCCGCGCCCTTTCGATGGACGCGGTCGAGGCGGCCAACTCCGGGCACCCGGGGATGCCGATGGGCATGGCCGACGCGGCGAGCGTGCTCTTTACCCGCCATCTCAAGTTCGATCCAACCGCGCCCCACTGGGCCGACCGTGACCGCTTCGTGCTCTCGGCCGGGCACGGTTCGATGCTGATCTACAGCCTGCTGTATCTCACCGGCTATGCCGCGCCGACGATCGACGACATCCGCAATTTCCGAAAGCTCAATTCGCCTTGCGCAGGCCACCCTGAGAACTTCCTGCTCGACGGGGTGGAATGCACCACCGGGCCGCTGGGGCAAGGCCTCGCGATGGCGGTCGGCATGGCGATGGCCGAGCGGCACTTGAACGCGGTCTACGGCGATGACCTCGTCGACCACCGCACCTGGGTGATCGCTGGCGACGGGTGCCTGATGGAGGGCATCAACCACGAGGCGATCGGCCTTGCTGGCCACCTCGGACTGGGGCGTCTCAACGTGCTGTGGGACGACAACCGCATCACCATCGACGGGGCGACTGACCTGTCGACCTCGGAGGACATCAAGGCGCGCTTCGCGGCCACGGGCTGGCACGTCACCACCTGTGACGGCCACGACTTCGCCGATATCGACCGCGCGCTCACCGAGGCCAAGGCCGATCCGCGCCCCTCGCTGATCGCCTGCCACACGCTGATCGGCAAAGGCGCGCCGAACAAGCAGGGCACCAGCGGCGTCCACGGCGCGGCACTCGGCGCGGCGGAAGTGGCCGCGGCGCGCGAGGAACTGGGCTGGTCGCACGAGCCCTTCGTGGTGCCGAGCGACATCCTCGCCGACTGGCGCAGCGCGGGCGAGCCGGGGCGCAGCGCCCACGGGGCCTGGGCGGGCCGCTTGGAAGCGAGCCCCCACAAGGCCGACTTCGAACGCCGCATGGCGGGCGACTTGCCGCATGGCGATGCGGCGGGCGAATATATCGCCTCGCTGATCGCCAACCCCCAGAAGGTCGCCACCCGCAAGGCAAGCGAGATGGCGCTCGCCCAGATCAATCCGCGCCTGCCCGACACCATCGGCGGCAGCGCCGACCTGACCGGCTCGAACAACACGCTCGCGGGCGGGATCGGGACCTTCTCCAAGGACGACTATTCGGGCCGCTACGTCTATTGGGGCATTCGCGAATTCGGCATGGCGGCGGCGATGAACGGGATGGCGCTGCACGGCGGGGTGATCCCCTATGGCGGCACCTTCCTCGTCTTCACCGACTATGCGCGCGGCGCGATCCGCTTGTCGGCGCTCCAGCACGCGCGCGTGATCTACGTGATGACGCATGATTCGATCGGGCTGGGCGAGGACGGGCCGACCCACCAGCCGATCGAGCACCTCGCTTCGCTGCGGGCGATGCCCAACCTCCTGGTCATGCGCCCGGCCGATGTGGTCGAGACGGCGGAGTGCTGGCAGATCGCGCTGGCGCAGAAGGACCGCCCCTCCGTGCTGGCGCTGACCCGCCAGAACCTGCCCCAGCTGCGGCTCGAGGCGGCGGCGGAGAACCTCTCGGCCAAGGGCGGCTACCGGATCAAATCCGCCGAGGCCGCGCGCAAGGTGGTGATCCTCGCGACCGGATCGGAAGTCGAGCTGGCCGCCAGGTGCGCCGTGCAGCTCGAAGCGCAGGGCGTGGGCGTCGACGTCGTCTCGATGGTCTCGACCGAGCTGTTCGACGAGCAGCCGGCCGAATACCGCGCCGACCTCCTCCCCGCCGATGCACTGATCGTCTCGGTCGAGGCGGCGAGCACCTTCGGGTGGCAGCGCTACACCGGCACATCGGGGCTCAACATCGGGATCGACAGCTTCGGCGCCTCGGCCCCGGCGGACGACCTGTTTGCCCATTTCGGCCTCACCCCCGAGGCCATCGTTCCCCAGATCATGAACAAGCTCAAGAACTAAGCAGGAGTACCTCTCATGGCTACCAAAGTCGCCATCAACGGCTTCGGCCGCATCGGCCGCCTCGTCGCCCGCGCCATTCTCGAGCGCACAGATCACGATCTCGAACTCGTCGCGATCAACGACCTTGCCGATGCCGCCTCTAACGCGCTGCTCTTCGCCTACGATTCGGTCCATGGCCGCTTCAATGGCGAGGTGAAGGCCGAGGGCGATGCGATCCTCGTCAATGGCAAGCGCATCGCGGTGACCGCCGAGAAAGACCCGGGCAAGCTCCCGCACGGGGAAATGGGTATCGACATCGTGCTCGAATGCACCGGCTTCTTCCAGTCGGACGAGGCCTCGCGCCCGCACCTCGCCGCCGGGGCCAAGCGCGTGATCATCTCGGCGCCCGCGACGGGCGTCTCCAAGACCATCGTCTTCGGGGTGAACCACGCAACGCTGACCGCCGAGGACGTGATCATCTCCAACGCGAGCTGCACCACCAACTGCCTCGCGCCGGTCGCCAAGGTCCTGAACGATGTCATCGGCATCGAGCGCGGCTTCATGACCACGATCCACTCCTACACCAACGACCAGCGGATGCTCGACCAGATCCACAAGGACCTGCGCCGCGCCCGCGCCGGGGCGACCAACATGATCCCCACCACCACCGGCGCGGCGCGCGCGGTCGGCCTGGTGCTGCCCGAGCTGAAGGGCAAGCTCGACGGTTCGTCCGTCCGCGTGCCGACGCCGAATGTCTCGATGGTGGACCTCGTCTTCGTGCCCTCGCGCGAGACCACCGCCGAGGAGATCAACGCCGCATTGAAGGCCGCTGCCGAGGGCCCGATGAAGGGCGTGCTCGACTACACCGACCAGCCGCTGGTCTCGAGCGATTTCAATCACTACCCGGCCTCGTCCACCGTCGATTCGCTGGAAACCAGCGTGATGGAAGGCAAGCTCGCCCGCGTCGTCAGCTGGTACGACAACGAGTGGGGCTTCTCCAACCGCATGATCGACACCGCCGGCGTGGTGGCGAAGTTCTTGTGAGCTGATCCTCCCCTTCAGGGGAGGGGGACCATCCGCAGGATGGTGGAG
>NZ_LSKQ01000145.1 GCF_001557115.1 Erythrobacter sp. CCH5-A1
CGAGTGGCAGGTGCACTACAACTCCAACCGCACCGGCGTGCGGCTCGTCGGCCCCAAGCCCGAGTGGGCGCGGCGCGACGGGGGCGAGGCGGGGCTGCACCCGTCGAACATTCACGACAATCCCTACGCCATCGGCGCGGTCGACTTCACCGGCGACATGCCGATCATCCTCGGCCCCGACGGGCCTTCATTGGGCGGTTTCGTGTGCCCCTTCACGGTAATCGCGGAAGACCGCTGGAAGATCGGGCAACTCTCGCCCGACGACCGCGTGCGTTTCGTTCCGGTGTCGATCGAAGACACCGCCGCCCCCCGGCCCATCGCTGACCTCTCGCCGATCCTCGCCGAGCTTCCCGCCACCGGCACCCGCCCGCGCACCACCTACCGCCAGCAGGGGGACCGCAACATTCTCGTTGAATATGGCGAGATCGTGCTCGATATCGAGCTGCGCATCCGCGTCCATGCGCTGATGCAGGCGCTGGAGGCGATGCGGCTTCCCGGCTTGATCGACATCACCCCCGGCATCCGCTCGCTGCAATTGCACTTCGATGGCGAGCGGCTCGATCAGGCAGGCGCGCTCGCCGCGCTGATGACCGCCGAGGAGGCGATGGGCGATCTCGCCGACTTCGAGGCCCCCTCGCGCATCGTCCACCTGCCCTTGAGCTGGCGCGATCCGGCGACGCAGGAGACCATCGACAAATACATCGCCGCCGTGCGCGACGATGCGCCTTGGTGCCCGGACAACATCGAGTTCATCCGCCGCATCAACGGCTTGCCCGACGCCAAGGCGGTCGAGGGCCTGATCTTCGATGCGAGCTACCTCGTGCTCGGGCTTGGCGACGTCTATCTCGGCGCGCCGGTGGCAACGCCGGTCGATCCGCGCCACCGCCTCGTCACCACCAAGTACAACCCCGCGCGCACCTGGACCCCGCCCAATGTGGTCGGGATCGGCGGGGCTTACATGTGCATCTACGGGATGGAGGGGCCGGGCGGCTACCAGCTGTTCGGGCGCACGGTGCAGGTGTGGAACACCCACCGTCAGACGCAGGATTTCATCGGGGGCAAACCCTGGCTGCTCAGGTTCTTCGACCAGATCCGCTTCTTCCCGGTCAGCGCCGAGGAGCTCGCCGAGTGGCGGCGCGATTTTCCTCATGGGCGGCGCTCGCTCAGGATCGAGGAGACCACCTTTCGCCTCGCCGATTATCGCGCCTTCCTGCACGATAACGCCGAGAGCATTGCCGCTTTCGAAACCACGCGCCAGGCCGCCTTCGATGCCGAGCGCGCCGCGTGGCAAGCGAGCGGGGAGTTCGACCGGGTCAGCGCGCTGCTCGGCGCGGATGGCGGCGCGGGCGATGCGGCGGCCATCGAGGTGCCCGAGGGCGCGGACCTTATCGAGGCGCCCTTCGGCGGGAGCGTTTGGAAACTGCTCGTCAGCCCCGGCGACAGCGTCGCCGAGGGCGAGGTGATCGCGGTGATCGAGGCAATGAAGATGGAATGCCCCTTCGAGGCTCCGGCGAGCGGCACGGTCGAGGCGGTCTATATCGCCGAGAGCCAGTCGGTGCACCCCGGCGCGCCGATGCTGGCCCTGAGGAGGGCGTCATGAGCGCCTTCACCCGCCTCAGTGCCGGCACAATCGCGCAGGGCGTGGGCAGCGGCGCGACCACCGCGCTCGCGGTGATGGAGGAGACCCTCGCGCGCCTCGCCGCCTATGACGCGCACCAGCCGCAGCTGTGGATTGCCCGCGCCGACCCGGCCGCCCTGCGCGCCGCGGCCTGCGCCATCGACGCGCGCGTGGCGGCGGGCGAGCGCCTGCCGCTGGCGGGCGTGCCCTATGCGGCGAAGGACAATATCGACGTGGCGGGTCTCGAGACCACCGCCGCCTGCCCGGCCTTCGCCTACCAGCCGGAGCGTTCGGCGACGGTGATCGAGCGGCTGGAAGCGGCGGGCGCGATCTGCGTGGGCAAGACCAACCTCGACCAGTTCGCGACCGGCCTTGTCGGTACGCGCAGCCCCTATGGCATCCCGAGGAACGCCTATAACCGCGACTATGTCAGCGGCGGTTCGTCCTCCGGCAGCGCCGTGGCGGTGGCGGCGGGGCTGGTGGCCTTTGCGCTCGGGACCGATACCGCCGGATCGGGGCGGGTCCCGGCGGCGTTCAACCACCTCGTGGGCTTGAAGCCCAGCAAGGGCCGATGGAGCACGCGCGGGCTGGTGCCCGCCTGCCGTAGCCTCGATTGCATCACGGTGTTCACCGATGCGCCCGGCGATGCGGCGCTGGTCGATACCATGCTCGCGGGCTTCGACGGCGAGGACGCCTTCTCGCGCCCGCTCGCCGATGTGCCGCTCACAGGCGCGCGCCGCATCGGCGTGCCGCGCAAGGACCAGCGCCAGTTTTTCGGCGATGTCGAGGCGGAGTATCTCTACGACCGCGCACTGGCGGCGCTGGCGCGCGGATATACGCTGGTCGAGATCGACATCGAACCGCTGCGCGAGGCGGCGCGGCTGCTCTATGAAGGTCCCTGGGTGGCCGAGCGCACCGCTGCGGTCGCCGCGCTGCTGGAGCGCAGTCCGCTCGCCATCGACCCCGTGGTGCGCGAGGTGATCGCGCCCGGCAGCACCATGCTGGCGACCGAGCTGTGGAACGGGATCTACCGACTTGCCGAGCTAGCGCGCGGGGCCGAAGCGATGTGGCAAGGGGTGGACGCGCTCGCCTTCCCCACCACCGGCACCACCTACCGGGTGGCCGAGCTGCTCGAGGCGCCGGTCGCGCTCAACAGCAATCTCGGCTTCTACACCAATTTCGTCAATCTGCTGGACATGGCCGCGATTGCCGTACCCGCGGGGGCGAAATCCAACAGCACCGGCTTCGGGATCACCTTCATCGGCCCGGCCCACAGCGACAAGGCCCTTCTCGGCCTCGCGCAGGCCTATCTGGCCCTGGCCGCCTTGCCGCCCCCACCCCCTCTCGACCTTGGAGACCATATGGACACCATCAGGCTTGCCGTCGTCGGCGCCCACCTCGAAGGCATGCCGCTGCACTGGCAGCTGACCAGCCGCAATGCGAGCTTCGTCGGCGCCTTCACCACCGCGCCCACCTACCGGCTCTTTGCGATGGCCGACTCTGTGCCGCCAAAGCCCGCGCTGGTGCACGCCGAGGAGGGCGCAGCCATTGCGCTCGAGGTCTACGAGCTCGACATGGCGAGCTTCGGCAGCTTCGTCGCCGAAGTCCCGCCGCCGCTCGCGATCGGCACGGTGACCCTCGCCGACGGCAGCAGCGTCAAGGGCTTCGTCGCCGAGCCGCGCGCGCTGAAGGGTGCCGAGGACATCACCCACCTCGGCGGCTGGCGCGCCTACATCGCCTCGCGGTGAGATGATGCCGGGGCGGATCACCAACTGGCTGCGGGGGGAAGGCGAGGCAGAGGCCGAGGCGGTCGCGCGCCTTGCCGCCGCCAAGGACGCCGCCGAGGCCGCCAACGAGGCCAAGACCCGCTTCCTTGCCAGCGTCGCCCACGAAATCCGCTCGCCGCTCAATGCGATTTACGGCTATGCCCAGCTGATCGAGCGCGGCGAGGGCAAGGACGCTCTGGGAGCGGCCAAGGTGATCCGCCGCAGCGCCGAGCACCTCGCGCACCTTGTCGAGGGCCTGCTCGACATCGCGCAGGTCGAAGGCGGGGCGATGTCCCTGACGCGCGAGGCGATCCGCTTCCCCGAGTTCCTCGACCAGCTGATGGCGATGCTCGAGCTTCAGGCCCAGGCCAAGGGGCTGGCGCTGGTGCTCGAGCGGCCCGAGCGCCTGCCCGAATTCGTCCACGCCGATCCCAAGCGGCTGCGGCAGGTGATGATCAACCTCCTCGCCAATGCCATCAAGTTCACCGACCACGGGAGCGTGACGCTCAAGGTTGACTACCGCAACCAGCTGGCGACCTTCACCGTGATCGACACCGGCATCGGCATCGCGCCCGAGGATGCGGGCCGCATCTTCGCCCCCTTCGAGCGGGTCGGCGGCCCTGCGGGCGAGCGTCCCGGCGTCGGTCTCGGCCTCGCGATCACGCAGGCGCTGGTGCATATCATGGGCGGCGAGATCCGGCTCGAGAGCGCGCCGGGTGAAGGATCGCGCTTCATGGTCCGGCTGATGCTGTCCGAGCCGCTCACCCCGCCGTCCGAACCTGCGCCGCAGGCGGGCGCGGTGACGGGCTATCTCGGGCGCGAGCGCTGGGTGCTGCTGATCGACGACGAGCCGGCGCATCTGGCCGTGGTCTGCGGCCTGCTCGAACCGCTGGGCTTCCAGGTGCGCAGCGCGCGCGACGCGGCGAGCGGGCTTGCGCTGGCCGCGCAACTCCAGCCCGACCTCGTGCTGTGCGACGTGGCGCTCGGCAGCGAGAACGGCTGGGAAGTTGCCGCCCAGCTGCGCCGCCGTCATGGCGCGGCTTTGCGGATCGTGATGCTCTCGGGCGAGGCACCAGTGTCCGAGGGCGCGGGGACGGATCATGACGGCTTCATCATGAAGCCCTTCGCCTTCGACACCCTGATCGACATGATCGAGAGCCAGCTCGGGATCGAGTGGGTGCGCGCCGCGGGCGCGCCGCGCGCTGCCCCGCCGGAACTGGCGGGGGCAGCCGCGCTCCCGCGCATCATCGCGCCCCTCGCCGCCGCGCATTGCGCCGAGATCGAGCGGCTGGTGCGGATCGGCCATGTCCGCGCGATCGAGGCCGAGATCGACCGGATCGCCGCGCTCGCCCCCGAGGCCGTGCCGCTTGCGGAAAGGATGCGCGCAAGCCTCGACAGCTTCGACTTGAAAGCCTTGGCCAATCTCGCCAGATCGGTGCGCGCCGATGCCGCATAGGGACACGATCCTCGTCGTTGACGACAACCCGGAATCGCTCCGGTTCCTGGTCGACACCCTCGATGCCGAGGGCATGACCGTGCTGATCGCGCGCAGCGGCGAGGCGACGCTCGAACTGCTGGGCGAGGTGCAGCCCGATCTCGTTCTGATGGACGCGGTGATGCCCGGCCTGAGCGGGATCGAGACCACCCGCGCGATCAAGCGCTCGGCCAAGACTGCGCATATCCCGGTTATCTTCCTCACGGGCCTCAACGATCCCGAACATGTCGTCGCCGCGCTCGGTACGGGCGGGGTGGACTATGTGCGGAAGCCGATCGTCGTCGAGGAGCTGCTGGCGCGCATCCGCGTGCACCTAGCCAATGCCCGCGGCGCGCACCGCTCGCGCCTTGCGCTCGGGCTTGCCGGGCGCAGCCTTGCTGCGGTGGGGGAGGGCGGGACGCTCGCCTGGTCGACACCGCAGGCCGACAGCCTGTTCCTCGCCATCGATCCGGCCTGGACGTCCGAGAGCGCGCAGCTCCCCGAACCCTTGCGCCAATCCGTCGCGGCGCTCGTCGGGAGCGATCAGGCGCATCCTGCCCCCAGCACCCGCGCCACTGTGCGCGGCATGGAGATCGAGATCGTCCTGCTCGAAAGCGACCAGCCGGGCGAGGTGCTCCTGAAGCTCACTGAAGTGCGCGAGGACGGCAAGATCGCCGCGCTCCAGAAGCAGGCGGGCCTCACCCGCCGCGAGGCCGAAGTGCTGCTGTGGGTGAGCTATGGCAAAACAAACAAGACCATCAGCGAGATCCTTGGTATAAGCCCGCGCACGGTCAACAAGCACCTCGAACAGGTGTTCCGCAAACTGGGGGTGGAAACCCGTGCGGCGGCGACAGCAATTGCTGTCAGACTAATGTCTGACTGACCGGTCGAGACGTTCTGAATCAGGTACTTGCTACGGGTTCGCATAGGTCTACGTCATTTGCCCACTTCCTCGCGCGCGCGAGGTTGCCATGGCTGGCAGGGCAAGAATGCGCAAATTCTCATGCAGGGGTGCGTCATGGCCGGAGTTCAGGTGGGCAAGCGGATCATCGGGGCCGATGCGCCCGTGACCGTCGGCTGGGAGAATATCGGCAAGGTCGAAGGCGGGCCCGTAAAGCAGTTCGTCTTCACCTACTTCCAGCCCTTCATGCTCTTTGCGGCAATCGCCTTCTGGTACTACGCCCCCAACTGGCTCGCCGTAGCCTCGACCGCGATCGCGATCCGGCTGGGCTGGACGGTGCTGCTGCTGGTGCTCGAATGGGTCAACCCGCGCTACCAGAGCTGGCAGCTGACCTGGAAGGAATTCGCAACCGACGTGTTCTACGTCGCGCTCGGCATGACCTTCCTGCGGATGGTCGATGCCTATATCGGCGACGGCGCGATCGTCGAAGCGGTGCAGGGCGCCTTCGACTGGAAGAAGTTCGACTGGTTCACCGGCCTGCCGCTGCTGCTGCAGGCGGTGATCATCTCGATGATCTTCGACTTCGGGCAGTACTGGATGCACCGCGCGATGCACAACTGGCACCCGCTGTGGCTGACCCATGCGCCGCACCACTACATCACCCAGTTGAACGTGCAGAAGGGAGCGGTCGGCAATCCGGTCGAGCTGTTCCTGATCGGCCTCGGGATCGGTGGGTTCTTCGACTTCCTCCCCCGCGCCTTCCTGCTGGCGGGCGCGATCGGGATGACCGTCAGCGTCTACCAGCACATCAACGTGCGCTTCAACACGCCCGCCTGGTGGCGCTTCATCTTCAACACCGTGGAGCATCACTCGGTCCATCACTCGCAGGACTACGAAGCGACGCGCAGCAACTACTCGGGCACCTGGATCATCTGGGACCGCATCTTCGGCACCTGCGTCGACGGCGAGGCCGAAGTGCTGGGCATGGAAGGCGGGCGGCGGATGGACATCGGCGAGACGATGGTCTTCCCCTTCCGCGAGGGCTGGCGTGACGGCAAGGCGTGGTTTGCCAGGCGTTTCGGCGGCGGTAACGGCGGCGTGATGCAGCCCGCGCTGGAACCGGCCGAGTGAGCGGGGCCGCGGGAACGCTCGCGACGCCGCACCGCGCCATGCCCGTGCTCAGCCTGCCGCTGATCGACCACATCTGGCGCGTGCGCGGCGCAGTGCCCATTGACCCCGCCATGTCGCCTGCCGAGGCCTTCGCGCGGATCGATCCGCTGCTGCGCACCCCCGGCACGGCGATGTCCGAAGAAGGCGGCGTGCTGACCTATACCAAGCGCAACCCCCAAGCGCAGGACAAGCTGGCGACCTTCACCCGCGGCCGGATGTGGATCGAGCAGGCGGGCGCGGGCGCGGTGCTGCGCTTCGACCTTTTCAGCCACGCGCTACTTCTGTGCTTCCTCGCCCCGCTGCTGTTCCTCGGCTTTGCGCAGATGGCGGTCGCCATCAACGCCTGGGAAGCCTCCGGCGCCGAGACAGGCGCGAAGGCGGAGAAGAACGAAGAGAAACCCAAGGAAGCCAAGAAGCTCCACCCCGTCGACGAATTCCTCGGGGCGCCCGCGCCCGAAGACCCGAGCAAGAAGAAGAAGGACGAGAAGAAGAAGGACGAAGGCCGTCATTCCCCGACCGAGGGCTATGTGCTCGCGGGCATCTTCGCGGCGATCTATCTCGCCGGACGCTGGCTCGAACCCTTCCTCGTGCGCCGCCGCCTGCGCGCCGCGCTCGCAGGCCCGCCGCCCGCTGCCTAGGACAGCCGCGCGAAGTTGGCGACGCCGGGGGCGCTGGCGCGCTGCGGCAATGCGGGTGCCCGTGCAGGGCGCTCCGGTGAAAGATCCGACAGTGCATCCGTGACCGCCGCGATGGCCCGGGCTTCCAGCGAATAGAACACCATCTTGGCATCCTTGCGGGTCACCACCAGTCCCGCCTTGCGCAGCACGCCCAATTGCTGCGAGAGCGCCGGCTGCCCGATGCCGGTCGCCTGCTCGATCTCGCCGACGTTGCGCTCAGCCCCTGCCAGCGCGGCGAGGATCCGCCAGCGCAGGGGGTGGGCAAGCGCCTTCAGTGCCTCGACGAGGGCCGCTTCCGCGATCATGCGGCCGGCCCCGTCTCGCGCAGGAACCACGCGGTCGCCTCCTCGGCATCGAACACCGCGTCGAGATCGTGGCCGGGCTGTTCGAGCAGCGGATCGCCCGGCTGCCAGTTGGCCGGCGCCAGCGCGCCCTCAGCGTCGACCGCCTGCAGCCCGTCGAGGATGCGCAGCATCTCGGGGATCGAGCGGCCGAGGTTCGCCGGATAGCAGGTCATCGCCCGGATCACGCCGTGGGGGTCGATGAAGAAGGTCGAACGCACCGCCCCGCTGTCACGGTCGGCGGCGCAGACCATGCCGAAGGCGCGGGCGATTACCAGCGTCGGGTCCTCGATGATCGGGAAGCGCACTTCCACGCCGAAGCGGTCGCGGATCATGCGCAACCAGGCGAAGTGGGCGAAGAGGCTGTCGACCGAGAGCGCCATCAGGTCGCAGCCCCGCTTGGCAAAGGCGTCTGCCTCGCGGGCGAGGGCGACAAACTCTGTGGTGCATACCGGCGTGAAGTCCGCCGGGTGCGAGAACAGCAAGAGCCAGCGCCCGCGGTGGTCGGAGAGCCGGACGTGGCCGACGGTGCTGCGCGCCTCGAAGTCGGGGGCGGCATCGCCGATGCGTAGGGGTGCGGCGGGTTGGTCCATACGGCGAAGCATAGACCTTGACCGGAAGCATTGCAACACATATACACGATTTATGAAAGTGATTGGAGAAACCGTCATGAGCAGCCCCGATCGCGTGCTCGAACAAGCCATCGCCCAGGCAAGCGCCGCCGCTGCCGATCCGCGCTTGCGCCCCGAAATCGCCAGCTTTTTCGACCCTGCGACCTTCACCGTCACCTACGTCGTCCACGATCCTGCGACCCGCGAGGCGGCGATCATCGACTCGGTGCTCGACTTCGATCCGGCTTCGGGCCGCACCGCGACCACCTCCGCCGATGCGGTGATCGCCCATGTCACTTCGCAAAATCTGAAAGTGACATGGCTGCTCGAGACCCATGCCCATGCCGACCACTTTTCGGCCGCGCCCTATCTTCAGGAGCGGCTCGGCGGGAAAATCGCCATCGGCGCAGAGATAACGCGGGTGCAGGCGGTGTTCGGCAAGCTGTTCAATGCCGGCACCGAATTCGCGCGCGACGGATCGCAGTTCGATGTGCTGTTCCATGACGGCGACAGCTTCACCATCGGCTCGCTGCCGGTCACAGTGATGCATGTCCCCGGCCACACCCCCGCCTGCATCGCCTATCTGGTGGGCGACGCGGCGTTTGTGGGCGACACCATGTTCATGCCCGACTACGGCACCGCGCGCGCCGATTTCCCGGGCGGCGACGCGCGCACCCTGTTCCGCTCGTTGCGCCGCATCCTCGCGCTCCCGCCTGCGACGCGGCTGTTCATGTGCCACGACTACCTGCCCGAGGGCCGCAGCGACTATGTGTGGGAGAGCACCGTCGCCGCCGAGCGGGCGGGCAATGTCCACGCGCACGATGGTATCGCCGAGGACGATTTCGTGGCGATGCGCGAGGCGCGCGACGCGACCCTCGCCATGCCGCGCCTGATCCTGCCCTCCGTGCAGGTCAACATGCGCGCCGGCCACCTGCCGCCGCCGGAGGACAACGGCGTCACCTACCTCAAGCTGCCGGTGAACGCGGTATGACGCGCTTCGAAGGTCTTTTGGCCGGCTTTCCCGATGCCGCGCCGGTGGAGGGGCTGGTCGGCGGCGTGCTGATCGGGCTTTCGGCGGCGCTGATGCTGCTGGGCGCGGGGCGGATCGCGGGGGTCTCCGGGATTGCGGCGCGCGCCTTTGGCCTTGCGGAGAGTTCGCTGCCGCGCAGCGCGGCATGGGCTTTCGTCCTCGGCCTTCCCCTGGGCGCGCTGCTGGTCACCCGCCTCACCGCGTCAGAGGCGCCCGCCTTTGCCGGACCGGCAACACTGATCGTCGCCGGGCTCATCGTCGGCTTCGGCACGCGCCTCGGCAGCGGCTGCACCAGCGGGCACGGGGTGTGCGGCATGAGCCGCCTCTCGCAGCGCTCGCTGGTGGCGGTCGCGACCTTCATGGCGACCGGCTTTGCGACCGTCGCGGCGATGAACGCCTTCGGCCTCGAGGTGCTGCCATGATCCGCGCGCTGATCCTGCCGCTCGTCTCGGGCACGATCTTCGGCGCGGGGCTTACCATCGGCGGCATGACCGATCCGGCGCGGGTGCGGGGGTTCCTCGACCTGTTCGGCAACTGGGACCCGACGCTCGCCTTCGTGATGGGCGGGGCGGTGGCGGTGATGGCGCTCGCCTGGGCGATCCAGCGCCGGATGCAGCGCCCCGCCTTTGCCGCGACCTTTTCCCTCCCCGACGCGCGCGACATCACCCCGCGCCTCGTCGGCGGATCGGCGCTGTTCGGCATCGGCTGGGGCATTGCGGGCCTGTGCCCCGGCCCGGGCTTCGCCGCGCTCGCCATCGACCCCGTGCCTGCCGCGATCTTCGTCGCCGCGATGCTGGCGGGCATGCGAGTTGCGCGCCTCGCCGAAGGGCGGGGCGGCGCATGATCGACACCCTGCACCTGACGCTGGGCGCCTTGTCGGGCGTGCTGGTCGGCTTCACGCTCGGCCTGGTCGGAGGGGGCGGGTCGATCCTCGCCGTGCCGCTGATGGTCTATCTGGTGGGAGTCACGAACCCCCACGTCGCGATCGGCACCAGCGCGCTCGCGGTCGCCGCCAATGCCGCGATCGGGCTCGTCCAGCACGCCCGCGCGGGCGATGTGCGCTGGCCTTGCGGGACGGTCTACGCGACCTTCGGCGTGATCGGCGCGCTCGCCGGTTCAAGTCTCGGCAAGAGCGTCGATGGCGAGAAACTGCTCGTCCTGTTCGCGCTGCTGATGCTGGTGGTGGGCGCGCTGATGCTGCGCAGCCGCAAGGCGCAAGGCGACCCCGGCGTCAGGCTGGGCCGCGAAAATGCCCCGAAGCTGATTGCCTATGGCCTCGGCACCGGGGCCTTCAGCGGGTTCTTCGGCATCGGCGGGGGCTTCCTGATCGTCCCCGGCCTGATCGCCTCGACCGACATGATGATGGTGAACGCGGTAGGCACCAGCCTTGTCGCGGTGACCGCGTTCGGGCTGGCGACGGCGGGCAATTATGCTGCCTCGGGCCTTGTCGACTGGAGCCTCGCCGGCGTGTTCATCGCCGGCGGCACGGCGGGCGGCCTCGTCGGCACGCGCGCCTCGCATCGCCTTGCCGCGGGCGGCCAGCTCAAGACGATCTTCGCGCTGCTGATATTCGCAGTCGCGGCCTACATGCTCTTCAAGAGTGGACAGGCGCTGTGGGGATAGCCCCTCTGCGTTCGCGCCTGCACCGCGGGGCTCCCCTCAATTCGTCCGACCCAATTCGCGCAAGGTGCAACCCTTTCCCCGTCCAACCGTATACCTCATGCAGCGATTGCAATTGATCGCCGAGGCCATGGGATTAACTGCCGATCATGCTCGAGAACCTTGACGCCCTGCTCCTCGCGCGGATCCAGTTCGCCTTCACGGTGAGCTTCCATTTCTTCTTCCCGGCCTTCTCGATCGGGCTGGCGAGTTACCTCATGGTGCTCGAGGGGCTGTGGCTGAAGACCGGCAAGTCGGTCTATCTCGACCTGTTCAAATACTGGCTCAAGATCTTCGCGATCGCCTTTGCGATGGGCGTCGTCTCGGGGATCGTGATGTCCTACCAGTTCGGCACCAACTGGTCGGTGTTCTCGGACAAGGCGGGCCCCGTCATCGGCCCGCTGATGGCCTACGAGGTGCTGACCGCCTTCTTCCTCGAGGCGGGCTTCCTTGGCGTGATGCTGTTCGGGATGAACAAGGTCGGCAAGAAGCTGCACTTCTTCGCCACCTTCATGGTGGCGCTGGGCACCTTCGTTTCGGCCTTCTGGATCCTCAGCGTCAACAGCTGGATGCAGACGCCGACGGGCTATCTGATCGGCGAGAACGGCCAGTATCTCCCGGGCGAGAGCTGGGCGGCGATCATCTTCAATCCGTCCTTCCCCTATCGCCTGGTCCACACCGTGATGGCCGCCTACCTCACCACCGCCTTCGTGGTCGGGGCCGTGGGCGCATGGCACCTGCTCAAGGACCGCGCCAACCCGCACGCCCGCACAATGTTCTCGATGGCGATGTGGATGGCCGCGATCGTCACGCCCGCGCAGATTTTCGCTGGCGACATGCACGGATTGAACACCCTCGAACACCAGCCCGCCAAGGTGATGGCGATGGAGGGGCACTACCAGAGCCACCCCGATGGCGCGCCGCTGATCCTGTTCGGCATCCCCGACAGCGAGACGCGGACGGTGCGCTATGCGATCGAGATTCCCAAGATGTCGTCGCTGATCCTCAAGCACGATCTCGACGCCCCGCTCGCCGGGCTGGACACCATTCCGGATGACCGCGAGCCGCCGGTCGGCGTTGTGTTCTGGAGCTTCCGTATCATGGTCGGCATCGGCTTTGCGATGCTCGGCATTGGCCTGTGGAGCCTGTGGGGCCGGGCGCGGCGGCGGCTCTACGACATGCCCTGGCTGCACCGCGCTGCCGTGCTGATGGGGCCCTCCGGCTTTGCCGCGGTGCTCGCCGGATGGATCACCACCGAAGTCGGCCGCCAGCCTTTCGTGATCTACGGCCTGCTGCGCACCGCCGACGCCGCCAGCCCGCTTGATGCGCCCGCCGTCGCTGCCTCGCTGCTGGCCTTCATCATCGTCTATTTCACCGTCTTCAGCATCGGCGTGTGGTATATCCTCAAGCTCATGGGCAAGGCCCCGCAGCCGGGCGAATACGGGGTCAAGCGCGGCGATGTCGGCCCGATCCGCACCGCGGGCATCACCCCGGGGCCGACGCAGAACCCGGGCGGCGAGGAGACCCTGCCGACCGAGGCCCCCGCCGACAGGGAGCCGGTGTGATGGACCTCACCGTCGTCTGGGCCTTCATCATCGCCTTTGCGGTCTTCGCCTATGTGGTGATGGACGGCTTCGACCTCGGCATCGGCATCCTCTTCCCGACCTTCGCACCGGGGCGCGAGCGTGACCGGGCGATGAACTCGATCGCGCCGGTGTGGGACGGGAACGAGACCTGGCTGGTGCTGGGGGGAGGGGGGCTGTTTGCTGCCTTCCCGCTGGCCTATGCGGTGATCCTGCCGGCGACCTACCCGCTGATCATCGCCATGCTATTGGGCCTCGTGTTCCGCGGGGTGGCGTTCGAATACCGCTGGCGTGACCCGGCGCACCAGAAGTTCTGGGACATCGCCTTTTCGGGCGGCAGCTTCGTCGCCGCGCTCGCGCAGGGGATGACTTTGGGCGCGCTGCTGCAGGGGATCGACGTCGTGGACCGCGCCTATGCGGGCAGCTGGTTCGACTGGCTCACGCCCTACACGCTGCTGACCGGCCTCGGCACGGTGGCGGGCTATGCGCTGCTGGGCGCAGCGTGGCTGATCTGGAAGCTCGACGGCGAGGAGCAGGCCCACGCCCGCAAGCTCGCGATCCGCTGGGGCGCGGCGACCATTGTCTTGATGGGGGCGGTGAGCCTCTACAACATCGCACTGAACGCCGACTACGCCGCGCGCTGGCTCTCCGCGCCCGAGATCTACTATGTCGCCCCGGTGCCGATCCTGACCGCAATCGTCGCGATCTCGATGCTGCGGGCGATCCTCAAGGAGCGCAACTCGAAGCCGTTCTGGCTGGGGATTGCCTTGTTCTTCCTCGGGATGAGTGGCCTCGGCGTCACAATCTGGCCCTATGCCGTGCCCGAGAGCGTCACGATCTGGGAGGCCGCAGCGCCCTATCGCAGCCAGGCTTTCATGCTGGTGGGCGTGGCGCTGACGATGCCGCTGATCCTAGCCTACACCGCATGGGCCTATTGGGTGTTCAGGGGCAAGGTCGGGCACGAGGGGTATCACTGATGTCCTCAAGTAGCGCAGCGGTAGGACAACAATAATGCTTGCGCCGTCAGAGAAACCGCCGGAAGGTCCGTTTTGGCAGCGCCTGCTCTGGATGGTCGGCATCTGGGCGGCGAGCGTCGCGGTGCTGGGCGCGGTCGCTTACATCATTCGCCTGTGGATCGCGCCCTGATGGTCAAGGTCTGGTACGACGGCGCCTGCCCGCTCTGCCTGCGCGAGATCGCGCTGATGCGGCGCTTGGACCGGCGCGGGCGTATCGCCTTCATCGATGTCGCCGAGGGCAGCGATCCGTCCTGTCCTGTCGACCGCACCCAGCTCCTCGCGCGCTTCCATGCCGAGGAGGACGGGGTGATCCACGATGGCGCGGCGGCCTTTGCCGCGATGTGGCGCGCGATCCCGCTGCTGCGGCCGCTCGGGCTGGCGGCGAGGCACCCCCGCGTGCTTCGCCTGCTCGAGGCGCTCTACATCCGTTTCCTGTGCCTGCGCCCGCGGCTGCAACGTCTCTTCGCCTGAGAATAGCGCTTGCTCTAGGGCCGAGCTTGAGGCTTTCTCCCTTGCAAACACAAGGGAGAGAACCGCCGCCATGACCTATTTCGGCGCGATGCAGAACGAGATCTACAACGCAGGCCTCAGGGGCATCCTGCCCACCTACCCGGTCGATTTCGCCACGCTCGAAAAACGCGCGCACGAGGCGCTGGGGCCGATACTCACCAATTATGTCGCGGGCGGCTGCGGGGACGAGCATACGCAGGACCAGAACGCCGCCGCGTTCCACCACTGGGGCATGGTGCCGCGCATGATGGTCGATTGCTCGACGCGCGATCTTTCGATCGAGCTGTTCGGCCACCGCTACCCGACGCCCCTGTTCATGGCTCCCATCGGGTTGAACGGCGAGGCCTCGCAGGACCGCCACGGCGACATGGCCGCCGCGCGCGCTTCGGCGCTGACGGGAGTGCCATTCTGCGCCTCGACCCTCGCAAACGATCCGCTCGAAGATGTGAAGGCCGCCTGCGGGGATACCCCTGCGTGGTTCCAGCTCTACACCCCCAAGAACCGCGAGCTGGCGGAAAGCCTGATCCGCCGCGCCGAGGAGGCGGGCTACAAGGCGCTGGTGGTGACGCTCGACACCTGGGTGACGGGCTGGCGGCCGCGTGATCTCAACGCCTCGAACTTCCCGCAGCTGCGCGGCAAGGTGCTGCAGAACTACTTCACCGATCCTGTGTTCCGCTCGCTGCTCGCCAAGTCTCCCGAGGAAGACCCGGCCGCCGCGATCTTCACCTGGGCGGCGACCTTCGGGCAGGTGCTGACCTGGGAGGACATGGCGTGGTTCAAGTCGGTGACCAAGCTCCCCATCGTCCTCAAGGGCATCTGCCACCCTGAGGACGCGCGCCGCGCGGTCGATCACGGGGCGGACGCGGTCTATTGCTCCAACCACGGCGGGCGGCAGGCGAACGGAGGGATCGCCACCATCGACCTGCTTGAAGATGTCGTGAAAGCCTCGGGTGACACCCCTGTCCTGTTCGACAGCGGCGTGCGCTCGGGCACGGACGCGGTCAAGGCGCTGGCGCTGGGCGCGCGCGCGGTGGGGGTGGGGCGGCCCTACACCTATGGCCTTGCGCTCGGCGGGGCGGAGGGCGCGGCGTGGGTGCTGCGCTCTATCCTTGCCGAGGCGGACCTGCTGATGGCGGTCAACGGCTACCCCACGCTCGCCGCCGTGCGCGAGGCCGGAGCGCGTCGCACCGACCGTTAGTGCGGTTTCCGACCATCCTGACCCACCCTGACGGAGCCGAATTGGGCTGCGGACAAGGCGCGAGAAGCGAGCGATGCAGCGCATCGTGAGCGACGAGCAACGTGGCCCTCGGCCCAATTCGGCCCGCCCCTGCGGGGTCGCGCTCTGAAGTCCGCTGGCTTCGTCATGTCACTTGCAGTGGCAACCAGCCCCTGCCGTGCGCCATTCCTGTCCAGCGGACGTCAGAGCGCGAGCAGGGTGGGTCAGGATGGTCGGAAACCGCTCTAAGGCATCTTTTTGCCACACCCCGGGAACAAACCCGAATTGACACGCTTCAGGTTATTGACGCGCGCGTAACGAAATTTGCGCAGGGCGCCGATACGACTCGTTTATCCACAGCTTTGGTGTTAGCTACCGCAACATAAAAACACGCGATTCGGGGACGCGACAGATGGAAAAACCGACTTTCTGGTCGAGCCGGCCAGATCCTATGCGCCGTACGGTCTGCCTTTATGACGAGAGGTCGCGCCAGGCGCGCTATGGCCGCATCCAGCCGATGTATCGTCCCAAGACCCTGCTCCAACGGCTCGCGGGCATCATTCCGCTCGCCTGACACCGTGACCGGGCGGGCGTTCAGCCGCCCGCCTTGGCCAGCATCACCAGCTTGGTGTCGGTGAAGGCAAGGTAGCCTTCCTCGCCCCCTTCCGATCCGAACCCGCTGTCGCCCACCCCGCCGAACGGGGTCTCGGGCGAGGACACGATCAGCTGGTTGATCCCAACCATCCCGGCCCGCAGCGCCCGGCCGAGATAATGCGCCTCGTCCAGATTGCCCGAGAAGGCATAGGCGGCAAGGCCATAGCGCAGGCTGTTGGCGATCCCGACCGCGTCCTCGATCGCATCGAAGGGGACGATCCCCGCGATCGGACCGAAGGGTTCCTCGAGCATGAAGCGGCTGTCGGGCGCGGGGTTGGCGATGACGGTGGGCTGGAAGAAGAAGCCCGTGCTTTCGATCGCGCTGCCCCCGGTAACGACCTCGCCGCGATTGCCGCCGGTATCGGCCACCACCTGCTCCATCGCGGTCACGCGCCGCGCGTGGGCGAGCGGGCCCATGTCGACGCTCTCGTCCGCCCCCGGATTGCCGACCTTGATCTTGCTCGCAGCCGCCACGAAGTCGGCGACGAAGGTGTCGTAGATCTCGCGCGCGACAAGGAACCGGGTCGGCGAGACGCAGACCTGGCCGGCGTTGCGGAACTTGGTCCCGGCGCACATCGCCGCCGCGCGGGTGACGTCGGCGTGCTTGCTGACGATCACCGGCGCATGGCCGCCGAGCTCGGGCGCGAAGCGCTTCATATGGGTCGCCGCGAGCGCGCCCAATTGCTTGCCGACCGCGGTCGATCCGGTGAAGCTTACCTTGCGGGTGACGGGCGAGGCGACGAGACGCTCGGCAATCGGGCCGGGGTCACCGTGGACGAGGTTCAGCACGCCCGCAGGCACGCCCGCATCGATGAAGCATTCCACCAGCAGCTGCGCGCTCGCCGGCGTGTTCTCGGCCGGCTTGAGGATCGCGGTGCACCCGGCCGCGAGCGCGCCCGCGATCTTCTTGGCGGGCAGGTTCACCGGGAAGTTCCACGGGGTCAGCAGCACCGCCGGGCCGATGGGTTCATGCGTCACCATCTGCGCGATCAGCTGGGTGCCGCGGGTGGGGATCAGGCGTCCGCCGCGGCGCTTGGCTTCTTCGCCGAGGAAATCGATGACGTCGGCCGAGCCGGTGATCTCGCCCAGCGCCTGCGCGCGCGGCTTGCCCATTTCGGCGGTGACGACCTTGGCGATTGCAGGCGCGCGCGCGCGCATCAGGTCGGCGGCGCGGCGCAGGATCGCGTGGCGCTCGGCCCCCGAGGTCGCGCTCCACGCGGGGAAGGCATCGCCCGCGGCCTTCAATGCCGCGTCGAGCTGGGCCGGGCCCGCCTTGGGGCACTGCGCGATCTCCGCGCCCGTCGCCGGATTGATCACCGCCATGGTCCCGGCATCGCCCGTATCGACCCACTCGCCGTTGATGAGGAACTTGAGGGTCGGGTAGTCGGTCATCGGTGTTTCCTTTGGTCGGGGGCGGGGCCTAGGTGGGGTCTGCCAGGCGCGGGACAAGCCCCTAGACAGCCACCACGTGCTGCTCGATCGCGCCGAAGATCGAGTGGTTGGACGCGTCGCGCATTTCGATCCGCACCGTGTCGCCCGCCTGCATGAAGGGGGTCGAGGGCTGGCCGTCGCGGATGGTCTCGATCATGCGGATTTCGGCGATGCAGGAATAGCCCGCGCCGCCCTCGGCCACCGGCGTGCCCGGCCCGCCGTCCGCGCCCTTGTTCGAGACCGTGCCGGTGCCGATGATCGTGCCGGCGGCAAGGTTGCGGGTCTTGGCCGCGTGCGCCACCAGCTGCGCAAGGTTGAAGGTCGCATCCACCCCGGCATTGGCGCGGCCGAAGGGCTGGCCGTTCAGGTCCACCATCAGCGGCAGGTGGATCAGGCTGTTCTCCCAGGCCGCGCCCAGCTCGTCGGGCGTCACCGCGACGGGCGAGAAGGCGCTGGCGGGCTTGGACTGGAAGAAGCCGAAGCCCTTCTCCAGCTCGGCGGGGATCAGCCCGCGCAGGGAAACGTCGTTGACCAGCATCAGCAGCCGGATGTGGGAGGCGGCCTCCTCGACCGAACAGCCCATCGGCACATCGCCGGTTATGCAGGCGATCTCGCCCTCCATGTCGCAGCCCCAGGCGGGGTCGCCCAGCGGGATGTCCTGCCGCGGGCGCAGGAAGGAGTCCGAGCCGCCCTGGTACATCAGCGGGTCCGAGTAGAAGCTCTCGGGCACCTTGGCGCCGCGCGCCTGCCGGACGAGCTCTACGTGGTTGATATAGGCGCTGCCATCGGCCCACTGATAGGCGCGCGGCAGGGGGGAGTGGGCCTGCCGCTCGTGGAAGCGCTCGCACGGCACGGTCTCGTGCTCGACATCGCGGGCGAGCACCTCCAATTCGGGCGCGACCCGCTCCCAGTTGTCGAGCGCGGCCTGCATGGTCGGCGCGATGTAGCCGGCGGCGCAGCAGCGCGTGAGGTCCTTGCTGACCACCACCAGCATGCCGTCGCGCGTGCCGTTGTCGAGCGTTGCGAGTTTCATGTGTTTGTCCTCCCGAGACGTGTTTTTATTGCGCGTCGATTTGCCTGTCAGGGTGCGCCGCCGCGAAGGCGGGGAGCGCAAGGCAGGCGGCCTCGATGCGGGTGAGGTGGGGGCTGACCGAAAGGTCGTAATCGAACCGCCGCGCGTTCGCGAGTTGCGGCACAAGCACGATCTCGAACAACCCCGGCGCGTCGCCGTGAAGGAAATCGCCGGTGCCCAGCTGTGCCAGCCGCGCCTCGACCGGATCGAGCGTGCGCTTCAGCCAGGTGCGATACCAGACGTCGATCTCGTCCTGCGTGTGGCCGAGCGGGTCCTTCAAGTACTTGAGCACCGGCAGGTTGTTGACCGCATGGATCTCGGTCGCGATGGCATAGGTTAGCTCGCGCACGGTGTAGCGCGCCTCAATGTCCTTGGGCAGGAAGGGGGCTTGCGGGTAGGCCTCGTCGAGCCACTCCAGCAACGCCATCGACTGCGCCCGGTCGCGCCCGTCCGCTTCCAGCATGGGCAGCGAGCCGAAGGGATTGCGTGCGGTGAAGGCGGCGTCCTTGTTCGCCCCGGTGCGCAGATCGACGGGGATGTTTGCGAAGGCGAGGCCCTTGAGGTTCAGGGCGATGCGCAGGCGGTAGGAGGTCGACGAGCGGAAGTAGCCGTAGAGTTTCATCGTGCTCATGGCGCTTGCATCGCAGGGTTCAGGCGGGGGGGCAAGGGTGGGCGTAACCTGTCATTCTCCCGCCCGGAGCTCTGCCTTGGGCGGTGGGTGTTTCGCTTCTGCCCGGCCCCCCTTTTACGCAGGAGTCACGATCCGGCTCACCGTGTCGAGCAGCTTGGCCGGCGGGCAGGGCTTTGCCAGCGTTGTCGCCTTGGGAAAGCGCATCGCCAGGACGCGGGTGTCCTCGGGATCGGAATGCAGGATCACCGGCACGTTATCGTCCAGCAGCTTTTGCGCCAGTTCGAGGCTCAGCCCGTCGGCCAGCTCGATATCGAGCAGCGCGACATCGGGCTTTTCCTTCTGGCAGGCGAGCATCGCCGAGGAAATCCCGGCATGCGGCCCTTCGACCTCGTAGCCCGCTTCCTCGAAGGTATCGCACAGATCGAAGGCGGTTATGAACTCGTCTTCGGCCACCAAGATTCGCAAAGCCATCGGTCTTCTCCCGTGTTGACGAATCCCAGACGGGGGTTGTAACACGGTTTGGACGTCAACCTTCGGGGAATCTCATCCGTTGTTGCCGAATCTTGCGGTGAAGCCGGTTTCGTCGCCCGCCGCGAGCAATTTGGCCTGCTCCACCCACTGGTCGCGCACGATGCGACCCGCAAAGCGGCCGAGCTTGGCGTCGATGCGTTCGATCTCTTGCGGCGTCCATGCGGCGATCTGGGCAAAGGTGGTGACACCGAATTCGCCGAGCAGCGCGGCGAGCTTGGGGCCGAGGCCCTTGATGCGGGTGAGGTCGTCGGCCGGACCCGCGGCTGCGGGGGTGGGAGCGGGCTCGGGCGCGGGGCCGGCCTCCGCGTCGGTGCCGAGCGGGGCGAGGCCGGTGACCTGGGCATTGGCCATCGCCGACAGCTCGCCCTGGATGATCTCGATCCCGCGCGGCGCGTCGATCAGCGCCTGGTTGCGTGCGGCGGGCGCGGCGCCTTCCTCAAGCACGTCGCGGAAGATGCCCGGCGCACCGTCCTCGTCGGTCACCCGCGCGCGGCGGCCGGTGCGGCTGATGATCCACACCAGCACCGCAAGGGCGACCAGCGCGATGACGATCAACGGGAGGTAGGCGGTCAGATCGGCGGACATGGGGGCTTGGGTCTCCGGCAAGAATCGCTAATAGGTCGGGGCTTTAGCAGCCTCGGGCGGCTTCGCCCATGCACGAGGTTAGGGCAGGTCGGTCGCCGGATCGGGGACAACCTGCTTTCGGAACAGCACCTTGTCCGCCTCGTCAAAGCCGCGCCGCCAGATCACCAGGGCATAGGTTGCGAGGATCGCGGGAACGCCGAAGACGAGCTCGGTCCATTCGGGGAGCCAGGTGAAGGCATAGCCCACGATCACTGCGGGCGCCGCGGCATGGACCAGCGCCCAGCGCCAGTTGCTGACCGGGGCGTCCAGCAGGCGCCCCAGCAGCAGTGCCTTGACGAGGCTCGAGACTGCCAGCGACACCATCAGCGCACCCGCCGCGCCCGCCGCCTCGTAGCCCTTGCCGAGCGCGAAGCGGTCCGCCGCCTCGATCAGCGCGATCGTCAGCCCCGCCTGCAGGGCGATGATGCCGACCGAGATCGCCAGATTGCGCTTCCTTGCGATGTAGACCAGCACGCTTTCCGAGACGACCGCCATCGAGGCGGCGACCTCGGCGGCGAGCAGAAAGGCAAGCGCGGCGGTTCCGGCGACATAGTCCGGCCCCCACAGGCCCATCACCGCCTCGCCCGGCACCCCCAGCACCAGCGCCACCCCCAGCTGCACCGCAATGATCCAGAACCCCACCTGCCGCACCTGCGCGGCGATGGCGTCCATGTTGCCGATCCTGAGGTTCCTGGTGATGACCGGCGAAAGGATCGGCTCGAAGCTCGTCTTGAACTTCTGCGGAAGCGACGCGATCTGCTGCGCGGCGTAGTAGATTCCCACCGCCTGCGGGGGCGCGAAGAGGCCGAGGATGAAGATGTCGAGCAGCCGCGTGCCGCGCTCGATCGCGTCGGCCCCCACCAGCGGAAAGGCGCGCGCGGCCATTGCGGCCATCGCGCGCGGGTGCGGCTTCCAGTCGCGCGGCAGGCCGTAGCTCTTCAGGAACGGCCACAAGGCGGTCAGCAGCCCGGCATAGATCGAGGCGATGAAGGCGAGCGCAAGCCCGCTCTCGCGCGTGGCGGGAAAGAGGAAGAACAGCCCCGCGCCGATCGAGATCGTCCACGGTTCGATCACCGCGCGTGCGCGCACCGTGGTGGCGATATCGAAGCGGTAGGCTTGCGCCGCGAGCAGGATCTCGGTGACGGCGAAGGCGGGGATGGTCGCGACCAGCCAGATGTCCCAGCGGCTGTTCATCCCGTTGGGGAACATCGGTTCGGGGAAGACCAGCAACACGCCCGCCGCCACCGCCGAATAGGCAAGCGCCAGCAGCAGGCCGTCATAGACGAGGTTGGTCTCCGCCTCCCGGTCCTCGCCCGCGCCTTCGGACAGGCGCTGCGCGAGGCCGCGTTTCTCGCCCAGCGTGCAGACCAGCGCGATGATCTCGATCAGCACCAGCGCCGAGGCGAAGCGCCCCAGCGCCTCGGCCCCGTAGAGGCGCGTGGCGATGACGAGGAAGGGGATGCGCGCGATCAGGCGGATCACGAAGCCCAGCGTATTGGTTCGCCCGCCCTTGGCGAGCTGGGCGAGATCGTCGGCGTCATGCGCGCTGTGATCGGCCTGGGGCGGAGCGGCGGGCGAGGTCACGCGCGCGCGTCCCGTTCGGCCTTCAGCGGGCGGGCGAGCAGCGTCTGCACCACGTCGGCCGCAGGCGTGCCGGCGAGCAGATCGGCGACCGCCAGCGTGATCGGCATGTCGATGCCCTTCTCGCGCGCAAGGCCAGCCAGCACCGGCGCGGTGTGCGCGCCCTCGGCCACGGTGCGCTTGTCGGCCAGTGCCTCGGCGGCGCTCATCCCCTGGCCGAGCGCGCGGCCGAGCGAGAAATTGCGGCTCGAGGTGGAGGAGCACGTCAGCACCAGATCGCCGAGCCCGCACAGGCCGGCGATGCTGTCGAAGCTGGCACCGTAAACCGCGCCGAAGCGCGCCATTTCGGCAAAGCCGCGCGTGATCAGGGCGGCCCGCGCGTTCTGGCCGAGGCCGAGGCCGTCCACCACGCCGCAGGCGATCGCGAGCACGTTCTTGACCGCGCCCCCGATCTCCGCGCCGATCACGTCGTCGGAGTAATAGGGCCGGAAGGTCGGGCGGGCGAGCGCAGGGGCAAGCCGCTCCCATTGCTCGCGCCCGCCATCGCAAGCGAGGGTGACGGCGGTCGGCAGGCCGGCGGCGACTTCATGCGCGAAGGTCGGGCCGGAGAGGACGGCAATCTCGCTTTCCGGCGCGGCCTCGGCGGCGACGTCGAACATCATCCGCCCGGTGCCCGCCTCGATCCCCTTGGAGCACAGCACGAGATCGCGGGGGTGGGCGGGAAGGCCGGAGAGCACGCGGCCAAGAACCTGCGCGGGGGTGACGACGAGTACGATGTCGAGCCGCGCGAGGTCGGCCAGCTCGCCGGTCGCGCGGATCGTCGGCGCGAGGGTGGCCGAGGGCAGGTAGAGCGGGTTGCGATGCTCGGCATTGATCGCCTGCACCACCTCCGGCTCGTAGGCCCACAGCACCACATCGCGCCCGTCGCTCGCGAGCATCTGGGCGAGGGCGGTGCCCCATGCGCCTGCGCCGATGACGCCGATGGTCTGCTTGTCGCTCATGCCTTATACCCCGCGCCGCGCACCGCCTCGGCCGCCCGATCGAGCGGCCAGCGCGGGCGGGCGACGAAATCGAGCGGATCGCCGGCGAAGTCCTCGCCTTCCTGCGCGAGGCGTTCGAGCCCCGCCCAGGCGATCATCGCGGCATTGTCGGTGCACAGCGCGAGCGGAGGGGCGGTGAAGCGCATCCCATGCTTGGCCGCCAGCGCTTCGAGCGCGCCGCGCACAGTCCTGTTGGCCGCGACCCCGCCCGCGACGACCAGCGCGGGGAAGGGGCCCGCAGTCTCGAGCGCGCGTTCGAGCCGGTCGATCAGGCATTCCACGGCGGCCTGCTGGAAGCTCGCGGCGATATCGGCAGGCTTGTGCGCGCCGCTCTCGACCGCGCGCAGCACCGCGCTCTTGAGCCCGGCGAAGGAGAAGTGCGGCTCGGGCGAACCCTTGAGCGGGCGCGGCAGCGGCACCGCCTTGGGATCGCCCTCCAGCGCCAGCCGCTCGACCGCAGGCCCGCCGGGATAGCCGAGGCCGAGGATCTTGGCGGTCTTGTCGAAGGCCTCGCCCAGCGCATCGTCGATGGTGGTGGCGAGGCGGCGGTAGCGGCCGACGCCCTCGACGGCGAGGATCTGGCAATGCCCGCCCGAGACCAGCAGCAGCAGATAGGGGAAGGCGAGGCCGGCATCCGCCAGTCGCGGCGAGAGTGCGTGGCCTTCGAGGTGGTTGACCGCCAACAGCGGCTTGTCCGCCGCCATCGCGAGGGCCTTGGCGCTCACCAGCCCGACCATCACCCCGCCGATCAGCCCCGGTCCGGCGGTCGCGGCGATGGCATCGACGTCGTCCAGCGCCACGCCCGCATCACCCATCACCTTCGCCAGCATCGGCGCAAGCCGCTCGGCATGGGCGCGCGCGGCGATCTCGGGCACGACGCCGCCATAGGGGGCGTGCTCGGCCTCCTGGCTGGCGATCGCCTGCGCGATGATCGTCCCGTCGCCGCGCACCAGTGCGACCGCGGTCTCGTCGCAACTCGACTCGATCCCCAATACCAGCGCCGTGTCCAAGGTGTGTGCTGCTGAACCCATCCGGCTTCCATCTAGTCCTTGTGCGGGCTAGAGCAAGCGCGGCCATGACTGAACCTGAACGCACCCCGCCGCGCCTCCGCCTCGGCACCCGCAATTCCCCGCTCGCGATGGCGCAGGCTTTCGAGACCCGCGCGCGCCTGTGCGCCGCCCACGGCTGGGCGGAAGACGAGGTCGAACTCGTCCCCGTGCTGGCGAGCGGCGACAAGGTGCTCGACCGGCCCCTCGCCGAGATCGGGGGCAAGGCGCTGTGGACCAAGGAGCTCGACCAGTGGCTGGGCGAGGGGCGGATCGACCTCTCGGTCCACTCGGCCAAGGATGTCGAGACGATCCGGCCCGATGCCTTCCACTTCCCCGCCTTCCTGCCGCGCGCCGACCGGCGGGATTGCCTGGTGGGCGCCACCAGCATCGCCGCCATCCCCCAAGGCGCGACCGTCGGCACCAGCGCCCCGCGCCGGGCGGCGCAGCTCCTGAACCTCAGGCCCGACTGCAAGGTCGTGACCTTCCGCGGCAACGTCGCCACCCGCCTGCGCAAGCTCGCCGAGGGGGAGGCCGACGTGACCTTCCTCGCGGCGGCGGGCCTCGAACGCCTCGACCAGTCCGAGGTCGGCACGCCGCTCGGGCCCGACGAGTGGATCCCCGCCGCGGCCCAAGGCGTCATCGCCATCGAATGCCGCGCCGATGACGCCGCCACCACCGCGCTCCTTGCCGCGATCGACCACGCCCCGACCCGCGCCGAGCTGGAGGCCGAGCGCGCTCTCCTCGCGGAGCTGGGCGGCACCTGTCATTCCCCGGTCGCGGTGCTGTGCGAGCTGGAGAGGGGCATCCTCACCATGCGCGCCGCGCTGTTCTCGCCCGACGGGGCCGAGCGGATCGAGGGCACCGCCACCTTCACCCCCGCAGACCGTACGGCCGTGGAGCTGCTCGCCGCCGACCTTCTCGCCCGCGCACCCGAGAGCATCGCGGCGCATTTCAGGGCGGCGGTTTGACCTTCCACCTCCTTGCGCTGCGTCCCGAGCCGGGGCTGGCCGCGACGCTGGAGCGAGCCCGCGCTCTCGGCCTCACCATCACCGGCCAGCCGCTCTCCGCGATCCGCCCGCTGGCGTGGGACTGCCCCGACCCCGCCGGCATCGACGGGCTGCTGATCGGCAGCGCCAACGCCATCCTCCACGGCGGCCCGCACCTCGCCCGCCTCACCGCCAAGCCCGTCTTCGCGGTGGGCGAGGCAACCGCCGCCGCCGCGCGCGCCGCCGGCTTCACCGTCGCCCTGACGGGCAGCGGGGGCCTGCAAGGCGTGCTCGATGCCATCGCCGCCCCCTGCCACCTGCTGCGCATCGCGGGCGAGGAGCACGTCCCGCTCATGCCGCCCCCGGGCGTCACCTTTGCCGAAGTGATCGCCTATCGCAGCGAGAGCCTGGCGCTCGATCCTGCCGCGCCGCTGCTGGCATCGGGCCAAGCACTGGTGCTGCTCCACTCCGCCGCCACTGCCGCGCATTTCGCCGCCGAGGTGGGACGCCTCGGCCTCGACCGCGCCCGCATCACCCTCGCAGCGCTCGGCCCGCGGATCGCGGCGGCGGCCGGCGAGGGATGGCCCGCGATCCTCACCGCTGAGCGCCCTGATGAGAGCACGTTCCTGCAATTGGCATTTGACTTGTGCCAAGAGGCGCGCTCCATTCCATCATCCCCGCAACGGCAGCCGTAACCGCGCGCGCCGGAACCAAGACAGGGTCGCAAGAACGGATCGCCATGGCATCGCCGCCAGAACCATCGTTTGACCAAGTGCCGCGCCGGTCCGGTTCGATGCGCGGCGCCTTGCTCGCTGCGTGCCTTGCCTTCCTTCTGGGTGGCGCGCTCGCGGGCTGGGCGGTGTGGTACAACCTCGGCCCCGCCGCCGCGCATCGAACCGGACCGGCGCGGCACTTGGT
>NZ_LSKQ01000146.1 GCF_001557115.1 Erythrobacter sp. CCH5-A1
GGCGGGTGATGCAAACCCGCCCCGGCATCTGCAACCGCAAGCGCCGCTTCGCCACGCGCGAGGCGGCCGAGCAGGTTGCGCTTGCCGCCGATGTGACCCTGCGCGCCTACAAGTGCGGGCTGTGCCGGCAATTCCACCTCACCAGCCGCACCAAGGGGATGCGGGTGCCGCGCCCCGCGCCCGGGTCATGACTTGCGGAAGTGGCTATTCAGCGCGCGCGGCGAGGCGTCGCACAGTTCGGGATGGCTGTCGGCCTCGACCTCGCGCCAGATCGCGGCGTAGGTGTCCCGCCAGTAGCGCTGCACCACCTCGCCCGCCTCTTGCTTCAGCCCCATCCGCGCGAGCGTGAAGTAGAGCACCGTCTCGAAGTCGCTGCGATGGCTTCCCTTCCTTGCCGGGTCGGGCGCGCGGGCGCGCCACAGCGCCAGCAGCCGCGCCTTGACCTCGTCTGGCGCAGCGCTGCCCATCCGCGCAAAGCCGGGCAGAAGCGCCGTCTCGAGGTCGCCGCGTTCGGTCTCGAGCCGGTGGAGCAGGATCTCGCGCTCCTCGGGCACCGCCGCGTCGAGCCGGGCGTAGATCCTGCCGGTCTTGCGGGCCCAGGGTCGCGCCGTCGCCGGATCGAGCCAGCGGACGATCTGCGCGCGGTGGCGGGCGAAGTCCTCTTCCGGCAGCACCGCCACCAGCGGCCACAATCTGTATGCGTTCTCGCTGCACTCAACCTCGCTCTGAAACACACCGAGCGCGGCGATAATCCGGTCGGCATAGGGCGCGATCGCCTCCGGACGGATCGCCAGGTGACTGAACGAGACCTTCTTCAGATCGGTGAGCGGATCGGCCAGCATCGCCTCGAGGATCGCCAGTTCCCGCTCGGTGCGTGCCGTGTCGGCCTCAGCGATCAGCGCCGCGACCGCCTCGGCCCCGACCGCCCGCGCCGCGAGGCCCGTCGAGGGGGCGAGCCCGAGCGCGGCGGCGACAAGCGCGCGCCCGTCCGGCGTCGCGCTTCCAAGCGGCCGCGCGCGCTGGCGCATCCAGCCGGCCATGCCCTGCCAGCAGGGCCCGCCGCTGTTGAGCACAAAGCCGATGACCGGGAAGGGGAACCTCGCCAGCTGGGCGGCTTTCGCGATCCGCAGATCGCAATGCGCGCCGCTTTCCTCGTCGCGCAGCGTAACGTCGGTCACCTCCAGCGGCAGCAGGTCGTCGCGCCGCCGGTGCGTATGGCTGGTGAGGCTCACCACCGGACGCTCGGGCTCGCCCGGTGCGGTGATGATGCCGCCCTCGGGCGGCGGCTCGGGTGCCTGTCCGCCCTTCCCTACGCGCTTGGAGGTCGTGTGGTGTCCGAAAGAGGAATGGACGCCGCTCTGGCGCGCCGCCTTGCTTTGGGCGAGCTGGCAGGCCTCGGGCGTCCCGACGAAATGCACCCGGCCGCGCTCGAACACGCGCGGCAGCGCGTAATCGGTCAGCAGCGCGCTCGCATCGGGCTGGCCGTTCACCAGCATCAGGTCCTGCCGCGCGGGATCGAAGGCGAGGCTTTGCCCCGCGTTGTAGTCCGCAAGCTCGCGGGCGATCCGCCGGATCGTGATCCGGTTCCACCCGGCCATCAGGTAATAGGTGCCGAAATAGAGGATCGGCAGCGCCAGCCAGCCGGGGCTGGCCTGACCCGTGGCGACTTCCAGCACGGTGCCGAACATGGCGAGGGTGATCAGTACCCCCGCCCACAGCGGCCCGCCGAGGACCATAAGAAATACGCCGGGGACAGGAAGCACCTGCAACGCCACCACCACAAGGGCGACGACGAGGAAGTTCAGCGATCCGGGCGCACCGGCCGGCAGGCCGAGAAGCTCGAAAAGCATCCGCGCGGGCCTAGCAGAGGCGTGTCATGCCAACCCGCGCCGGGCGCTGCCGTCTCAGCGCTTCTTGGCCGCCGTCTTCTTCTCGGGCACGGGCGCGGCGGCCTTGAGGGCGGCGAGTTCGGCCTCGATGGCGCTCGCGCGGCGCATTTCCTCGATCTCGCGATCGACGCTGGCGACGGTGCGCGAGGGCCCCTCGTCCTCGGTCGCGAACTGGGCGCGCTGGCCGAGGGTGTTGATGCGGTTGAGATGCGCTTCGGCGCGGCTCGCGGCGCCGCCGGTGCTGCCGGCGCGGGCGGCCTCGTCGGCGGCCATCTGTGCCTTGGCCTGCGCGCGGGTTTCCTCGCGCTTGGCTTCGAGCTCGCCGATGGCGGCCTCGATCTCGGCAAGGCTCGCATCGGCGGCGGTGATCTCGCTCTTCAGGCGGGCGACTTCGAGGCGGCAATCCTCGCGCGCGAGCAGCGCCTGCCGGGCGAGATCCTCGCGGTGGTGATCCATCGCGGTCTTGGCCTTGTCGCCCCAGTCGGCCTCCTTGAGCTCGTGCTGGGTGAGCAGGGCTTCGAGCCGCCGCTTGTTCTGGGTGACACGGGTGCGCTCACCGGTCAGGCTGATGATCGATTCCTCGATCTCGCGCTGGAGCAGGGTGAGCATCTTGGCGGGGTTGGAGGCGGATTCGATCGCGCTCGTGACGTTGCTGGAAATCAGTTCCTTGATCTGGATCGCGACCCGAAACATCTGTGCCCTCCTGTTGCCCCTGTGGCTTGGCGAAAAAGCCATAGCACACAATCGTTTGAGAAATTATGAATCGCAAGCGCAATTGCGGGCGGTCATCATTTTCCTACAGCCGCGCAGGGAGGTAAGAGGATGTCATGCGCAGCCTTTCGCCCCTCTGCCGCAAACCCGCCGCTGCGCCTGCGCGCTGGGAGGCGTTTTCCGCTCTATACTGTGTCTCTCGTGTCTCATGGTTCAGTCTTCGCGCGGCGCGGCTGAACACGCGCGATTCGCTTGCATTCTCGGCCCGACACGCTATGCGCGCGCCTTCGCTCGGCCCTTGGCTGGGTGATTCCGTGCGGGAGCCGCTGGCGTGCACAGGCCACGGCGTTCGACCGCTCACCATGAGCCGCGATGGAAACAGCGCGGCAACAGTGCGACAGGAGTAAGGCCTCATGGCCAAGAAAATCGAAGGCTATATCAAGCTGCAGGTGCCCGCGGGCTCTGCCACCCCCTCGCCGCCGATCGGCCCGGCGCTGGGTCAGCGCGGCGTGAACATCATGGAATTCTGCAAGGCGTTCAATGCCGCCACGCAGGAAATGGAAAAGGGCATGCCGATCCCGACGGTCATCACCGTCTACGGCGACCGTTCCTTCACCTTCGTCACCAAGACCGCGCCCGCGACCTACTTCATCAAGAAGGCCGCCAACCTCAAGTCGGGTTCGAAGGAGCCGGGCAAGGTCTCGGCCGGAACCATCAAGACCTCGCAGCTGCGCGAGATCGCCGAAGCCAAGATGGCTGACTTGAACGCAAACGACATCGATCAGGCGATCAAGATCATCGCCGGCAGCGCCCGCTCGATGGGCCTCGAAGTGGTGGAGGGCTAAGACCATGGGCAAGATCACCAAGAAGGCGAAGGTTCTGGCCTCGCTCGACCGCGAGAAGCTGTACAGCATCGAAGAGGCGCTGGGCGTGCTGCGCCAGTTCAAGGGCAAGTTCGACGAGACCGTCGAAGTCGCGATGAACCTCGGCGTCGATCCGCGTCACGCCGACCAGATGGTGCGCGGCATGGTGTCGCTGCCCTCGGGCACCGGCAAGGACGTGCGCGTCGCGGTGTTTGCGCGCGGCGACAATGCCGAGAAGGCGCTGGCTGCCGGGGCCGACAAGGTCGGTGCCGAAGACCTCATGGAAGACATGATGGCCGGCAACCTCGACTATGACCGCGTCATCGCCTCGCCCGACATGATGGGCGTGGTGGGGCGTCTGGGCAAGGTGCTCGGCCCCAAGGGCCTGATGCCGAACCCCAAGCTCGGCACCGTGACCCCGAACGTCGCCCAGGCGGTCAAGGACGCCAAGGCCGGCCAGGTCGAGTTCCGCGTGGAGAAGCAGGGCATCATCCACTCGGGCATCGGCAAGCTCAGCTTCTCGGACGACGCGCTGAAGGCCAACTTCAAGGCGCTGACCGATGCGGTGGTGAAGTCGAAGCCGAGCGGCGCCAAGGGCAAGTATGTCCGCAAGGTCTCGCTGACCTCGTCGATGGGCCCGGGCCTCAAGGTCGACCTGTCGGAAGTGGAAGGCGCGTAAGCCCCTTTCCTACAGCTTTGCTGACAGCATATGAGGGGTCGGAAGCCGCGCGCTTCCGGCCCCTTTTGCGTTCGGCATAAGTCATTCGGACCCCTTGTCTTGGCCGCGCGTTATACCATTTGATATGGGCACCCGCGCCGCCCCTCTCCCCTTTGGCCGCGGTTCAGGAAAGAGGTCGCTCATGCCCGTTGCTTCGGAACGTCTTGCCGGATGGCTTTCGCCCAAGTGGCTGGTGGGCGGGGTTGCGGTCGCAGCCTGCGCCCTGCTGGCGAGCTATGATGTGAGGCTCGGCATGGCGGCGGGCACGCTGCTCGGTGTGACGGTGCTGGCGTGGCTCTACATCGCGCTGCGTTACGGCTCGCTCTCGGGCACGCCGTCGGTGCGCACCGCCCTGGTCGAGCGTTCGCGCCAGCAGGAAGCGAACCGCTTGCGCGCAGCCCAGCGTTCAGCCGCGCAAGGCAGCGCGGATCCGGCCGAGGGCGCCTGAGCGCTCGGCCAGCGTCTTCGCGCTCGCCACCCCCGCATCGAAGGCCTCGCGCGCGCCAAGCAGCGTGCGGTTGGCCAGCGTGGGCTCGAGCAGGACGAGGCTCGAGCACGCCGCCGCATGGGTGCCGAACAGCGCCTTGTGCGCGCCGTCGCCCTCGGTGAAGTCGAACCAGGCGAAGCGGTGTTCGGCGAAGAGCCGCTCCAGCGCCTCGATCTGGAGCACCGTGCCGGGCGAGAGCCGCGCGAAGGCGGGATCGTAGCCGAGGTGGGCATAGACCAGCGTCCGCCCGCTCACCGGCAATGACAGGTAGGCGATGGGCGTGCCGCCGGCGTGGAGCAGGAAGGCGCGCATCCGGTCATCCTCGGCCGCTGCCAGCATGGCGCGGCGCGAGGCCGGGTCGCCGGGCAGGCCGGCACCCAGCAGCCGCGCCTGATAGGTCTTCGCCGAGAGCGGCAGGGCGGCGGCGAGAAAGGCCTCAATCTCGGCCGGGGTGCGGTGGGCGGTGACGTGGTAGCCCCCCGGCACCTCCTCGGCGAGCTTGCGGGCCTTGCGCTTGAAGGTCGAGCGGGTCTTGCCGGAGAAGCCCGCCATGTAGGCCTCGAACCCGAACCCCATGTCGATGTAGTGCCGCCGGTAGTCCTGCCGTCCACCGGGGATGCAGCCGGGATAGCGCGCGGCGAGCTCGGGGAGCAACGCGGTCGGAGCGGACAGCACCCGCACCCCGTCGCGCGCGGGTGGCGGGGCGGGGGGCAGGGCGGCGGCGAGCACGTCCTCGAGGCTGAAGGCCCAGGTCGCAAGCTCCCGCGGCACCCGTGCAAGGCGGCGCGACCCGAGAGTGAAGTCGATCCCGGCGGAGGCCATCGCGGGCGCTTTAGATGCTGCCGTAGAGCGCGTTGGAGACCAGCTGCTCGGCGATCCGGCGGCTGGTGCGGAACGGGCAGGGCGGGAGCGCGGCGGTGCTGCCGGTGAGCGACAGCTGCGGCGGGGTCTCGGCATAGGTGCCGGTCGTCACCCCGCGCATCCGCGCCAGCGCCTTGAGCAGCCCGGTGAAGCGGCGGCGGACGATCGGGTTCACCGCCTGGCGGCGGCGGTTGATGAGCTCGAAGGAGTGGCTGACCAGCGTGAAGCTGTCGCGTCCGCTGGCGTGCGCGTGGCGGATCGCGCTGACCAGCTCGCCCAGCGTCAAGGCGGTAAGCTGCGCGTGCCGGAGTCCTCCGCCCATCGTGCCGATCGCGCCGATGGGGACCTCGATCACCCCCATGTGGCCGACCGGATCGCGGTCTTCGGCGCCGAGGCTGATACGGCAGCCGCCCGTGCCGACCAGCGCCGGGCAATGGCTGGTGTCGTAGTCGAGCCCGATCGCTGCCAGCGCGCGCAGCGTGTCGTCATTCGCGCCGTAATTGCCCGCCCGAAAGGCGACCGGCGCAGGCGCACCAGCGGCGACCAGCGTCGCGCGGGCATAGTCGAGGATCGCGCATTGATCCTCGAAGGTGAAGTCGGCAAGGTTCTTGCCCGCCTGCTTCGAGGCGAGCGGACTGGCCGCGCCCGCAAGGCCAAGCCATTCGGTGTGGCAGTGCAGCTGCACATCCTGCCCTGCGGCCACGATCGGCCCCACAATGTCCTCGATCGCGGCGATGCCCCACACCAGCGCGGGCATCGGGTCGACGAAGAACACCGCCTTCTGCCCGTATTTTGCCAGCAATTCGAGCTTGTGGGTGATCCCCGCCGGACCCTCGGGCGTCACGCAGGCGATCGAGCGGGCGTAATTCTCGGCACGGTCGGCCGTGCCCGGACCGTTGTAGAGGCCGGAGGAGTATTCGGTGTCGATCGTGATGAACACGCGCGTCATGCCCAAGCCTCTATCAGGCAAGGGTTAAGGCGAGGTGATGATGTCTCCCGAAGCGCCCGCAGGGGGCTTCAGATGCCGCCGGGCGTCACCGGATGCCCCGCCGCCGCCAGCCCTTCGGCGAGCGCCGCGCAACAGGCCGCAAGGTCTTCGGCGCTGACCGAACGGACCACGAAATTGGCTCCGACCCGGCCCTCGCGGAAGAAGGGGTAGGAGCCGATCTGGCAGGTCTCGTAAGCCGCCTCTGTTTGGCGCAGGATGTCGGCGACCTCGCTTTCCGGGATCCACCCGCCGAGCGTTTCGGAGAGCAGCGGCGCGCCGCCCTCGAGCTCGCCGGTCAGCGCGTCAAGCATTCCGGCGGTGATATGCGGGACGCCCGCCATCAGGAAGATGTTGCCGCGCCGGATGCCGGGCGCGCCCGACATGCGGTTGGGGATCAGCTCGGACCCCTCGGGCACCCGCGCCATCCTGAGGCGCCCCTCGTTGAGCCCGCCGCGCGTGGCGTAGTAGCGCTCGAGCATCGCGCGCGCGTCGGGATGGATGACCACGGGCACGCCCAGCGCCGCAGCCACGGCATCGACGGTGATGTCGTCATGCGTCGGCCCGATCCCGCCGGTGGTGAAGAGGTAGTCGTTGCTCGCCCGCAAGGCGTTCACCGCCTCGACGATCCGCGCCTCGACATCGGGCACCACCCGCACCTCGGCAAGGCGGATGCCCTGCACCTGCAGCCAGCTCGCGACCTGCGCGATGTTCTTGTCCTGCGTGCGGCCTGAGAGGATTTCGTCGCCGATGACGATGAGCCCGGCGGTCCAGATCTTGTCGGGAGAGGTCATGGGCATTGGTTAGGCGAAGGCAGGCGCAATCGGAAGAGATTACCGCCCGCCTTTCGACCTTATTCCGCCGCCTCCAGCTGCTCGTCCACGCCCCGCGCATTGGCGCCCGGCTTGGTGAAGGTGAGGATGCCGTCGGTCAGCGGATCGTTTTTCATGCGCTTCCTGTCGACGACATATTCCTGATTGAGCCGCCACGGATAGCTCACCGAATTCCTCGGCATGATGTGCTTGCCGCGCTGGATGTAGCCGCTCGAGAAGTCGAACACGTCGTCCTCGGTGATCGCGGCCTCGCCCTGCGGGGTCAGCACCGGGGTGGCGATGGTCGTGCCGGTCTTGCGCATGTGTTCGAGCACGCGGCAGACATAGTCCGAATTGATGTCGGCCCGTAGCGTCCAGCTGGCATTGAGATAGCCGAACACCACCGCAAGGTTGGGCAGGTTCGAGAACATGCAGCCCTTGTAATAGAACCGCTCGTTGAACTTCACCGGCTCGCCATCGACGCGCACGTCGATCTTGCCGGCGACCGCGAGCTTCAGCCCCGTCGCCGTCACCACGATGTCGGCGGGGAGGAACTGACCGTCGGTGAGACGCACGCCGCCCTTCTCGAACTTCGCGATATGGCCGGTCACCACATTGGCCTTGCCCGCCTTCATCGCGGTGAACAGGTCCTGGTCGGGCACGAGGCACAGGCGCTGTTCCCACGGGTTGTAGGGCGGCGTGAAGCTCGCCTTGTCGTAATCCGGGCCGAGCGCCTCCTCGATCTTCTTGTAGAGCGCGTCCTTCACCTTCTGCGGCTTGTCGCGCGCCATCTTGAAGCTGAAGTCCTGCATCTTGATGTTTTTGAACCGGGTGATCCGGTAGGCGAGCTTTTCGGGAAGCACCGCGCGCAGGAAATTCGCCACCGCATCCTTGGCGGGCCGCGAGAACATCCAGGTCGGCGTGCGCTGGAGCATCGTGACGTGCGCCGCCTCTTTCGCCATCGAAGGGACGATGGTGACCGCGGTCGCCCCCGATCCGATCACCACGACATGCTTGTCCTTGTAATCGAGGTTCTCGGGCCAGAATTGCGGGTGGAGCACCTGGCCGTCGAATTCGCCGAAGTCGAAGCCCGGATCGTAGGGTTCGTCGTAATCGTAATAGCCTGCGCCAAGGTAGAGGAAATTCGCCGTCATGTGCGCGGCGCTGCCGTCGGCCTTTTCCAGCTCGACATGCCAGCGCGCGTCATCGTGGTGGAAGTCGGCGCGCACCACCTTGTGGCCGAAGCGGATGTGCTGGCGGATGCCGCGCTCGTCGACGATCCGGTCGAGATATTCGAGGATCGCGGGCGCATCGGCGATCGACTTCTCGTGCCGCCACGGTTCGAAATCGAAGCCCAGCGTGTGCATGTCACTGTCCGAACGGATGCCAGGGTAGCGGAACAGGTCCCACGTGCCCCCGAGATTGTCGCGCCGCTCGACGATGGCGTAGCTATGGTGCGGCGCCTTCATCTCCATGTGCGCGGCCATGCCGATGCCGGAGATGCCGGCACCGACGATCAGGACATCGAAATCGGGCGGTGTTGCGAGCATGATCGGGTCTCTCTCTCCCTAATTGACACTGATGTAACCACAGCGCCCGCGCAAAAGCGAGTCTTGAATGGCAAAGTGCAACTGAGTTTGTGGTGACGGCGGGGGCAGGCCGCTTTAAGGCGCGGCCCATGACATTCCGTGCCCGCCTGCTCGCCTGCGCCCTGCTCCTCCCTTCCGCCGTCCCGCTGGCCGCGCAGGAGGCCGAGGCGGACGAGGAAGAAGACCTCGCCGAGGAAATCATCGTCACTGGCAAGGGCCTCGATCCGGCGCTCTCTACGGGCATCTACGCCACGACCACCATCGAGCGCGAGACGATTATCGCCGCGCCCTCGGGGCGGATCGAGGATGTGCTGAGGAATGTCGCGGGTTTCCAGCAGTTCCGCCGCTCGGACAGCCGCTCGTCGAACCCGAGCGCGCAAGGGGTGACGCTGCGCGCGCTGGGCGGCAATGCCACGAGCCGGGCGCTTGTGCTGCTCGACGGGGTGCCGCTGGCCGATCCGTTCTTCGGCTATATTCCGCTGTCGGCCATCGCGCCCGAGACCCTCGGCACGATCCGGGTGACGCGCGGCGGCGGGTCGGGGCCGTTTGGAGCAGGCGCGCTGGCTGGGACGATCGAACTCGAGAGCGCCGCGCCGGGCGAGGCCTTCCTCGGCAGCGCGGCGGTCAACGACCGGGGCGAGACCGAGGCGAGCGGCGTGTTCACCCAGCGCCTCGGGCGCGGCTTCGCAGTGGCAAGCGCGCGCTGGGACCGCGGGCAGGGGTTCTTCACCACCCCTGACGCGCAGCGCGTCCCCGCCACCGCGCGCGCGGCCTTCGACAGCTGGAACGTCGCCCTGCGCACCGTCGCCCCGCTGACCGACAGCATCGAGGTCCAGACCCGCGTTGCCGCCTTCCGCGACGCGCGCACGCTGCGTTTCCGCGGTGCGGATTCGACCAGTGAAGGCGAGGAGGCCAGCATCCGCTTCGTCGGGCGCGGCGCATGGCAGTTCGATGCGCTCGCCTATGTGCAGGCGCGCGACTTCTCGAACATCGTCATCTCCGCGACCCGCTTCACCCCCACCTTGGACCAGCGCCGCACGCCGTCCACCGGCATCGGCGGCAAGTTCGAGCTGCGCCCGCCGCTGCTCGAAGGCCACGACATCCGCATCGGTGCCGACTGGCGCCGCGCCGACGGGGAGCTGCAGGAGGAGGCGCTGAACGCCGTCTCGGGCGCGATCACCGAGCGCCGCCGGGCGGGGGGCGCGACCGGTAACCTCGGCATCTTCGTCGAGGACGACTGGCAGATCGGCCCGCTGACCATCAACGGCGGCCTGCGCGCCGACCGATCGAGCATCACCGGCGGCTTTTACCGCGCGCTCTCGGCCACCACTGGGGCGGTGGTGAGCGAGGTCGTCGCGCCCGACCGGAGCGACTGGTCGCTCAGCTGGCGGGCAGGCGCGCTGTTCTACGCCACCCGCCGCCTCGATCTGCGCGCGGCGGCCTATACCGGCCTGCGCTTGCCGACCCTCAACGAACTCTACCGCCCCTTCGTGGTCTTCCCCGTCACCACCGAGGCCAATGCGAATCTCGCCAACGAGCGCCTCCGGGGCTTCGAGATCGGGCTCGACTGGCAGCCGGTCAACGCAGTCGTGATCGCGGTTACCGCCTTCGACAACGAGGTCGAGAACGCCATCGCCAATGTCACCGTCGGCCCGAACCTGCGCAGCCGCGCCAACCTGCCCGCGATCGAAGCGCGCGGGATCGAGGCGAGCGTGGCGGCGAAATTCGGCGAGCTCAGCCTCGACGGCGCGCTCGCATGGACCGATGCCGAAGTGCGCGGCGAGGGGCCTTCCGCCGACCTCGACGGGTTGCGCCCTGCGCAGACGCCCGAATTCGCCGCCAGCCTCACGTTAGGCTGGCAGCCCGCCCCCGGCTGGCGGATCGCGGGAACCCTGCGTCATGTCTCTTCCCAGTTCGAGGACGACCGCCAGACCGACCGGCTCGCGCCCGCCACCACATTGGACGCCTTCTTCGCCGCGCCGCTCTGGGGCCGCCTGTCGCTCACCTTGAGGGGCGAGAACCTGACCGACGAGGCGATCGTCACGCGCAACCAGGGCGGATCGGTCGATCTGGGTGTGCCGCGCACGGTGTGGCTCGGCGTGCGCTACGGCTTCTGAGGGGTCTTGGGCGCCCTTCGCGCAACAATCGTTCGTGCATACCTATGCAGATTGCGACGATGCTGCGGCAAATGGATGAATGTTGCATTTTTGCTACTGTCGCGCAGAAGTTTGACTATAACTCTTGTTAGGCCCGAAGACGCTGATAGGTTTCGCTCCGCTAACCCAAGTCCGGCGCAAAGACCGGCTGGTATGTGAGAGAGGGAAATCGATGACGCGCAAGTTCGCACTGTTCGCCTGCGGCCTGATGGCCTGCAGCGCCCTGACTACCCCCGCCTTTGCCCAGGACACCGAAGAGGGCGCCGCCCCTCCCAAGGATGACAACGTCATCATCGTGACCGCGACCCGCCGTGCGCAGGACGTGCAGGACATTCCCCTCGCGGTGACCGCCATCGCCCCGCAGCAGCTCGAAGCGCAGCGCGTGGTCAACATCCAGCAGATCGCAGCCCTCGCGCCCTCCTTCACCGCCAGCCAGGCGCAGCTCGCATCGGGCTCGGTGGTGCTGCGCGTGCGCGGCGTGGGGACGACCTCGAACAATATCGGCTTCGAAAGCGCGGTCGGCATCTTCATCGACGGCGCCTACCAGGCCCGCCCGGGCGTCGCGCTCTCCGAATTCGTCGACGTCGAGCGCGTCGAAGTGCTGCGCGGCCCGCAGGGCACGCTGTTCGGCCGCAACACGTCGGCGGGCGCGCTCAACATCACCAATGTCCGCCCGGACGTCACCGAGTTCAGCGGCTTCGTGAACGCCGAATACGGCAATTTCGACGAGAAGAGCCTGCAGGGCGCGGTCAACGTGCCAATCGTCAAGGACACGGTTGCGGTGCGCCTCACCGGAGCCTGGCGCGAGCGTGACGGCTTCCTCACCGTGGTCGACCGCACGGGCCGCGAAGTGGGCGACACCAACGATGTCGACCAGTGGCTGGTCCGCGGCCAGATCGGCTGGGACACCGAGAGCGGCCTGCGCGGCCGCATCATCGCCGACTATTCGAAGAGCCAGTCGAGCTGCTGCGGCGCGATCGAGCTCTACCAGACCCCGCTGGTGGGCGCCGGCGCCTTCGCTGCGGTCGGGCTCGGCGCCAATGGCGGCAACGGCCAGCCCTTCGTGGCGACCGCGCCGCGCGATCAGGCCGGCTTCGAACGGGCGATGGACAACCGCATCGTCTCGGCCAACTTCGCGCCGGTCGCCGACATCGAAAACTACGGCGTGACCGGCGAGCTCGAATTCCCGATCTCCGATAGCGCCGACCTCATCTTCATCGGCTCCTACCGCAAGTACCAGAGCTTCGAGCGCTACGATTCCGACTTCACCGGGCTCGACATCTTCAACGTCGATGCGCTCAATCTCACGATCGACAACTGGACCGCGGAACTGCGGCTTCAGGGCGAGACCTTCGAGGGCAAGCTCAACTACATGATCGGCGGGTTCTATTCCGACGAGACGATCGACCAGACCCAGCAGTTCGCGCTGGGCGCGGATTACGACCGCAACTTCGGGGCCTTCCTCGGCGCTGCCGCGGGGGCGACGCCGCTCCAGACCTTCGTCGGCGTGAACCCCGCCGGCACCCGCACCACCAACCGCTTCCAGCAGGACGCGAAGAGCTACGCGGTCTTCACCCACAACTCCTTCGAGATCACCGACGGGCTCGAGCTGACGCTGGGCGCGCGCTATTCGTGGGAAGAAAAGTCGGGCGGCTTCAGCCAGGTGGCGACCAACAACACGGTCTGCGGGGCTACGCTCGGGCGGCTCGGCGCGATCGGCGCTGTCAATGCGGCGCTGGTTCCGGCCTTTATCGGGCTCGGCTGCTTCGGCTTCACCGCGCCCGCCAACCTGCCGGCCGCCTTCGACAACCCTGCCACCCCGAACGTGAACGAGGCGCTGCCGCTGCCGCGCACCTTCCAGTCCGACTTCACGGACGAGGAGCTGATCTACACCGTCAAGCTCGGCTACGAGTTCAGCCCCTTCGTGAGCAGCTATGCGAGCTTCACGCACGGCTACAAGGCTGGCGGGATCAACCTCGATACGACCGCAGCGGTGCTGGGGGCCAACCCGAGCTTCCTGTCGGAAGAGGTCGATGCCTATGAACTCGGCGTCAAGGCGCAGACCCCCGACCGGGCGCTGACCCTCAACGTCGCTGCCTTCTACGAGCAGTTCACCAACTTCCAGGTGCTCGAATTCACCGGGACCGCCTTTGCCACCTTCAACGTGCCCAAGGCCAACACCCGCGGGGTGGAAGTCGAAGGCCTGCTGCGTCCGGCTGACGGGTTGACGGTGAACCTGTCCGCGACCTTCCTCGAAGCGAGCTACCCGGATGATTGCGCGGGCACCCAGACCTCGCCGCAGGTGGTCTCGCTGTGCGGCAACGACCTCACCAATGCCCCGCGCATCATCGCGCTGGCGGGCGCGATGTGGGAGAAGCCGATCACCGACGATGTCGAGTTCTTCATCTCGGGCCAGGTCCGGGCGGAAGACGACCAGCGCACCTCGACCCAGGCGATCGTCCCGCCGAGCGCGGCGCAGATCACCGCGCTCGGCGTTGCCGGGGCGGTTGCGGCCCAGCCGCTGATCGTCGCCGACGTGCAGGACGGCAAGGCCTTCGTGAACCTGCGCACCGGCCTGCGCTTTGCCGGCGGCAAGTACGCGATCGAGGGCTGGGTCAACAACCTCACCGATGAAGTGGTGCGCGGGGTGACCTTCAACACGACGCTGCGCAGCACCGGCGCGAACAACTCGCGCTCGGCCTTCACCCTGCCGCCGCGCCAGTACGGCGTGACGCTGCGCGCGAAGTTCTGATCGCGCTTACCGGTTAGCTCCGAAAAGGAGCGGGAGAGGGGAGCGGCCTGCCTAGGCAGGTCGCTCCTTTCTTTGTTCTCGGATGTTGCCCCGGCCGAGCCGAGGCCTGCATGGTTACCGGCAGAAGCCAGTCGCCGGGGTAGTGCAGCCCGGCGGCGGCGGCGGCGGGGGCGGAAACTGTCCGCCGTCGGTCCCACCCTGGAGGCACGAGATCACGCAACTGTTGCGCGCCCGGAGCGATCCGCCATCATTGCCGGGGTAGAGAGCCTTGCAGTACGGCTTGCAGGTGGCAATCGTCCCGTCGACCTCTTGCGCATTCAAGATAGACAGCGGCGTGGCGAGTGCCATCGCAAGTGACGAAATTACGAAGATACGCTTCATCATCTCTCCTCCTCTGCTGGTTGGAGGAGTAGAGTCTCTCAATAAAAGTCAGGTAAGTCAAAGTGTTAACTATGACTTACCTGACGAGTCGAGCTGCGACCTTACATACCCCTCGCGATCACCATCTTCATCACCTCGTTCGATCCGCCGAAGATGCGGGTGATGCGGCTGTCGCGGTACATGCGGGCGATCGGGTAGTCGTTGATGAACCCGGCCCCGCCGTGGAACTGCAGGCACTTGTCGACGACTTCGCCCTGGAGCTCGGTCACCCAGTACTTCGCCATGCAGGCGGTCGCGACGTCAAGCTCGCCCTTCAGATGGCGGGCGATGCAGTCGTTGACGAAGACGCGCGCTGCGGTGCTGCGGGCCTTGAGGTCGGCCATCACGAACTGGGTGTTCTGGAAATCCCAGATCGTCTGGCCGAAGGCCTTGCGGTTCTTGACGTAGTCCATCGTGGTCTCGAGCGCCTTCTCGATCCCGTTGATCGCGCCCACGGCGATGATCAGGCGTTCCTGCGGCAGCTCGCCCATCAGCTGGTAGAAGCCCTTGCCCTCGACCCCGCCGAGCACGTTTTCGGCCGGCACGAAGACATTGTCGAAGAACAGCTCCGAGGTGTCGGCCGCATCCAGCCCGATCTTGTCGAGCTTGCGCCCGCGCTGGAAGCCTTCCGCGCCCTCGGTCTCGAGCAGCATCAGCGAGATGCCCTTGGCGCGCTCGTTCGGGTCGGTCTTGGCGACGACGATGATGAAATCGGCGATCTGGCCGCTCGAGATATAGGTCTTCGAGCCGCTGATGCGATAGCCGTTGCCGTCCTTCACCGCGGTGGTGGTGATCGACTGGAGGTCGGAGCCGACGCCCGGTTCGGTCATGGCGATCGCGCTGACGAGGTCGCCGCTGACGAGGCGGGGGAGGTATTTCTGCTTCTGCTCCTCGGTCCCATGACGCACCAGGTAGGGCAGGATCACCGTGTTGTGGAGCGAGGCGGCGAAACCGTCGACGCCGTGCTTGGCCTGCTGGTCGATCACGACGAGGTCATGGCGGAAGTCGCCGCCGTGGCCGCCATATTCGCTCGGAACGCTGACGCCGAGCAGACCGGCCGCGCCCGCTTCGCGCCAGAATTCGCGCTCGACCTGGCCGTCCTCGCGCCATTTCTCGACGCGCTTCTGCGGGGCGTGCTGCTGGTAGAACTTGCCGACCGCGTCGGCGAAAATGGCGATTTCCTCGTCTTCCATGAAGGCGGGCTGGGGCACGTTCAATACCGACATTGTCTTACTTCCCCGTCCAGTTGGGCTTGCGCTTCTCGGCGAAGGCGGCGGCGCCTTCGCGGGCGTCGTGGCTGACGAAAACCGGGCCGATCAGCTGGCCTTGCTTGGCGTAGCGTTCATCCATCGCCCAGCCGCGCGATTCCTTGACGATCTGCTTGGAGACGCGGACCGCCAGCGGGCCGTTCGCGGCGATGCGCGCGGCGAGCGCCTTGGCGGCATCGAGCGCAGAGCCCTCGGTCACTTCGTTGATTAGGCCGAGGCTGTAGGCGCGGGGTGCGTCGATGAAATCTCCGGTCAGCGCCAGCTCCATCGCGACGCGCTGCGGGATCTGGTCGGGGAGCATCATCACGCCGCCCGCCGCCGCCACAAGACCGCGCTTCACTTCGGGAATGCCGAACTTCGCGCCAGCGTTGGCGACCACGAGATCGCAGGCGATCATCAGCTCGAGCCCGCCGGCGAGCGCATAGCCCTCGACCGCGGCGATCAGCGGCTTCTTGGGCGGGGCCTCGACCACGCCGCCGAAGCCGCGGCCTTCGACCGTGGGCCGCTCGCCGCGCAGGAAGCCCTTCAAGTCCATGCCGGAGCAGAACGTGCCGCCCGCGCCGGTCAGAATGCCGACTCGCAGATCATCCTCGGCGTCGAGCCGATCCATCGCCGCCGCGATTCCCTCGGCCGCGGCGCGGGTCATGGCATTCTTGGCATCGGGCCGGTTGATGGTGACGATGAGGACGCCGTCCTCGACTTCGGTCAGCACTTCGGGTGCGGTTGCATCGCTCACTCGAATCTCTCCCTATCGAAAATGTGATTGCGTTTCGAAACGCAATTCTTGTGCGAGTGGTGCAGCCGGTTTACGGACGCGTCAACCGCAATTTCGCTATAAACGGAGAGGACCACCATGGCCGAAGCCTACATCATCGATGCCGTCCGCACCCCGCGCGGGATCGGCAAGCAGGGCAAGGGCGCGCTCGCCGCGTGCCACCCGCAGCACCTCGCCGCGACCGTGCTTAAGGCGATCAAGGACCGCAACAATCTCGACACCAAGACGGTCGATGACGTGATCTGGTCGGTCAGCACGCAGGACGGGATGCAGGCGGGCGACATGGGGCGGATGGCCGCGCTCGACGCGGGCTATGACATCACCTCCAGCGGCACCACGCTCGACCGTTTCTGCGGCGGCGGGATCACCAGCGTCGCGCTCGCCGCCGCGCAGGTGATGAGCGGGATGGAGGACTGCGTCGTCGCGGGCGGCACCGAGATGATGAGCCTCACCGCCGCGATGAGCCAGGAGAAGATGCGCGCCGGGATCAAGCCGCCGATGATGGGCAGCTACAACGCGCGGCTCCAGCAGGTGCACCCGCAGTCGCACCAGGGCATCTGCGGCGATGCGATTGCGAGCAAGGAAGGCTTCACCCGAGAGGAGCTGGACGAGGTCGGCTACCGCTCGCAGCAGCGCGCGGCCGAGGCGATTGCCGAGAACCGCTTTGCCAAATCGGTCGTCCCCGTGGTGGCCGATGACGGCACGGTGCTGCTCGACCGCGAGGAATATCCTCGCCCGCAGACCACCCGCGAAGACCTCGCCAAGCTCGAACCGGCCTTCCCCAAGATCGCCGATGTTCCGCTCGACGCCGAGGGGACGACGTTCCGCAAGCTGATCAACCAGAAATACCCCGATCTCGAGATCAAGCACTTCCACCATGCGGGCAACTCCTCGGGCGTCGTCGATGGCGCGGCTGCCGTGCTGATCACCTCGAAGGACTATGCCCAGAAGCACGGCCTCAAGCCCCGCGCGCGCATCGTCGCCACCGCCAACATGGGCGATGATCCGACGCTGATGCTCAACGCGCCTGTCCCGGCGGCGAAGAAGGTGCTGGCCAAGGCCGGCCTCACCACCGACGATATCGACCTCTACGAGATCAACGAGGCCTTCGCGGTGGTCGCGGCCAAGTTCGTGCGCGATCTGGAACTCGACTGGGACAAGGTCAACGTCAACGGCGGCTCGATCGCGCTCGGCCACCCGATCGGGGCGACGGGCTCGATCCTGATCGGCACCATCGTCGACGAGCTCGAGCGTCGCGGCGGGCGTTATGGCCTTGTCACCATGTGCGCAGCGGGCGGCATGGCGCCTGCGATCATCGTCGAGCGGGTCGAAGACTTTGTCGACTGAGGTTGCGGACAAAACCCCGGTCATCATCGGGGTCGGCCAGTATTCGGAGAGGGTGGGCGAGCCCGGCTACGCAGCCCTCTCCTACATGGACCTCGCCGGACGGGCGCTGGCTGGGGCGATTGCGGATAGCGGGGCGAGCGGCGGTGTGGCGGAAGCCATCGACACTCTCGCCGCGATCCGCGCCTTCGAGATGTCGCGGCCTGATCGCAAGCCGCCGTTCGGCGCGGCGAACAATGTGCCGCGCGCGATTGCCAAGCGGGTGGGGGCGAACCCGGCGCGCGCGATCCTGACGACCACCGGCGGGCAGACCAACCAGCAGCTGGTTGGCGAATTCGCCAGCGCCATCGCGGCGGGGGACAGTCGCTGCGCGGTAATCGTCGGCTCCGAGGCGATCTCGACCGTCCTCGCCCTCACCGCCAAGGGCGAGATTCCCGACTGGTCGGAGGAGATCGAGGGCGACTTCGAGGATCAGGGCTTCGGGGTCGAGGAACTGATGGAGCCCGCCCTCTTCATGCACGGCGCAAGCGGGGCGATCCCGCTCTATGCCCTCGCCGAGAACGCGCGGCGGCACCGGCTGGGAATGGGGCTGGAGGAATACCGGCTCCAGATCGGCAAGCTCTTCGCGCCCTTCACCAGGGTCGCGGCGGCGAACCCGCATTCGGCAGCTCCGGTCGAGCGCACGGCGCAAGAACTCGCCACCGTCACCGACCGCAACCGGATCGTCGCCGAGCCCTATCCGCGCATGACGGTCGCGCGCGATCAGGTGAACCAGGCGGCGGCGGTGATCGTCGCCTCGGCGGGGCTGGCGCGCGAACTCGGGGTGCCCGAGGACAGGTGGGTCCACATCCACGCCGTCACCGCAGCGACCGAGCTGAAGCTCTCGCAGCGGCCCGATCTGGCGGGCAACCCGGCGAGCCTCGCCAGCGTCGATGCGGCGCTGGCGCGGGCGGGGAAGGGGATTGCCGACATCCGCTATCTCGACTTCTACTCGTGCTTCGCGATCCCCGTGTTCAACCAGTGCGACCATTTCGGCCTTGAAGTGGACGACCCGCGCGGGTTGACTCTGACCGGCGGCCTGCCGTTCTTCGGCGGGGCAGGTAACAACTATTCCGCGCACGCCATCGCCGAGGCGGTGAGCCGGGTGCGGGCGGATCGCGGCAGCTTCGCGCTGGTCGGTGCGAATGGCGGCTGGATGAGCAAATACGCGACCGGCATCTATTCGACGCAGCCCGCCGACTGGTCCGCCAACGACCGCTTCGCCGTGCTCCCCAAGGCGACCGACAAGGTCACGCTAGCCAAGAGCCCGGTGGAAAGCGCGGTGGTAGAGACCTACACCATCAATCGCGGTCCCAAGGGCGCGGAGGCGATTGTCATCGGCCGCTCCGACACGGGGGGGCGGGTGGTGGGCAATGCCGACC
>NZ_LSKQ01000147.1 GCF_001557115.1 Erythrobacter sp. CCH5-A1
TTCGCTATCCGTTCGCCCTTTCCGTGCAGATACGTCACTTTCGTGTAGTCACCCCCAGCAGTTCTCGACGCCTGCCGATCTTGGCGCCCTCGCTCTTTGCCTGGCGGCGCCGAAAGAAAGCGACATCGTACTCGAGCCCAGCGCCGGACACGGCTCGCTCGTCGCGATGCTGCCGCAAGTGCGGGCACTCCACCTCAACGAAATCGACCCAAAACGCCGGGAGAAGCTCGCGCTGATCTTCCGCGAGGCAGGCATCACAGGCTTTGATGGCGCAATGCTTTCCTCGCTGCTGGATCCTGCGGTGCGCCCCACGCTGATCCTGATGAACCCTCCATTCTCCCGCTCGCTGGGCCGCGGTGCGGACGAATACGCTGCCGTACGGCACCTTCGAGCAGCGATCGGGCGGGTTGCGGGGGGAGGGCGAGTGGTTGCCATCATGCCCGACTGGTTCACGACGAGCGCAAAGCTCGGCAGGATCTATGACGAGACCTTCGCCTCCTGCACAGTTCAGTCCTCCATCCGTCTAGCTAAATGCTACCACAAGCAGGGCACTAGCGTCGCCGTTCGCCTCTACGTCATCGACAAGATCCCGGGGCGTATCCGGCCTACGATCCTGGCCCGCGAAACCGTGGCCGCAATCGCCGAAACAGTTCCGCCGGTCCCCCGGTGCGAGACAGTTGAAGCGCCGCCGGTGCCCAGTCCCGTCGCGAAGGCAAGGCCTGCGAGCCTCTTCAAGGCCATGCGCGCGAAACCAAAGGAAACTCGAGCGCCCTCGCGCATCGTCGAGCAGCCACGAGTTGGTCCGCTGGCCTTCGAGGCGCTGACGGCGCCGAGGCCGCTGGGCGAACAGAGCGGCGTATACCTGCCTTACCGTCCAAGCCGGGTCGAAATTGCCAAGGCGAGCGAGCATCCCACGCCGCTGGTCGAGAGTGTGGCGATGGGCTCGATCCCCGCGCCCGTCCCGCATTATGTGCCAACGCTGCAAGAACGGGTGCTCACCGAACGCCTGCTTTCCGAAGCCCAGATCGAAACGGTGATCTATGCCGGTAACGCCTGGGACCAGTATCTTGCCGGTCTCTTCATTCCGAACGAGGAGGGCGTCGGCCTAACGCTAGACGAAAACGGGAAAGAGTACCGCAAGGGCTACTTCCTCGGCGATGGCACCGGGGCAGGGAAGGGCAGGCAGATTGCCGCCTGCATCCTCGACAACTGGCTCGCCGGCCGTCGCAAGGCTGTCTGGGTCTCGAAAAACGAGAGCCTCCTCGAAGACGCGCGCCGCGACTGGAGCGCGATCGGCGGTATGCCCGCAGACATTCAGCCACTGTCGAACTGGAAGATCGACCAGGAGGTTCCATTCCGCGACGGGATCCTGTTCGTCACCTATCCAACGCTGCGCAGCCAGCGCCAGGACGCAACGCGCTTGAAGCAGCTGCTCGATTGGGCCGGCGACGACTTCGAGGGCGTGATCGCTTTCGACGAGAGCCACGAGATGGGCGGCGTCGCAGGCGGGGAGGGTGCTCGGGGCGCAAAAAGCGGCTCGCTTCAGGGGATCGCCGGAGTGCTGCTCCAGAACAATCTTCCCAGCGCGCGCGTCCTCTACGCTTCGGCAACGGGCGCATCCGACGTCAACAACCTCGCCTATGCCGTCCGGCTCGGGCTGTGGGGACCGGGAACCGCTTTCGCCAACCGCGAGGACTTTATCGCCCAGATCAGGGCAGGGGGCATCGCCGCCATGGAACTGGTCTCGCGCGACCTGAAGGCGCTCGGGCTCTACCAGGCACGCGCCCTGAGTTTCGCTGGCGTGGAATACGCGATCCTCAAGCACGACCTCACGCCCGAACAGATTGCGATCTACGACACCTATGCAGACGCCTGGGCGATCATCCACCAGAACATGGAAGAAGCGCTCGAACTCACCGGCGTGGTAGACGAGATCGACGGCGCGACGCTCAACAGCGGCGCGAAGTCCGCGGCGCGCAGCCGGTTCGAAAGCACCAAGCAGCGCTTCTTCAACCAGCTGCTTCTTTCGATGAAACTGCCGACCCTGATCGCGGCCATCAACCATCACCTCGAGCGTGACGAGGTGGTGGTGGTCCAACTGGTCTCGACCGCCGAAAGCATCCTCGACCGGCGGCTCGACAGCCTGTCGCCGGAAGATCGCGCCGATCTCGACCTCGACCTCAGCCCGCTCGATGCCGTGATCGAATATCTGGAACGCGCCTTTCCGACGCAGCAAATGCAGGTCTTCGTCGACGACACGGGGAAGGAATGCTCGCGTCCGATGTTCGACGAAGACGGGCAGCCAGTTCACAACCAGCAGGCGATCGAACGACGCGCCGCGATGATCGAGCACCTGTGCGCGATGCCGCCGATCAGGCCCGCGCTCGACGGGATCATCGAGCACTACGGCACTCACAAGGTCGCCGAAGTCACCGGACGAACCAAGCGTCTCATCAACGGCGCGGACGGCCAGCAGAAGCTGGAAACCCGCTCGCCGCGCACCAACCAATCCGAGACCGATCAGTTCATGGACGGACACAAGCCGATCCTTGTCTTCAGCGATGCCGGCGGGACGGGTCGCTCATACCATGCAAGCCTCGATGCCAAGTGCCAGAAACGTCGCATTCACTTCCTGCTCGAACCGGGCTGGCGCGCAGACCGGGCGATCCAGGGACTCGGGCGCACGCACCGAACTCACCAGGCGAACACGCCGCTGTTCCGACCGGTGACGACCAACTGCAAGGGCGAACTGCGCTTTACCAGCACGATCGCGCGGCGGCTCGACAGCCTCGGGGCGCTCACCCGCGGCCAACGCCAGACCGGCGGGCAGAACCTGTTCGATCCGGCCGACAATCTCGAAAGCGAATATGCCAAGGCGGCGCTGCACACCTGGTTCGCGCTGCTCGCCGAGGGCAAGCTCAAGAGCGCAACATTGGCGGATTTCCAGCGCCGCAGCGGGCTCAAGATTGTCTCGGACGACGGCATCCTCGAGGAGGACCTTCCGCCGATCCAGCGCTGGCTCAACCGGATTCTTGCGCTGCCGATCGGCATGCAGAACGCAATCTTCGACGAGTTCCTGGGCTTGGTCGAGGCCCGGGTAAGCGCCGCGCGCGAGGCGGGCTCACTCGATGTCGGTGTCGAGACCATGCAGGTCGAACAGGCCGACGTGGTCGAGGACATCATCCTTCGAACGGACGAGCGAACAGGCGCGACTTCGCACCTCCTGCAACTCGCCTTGCGGACACGGGCGCGCCCGATCGGTCTGGAGCGCGTGCTCGAGCGCCGCGACTACACCGACGGATGCATGCTCATGCACAATGCGAAGAGCGGCAAGTGCGCACTCGCCGAACCTTCGCGCCACTTCTTGACCGAGCGCGGAGAACTGATCCGCCGCGTGATTCTCCACCGCCCGCTGCGCCGCGAATACCATCACTTCGACGATCTTACCGAATCCGCCTGGGAAGAATGCTCCCGGCGAACATTCGAAAAGGGCTGGGAGGAAGAAGTCGCCGAAGCGGCTGAGAAGCTGAGCACCGAGACAGTCTACCTAGCCACAGGGCTGCTGCTTCCGATCTGGTCGACGCTGCCGATCGACTATCTTGAGGTCAAGCGGATCGTGGACGAAAACGGGCGAAGCTGGCTTGGGCGGATCGTCCATGAACTCGACGTCGCCAATCTTCTCCAGAAGTTCGACATCAGCGCCGCGATCGAGCTTACCCCGGAAACGATAGTAAAGGCGCTCGGTGAAAGCCGCACGGTCCCGATCCGGAGGCCATTCGAGGCAACCATCAAGTGCTCGCGCGTGGCGGGGGAAAAGCGGTTCGAAATTGCCGGGGCACCCGCCGAGCATCTGCCCTGGCTCAAGACCATCGGCTGCTTCACCGAAATCATCAGCTTCCGCACCCGCGTCTTCGTTCCGACCGGCGGTGCGACCGCAATCTTCGCCAAGCTGCTGAAAACGGCCTAACCCTTACAGCCCCGACCCGAACAAAGGGGAGGGGGAGGGAGTGTGTGCCCGGGTGATGACCGGGAGCACATCAGGAGTAAAGACGATGCTGATTCCCTTTTCAAAGCTCTATCTGAGCGACGCCAATGTGCGCAAGACGCGCAGCGAAGACGACGATGCCCAGCTGTCGGCCGATATCGAGGCCCGCGGGCTGCTGCAGAACCTGCTGGTGACCAAAAGCAAAAAGCGCGGAAAGTTCGCGGTGATCGCGGGCGGCCGCCGCCTGCGTGCGATCGAGATGATCATCGAGCGCGGCGCGTGGACGACCGAAACCGAGATCGAATGCAAACTCCTCGAGGGAAGCGAGGAAGACGCCGGCGAAGCCTCGCTCGCCGAAAATTTCCAGCGGGTCGGGATGACGCCCGCCGAGGAATGCCGCGCCTTCGAGCACTTCATCAAGGAAGGCACCGACATCGCCGGGGTCGCCAAGCGATTCGGCCTCACACAGCGCTTCGTCGAGGGACGCCTGCGGCTCGCTAACCTTGCCGAACCGATCTTCGAAGCGCTTGCCGCCGGCGAGATGACGCTCGAGATCGCCAAGGCCTACGCCGCGACCGACCAGCACGAGGTGCAACTGAGGGTCTATCAGCAGATGCGCACCGCCTGGAACACGACCCCGGACGCGATCCGCCGCATGGTGGCAAACGGATCCATGCGCGGCAATGACCCCATCGCCATGCTGATCGGCGAAGATGCCTATGTCGCTGCCGGGGGCCGCGTCGAGCGCGACCTCTTCAGCGAGGCGGCCGATGACCGCTGGATCGACACCGAGGTGGCGCACAAGCTCGCCGGAGAGGCGATGGAGGCCGAGGCGACGCGACTCGCGGGTGAAACCGGACTTGGATGGATCACGCCGGTTGCCTCGACCAACTCCTGGCAAGCGCGCAGCGAAATGGGCGTCTACCCCGTACGCCTGCCGCCGGCGCCGCTGTCACAGGAGGCCCGCGTCCGCATCGACGAGATCGATGCGCGCATGGATGACCTCAGCGCCATCTTCGAAGAGGGCGAAGAGGCCGAAGACGCCGACTTCGAGGCGCTCGAGGCCGAGTACGAGGCGCTCGACACCGAACGCAGCGAACTCAATAATCCGGTCCGCGAGTTGCCCGAAGAATGGCGCAGCGAGGCGGGTCGCTTCCTCGTCCTGACGACGCGCGGTGAGATGGTCCTGGAGGCCGATTACTACAGTGAAAAGCGGCTATCCTTCGACACGGACGAGGAGGGCAACGTCACGGTCACCGCTGAAGAACCGACCTCGGGTTCGGGCAAACGCGCCGCGAGCGCGCCCTCCAAGCCCGAAGCCGTAGCGCCGGGCACCGAGAAGCCGATCAGCGCGCGGCTGTTCGACGAATTGTCGGTGCAGCGTCGCAACATTCTGTCCGCGTCGCTTCTCGGCGATCCCGGCCTCGCGCTCGACTTCGCGATCTTCGCGCTCGCGGACAAGCAGAGCTATGACAGCAAGGGCACCGCGATCAAGGGCGGGCGTCCGAACGACCCGGCCACCGGCGAACTACCGCAATCAAGTGCGGAGGCGATTCTCGCCGAAGCGGCCGAGGCGCTCGACAAGAGCTGGCAAGAACCTGCCGAGGCAGCGCAGCGATTCATCGCCTTCCGCGAACTTGAGGACGACGCCAAGGCCGCCTGGCTCGCCTATGCGGTCGCCATCTCGCTCGAAGCCAAGAAGGGCTACGGCTCCGAGTACCATCCGATCCACGCAGTGTTGGGAACGATGCTCGATATCGACGTTGCGCAGATGTGGCGCCCTACCGCCGAAAACTTCTTCGATCGGGTCAGCAAGACCTCCTGCCTTGCCGCTCTCACCGAAGTGGGCGGGGCCGATCTCGCGGCCCGCTATGCCGCCTCGAAGAAGGCCGAGCTATCCAAGACTTGCGAGACGATCTTCGCCGGCAAAGCGATCATCGAACAGGAGGTCAAGGAAGCCGCACTCGCATGGCTGCCAGAGGGCATGAAGTTCGCGCTCAATGAGCAGGCGAGCGAACCTGCCGACGCAACCGACGAGGACAGCAGCAACGACGAGCGCGACTACGATCACGAACCGGTCGATACCACCGGCGACGAAGCCGACACCTACGATCCCGAAGACGCCGACGAAGAAGCGGCGATCGGCGCCTAGCGCGGCGATCCCCTCCTGATGGCCTGGCCCGGCGCGCTCACCCGAGCGGCCGGGCCTTTTTTCTTCTCAAAGAGGAGCGAGCTTATGCGCCGCGGACCCAAGCGCGATGTCGCGCAGGAAATCACCAACCTCATCATCCGCACGATCGAAGCCGGCACCCTGCCTTGGCGCAGGCCGTGGAAGAAGACGGGAATGGGCGGCGCGCCGCTGCGTGCAGGAGGAGTGCCTTACACGGGCATCAACCGCCTATACCTTTGGGCAGTCGCCGACCACTATGGCCATGCCTCGCGCTACTGGATGACCTACCGGCAGGCGCAGGAGCTCGGAGGTCAGGTCCGAAAGGGCGAAACCGCCGAGCCGAGCATCTATTTCAACAGCACGAAGAAAACCGAGATCGACCAGGCGAGCGGCGAAGAATCATCGCGCACGATCAGGTTCATGCGTGCCTACAGCGTGTTCAACGCTTCGCAGATCGACGGCTTGCCGCCGCACTTCTACCCGAGCCCTGTGCCCGAGGCGCCGCCGACGCCTTCGGAAAAAGCCGAAGCCATCGCGAAGTTCTTCGAACCGATTCCGGCCGAAATCCGGCACGGCGGCGACCGCGCCTACTACACGCCGGGCGGCGACTTCATCCAGCTTCCGTCGCCGAATGCCTTTCTCAGCGAGGACGGATATGTAGCGACGAAAGCGCACGAAGTATGTAACATCGCAAGTGTCCTCATTTCGAGGACAGTCGATGGCCTTTGCGCGC
>NZ_LSKQ01000015.1 GCF_001557115.1 Erythrobacter sp. CCH5-A1
CCGGGGCCTCGGGAGCGGGGCGGCGGGCGGGGACGAGGATGTCGGCCACAGGGTCAGTCCTTTTCGGGGAGCGAGAGGCTGACCTGCGCGGCGATCATCGCATCGGCGATCTTGGTCGGCACCAGCGGGTAGGAGCCATCGCGCAGCGCGCTCTTGATCGCCTGGACGCGCTCGGCATCGACCGGCGGGGCGGCCGGATCGATCGGTGCGCTGACTTCAAGGCTGACGCCGGACGGCGCGGCGGAGGTGGCAGGTGCCGAGGCGGTCCGCGCTTCGATCTGCGCGCGCTCGCCGGCGGCGACGGCGCGGGGAGCGCTGACGGCTGGCAGTTTGCTCGGTTCGACGGAAGGCATGGGCTCTATCCTTGGTGCGGGGTTGCTATGGGCGAGAACGGCAGAGGGCAGGGAGGTTTAAGGGGGTGCTCGCAAGAGCTTATCCGGCGGGGACGACCGCAAGGCCCGGCCGCTCGATCCGCGCGCGCAGGCCTTGCGCCTTGCGGCTGGTGCGCACCTCGATCCAGTCCCCCACCATCCCCGCTTCCATCGCCTCGCCCGGCTGCTGCACGCTGAAACCGCGTCCGCGCACGAGGATGGTGATCGCATCGCCGCGCTTGACCGCAGGGGCGGCCGGGCGCGCGGCGGTGGCGGGGCCTTGCGCCGGGGTGATGGCAACGAACACGCGCCACGCCGTCGGCCCCGGGCATTCGACCGCGACCGCGCTCTTGGCCGGAGTGTGCCAGCTCACCGCCAGCGGCCCGCCACAAGGGGCAAGCTGGAGACGCGGATCGCTCGCCATGCGCGCGCCGCCCGGGGTGCCGATCGCCGCCCCGGTGAAAGCGGCCACCGCCCGGTCGATCGCGGCCGGCGCGGTGCTGGCCGCAAGGGTCTGGGCAGCGCCGGCACCGGCGCCGAGCAGCAGCAGCACCGGCAGGGCCAGCACGGCCCGCCGCCCGATGGGTGCGTTCTTGAATGTCCTCGGTGGCATCATGATCCTCGTGCTCGTCGCAAGCGTTCTACGGCGCCCAGACAGCAAGGGCCATGCCAAGCGCCCCCTAGGTAATCTCCCCAAGAGCCGCCGGGCGGGCACTTAAGCATAAGCCGCTAAGCCCGGAGCAAAGCCCAACAACGAACGTCGCGACCCGCCCGCCATGCCACTCCCTTCCGGTTTCTCCCGTGCCGCCCGTGCCCGCGCCAAGGCTGGCGGCCTCGCGCAGCATGCCGCCCCCCGCGCGGCAGAGGCGCGGCGCGCGCTGCTGGCGCGCATCACCGAATTCTTCATCCGCCACGATCTCGAAGTGACCGCCGCCAACATGGCGACCGTGTGCGGCGCGCTGTCAGGCTCGCAGCCTGAACTCGCCGCCGCGCTGGTGCGGCGCGAGGCGAGCGGGGAGCCGATCGACCAGCGCTGGCTCGACACGCTGACCCGGCTCGATCCCGACGGGCACACCCATATCGCCGCGCTCGAAATGCTCTCCGAAAAGCTCGAATACACGCTCGAGCGCTTTGCCGAGACCGCCCGTGATGCGCAGAGCGAGACGCATGACCATCGCGGCGCCATTGGCGCGCAGGTCGAGGCGCTCGGCGCGCCCGCCGAACTCACCCAGGTGATCGACCTCTCGCGCGCGATGCTGGCGCGGATCGAGGAGGTCGAGGCGGCGATGGCCCGCAGCGAGCTCGAGATCGACCGGCTGCGCGACAATCTCGCCCAGGCGCGCACCGAGGCGGATGTCGATCACTTGACCCGCCTGCCCAACCGCCGCGCCTTCGAACGGCAGCTGGCGAACGCCGCGATTGCGGCCCGCGCGGCCGGAACGCCGCTCACCATCGCCTTTTGCGACGTCGACCATTTCAAGCAGGTCAACGACCGCCACGGCCATGCTGCGGGCGACCGCGTGCTGTGCGCGCTGGCGGCGAGCTTTGCCGACATGGCGGGCGAGGCCTGCTTCACCGCGCGCCACGGCGGCGAGGAATTCGTGCTGCTGTTCGCCGGGGTCGGCAAGGAGGCGGCCAAGGCGCGGCTCGATGCGATCCGCCGCGCACTGGGGGCGCGGGTGCTGATGAACCGCGATACCGGCCTGCCGTTCGGCAAGATCACCTTCTCGGGCGGGGTCGCCGAAGTCACCGACGACGCCGACACCCGCAGCGCGCTCGCCCGCGCCGATGCGGCGCTCTACCGCGCCAAGCAGCAGGGCCGCAACCGGATCGAGCTGGGCTAGCTTCCAGCCCTATTTCACCGCGAGGTCGGTGACCTCGGCATCATAGGCGAGGCTGGCGTAGATTTCCGTTTCGGCGCCGGCGGCGATGATCGTGCGCACCCGCGCCCCTGCCGCGCGCGCCTCGGCGGCGAGCGCCTCGGCGCGGGCGAAGGCAGCCGCCTCGCCGCCGGGCGGGTGGATGGCAAAAATCGTCAGCGTCGTGCGCGGGTCGCCGGGCTGGGACTTGAGCCACGCGCCGAGGCTCGGGCCGCCCGCCACGGGGCGGAACAGGGCCTGCGCGGCGGCGATCTCGGCCCTCGCCCTGGGCCGGGCGTCCTCCTCGCGCGCGGCCTTCTCCTGCACCGCGCGCGCGGCGAGCTGGCGGCCGGTCTCGGCCTCTGCGGCGGGCAGGGCGGAGAGGGTCAGCAGGAACAGGATCAGCGCGAGGTCGGCGAGGATCATCTGCCAGCCATGACCTGCCCGCGATCCCCCCGCACCGTGGTGCGCGGCAGTGCGGTTCATGCGACACCCCGCAGGTGCGCGCGGCGCGCACGGGCGGCGGCGTCCGCACCCCCAGCCTGCGCGATGAACCAGTCGGCCAGCGCCTCGCGCGCGGCTTCCTCGGCAAGGCCCCGGCGCTCGATCGCGCTCGCCAGCGGAAAGCACACGAGGTGCGCGATGAGCGCGCCGTAAAGCGAGGTCAGCACGGCGGTCGAGACCGCGCCCATGATCGTCACCGTGGTGGTGGCGGCCGGATCGGGGGTGAGCTGGGTGAAGCCGTAGAGGGTGCCGATCAGGCCCCATACCGGCGCGAGCTCGCCTGCACAGGTGAACACATGCGCTGCGGCATAGCGGCGCGCCTCCTCGATCGCGCGATCGGCGCGGCGCAGGCCCGCCAGCGTATCGAGCGCGCCGTGGCGCAGATAGGACGCGACCAGCGTGGCGAGCGCCGGGTCGGGCGGCAGCGGCGGATCGGCCCGGCGCGGGCCGTCGCGCTGGATCGCGCTCGCTGCCTGCGCCAGCGCCTTGCGGTTGGCTTCGGGCCGGAAGCCTCCGCGTACCAGCAGCGCGGCCGACGCAAGGGCTTCGCGGAAATCGAGCCAGCCGCAGCGCGCCAGCGTCGCGACCAGCGTGCCCGTGATCACGATGCCCAGCGCGGCAGGATCGAAGAGCGACGACATCGTGGGCAGCATTGCGGGATCCCTCCGGTTGGCAACAGGCGGGAGAACGGCAGGGCGCGCCCCCGATTAAGCGCGGCGCGGCTGCGGCAGGGGTTTGCCCTGAGGCTGCGCAGGATGCGGCAAAAGCCTGCCGCCAGCGCTCCGGCGCGTAGCCGCATCGCCTCCCGCACCCGGTTTGGCACGCTTCCTGCTGAACCGCCGGCGAACCCGCGGGCATGTCCCGTCCCCACCCAAGGAGGCTCCCACCGTGAGCGAGCGACTTTTCGGTATCCACGGCGCCGCGCTGACCCTGCGGTCGCAGCGCATGGGCGTGATCGCGTCGAACATCGCCAATGCCGCGACCCCCGGCTACAAGGCGCGCGACATCGATTTCAACGCCGCGCTCGATGCCCGACTCGCCAAGGCGCGCGGCGCGGCGGTGATCGGCAGCGAGGCGCAGCTGCTCTATCGCCAGCCGACCATGCCCTCGATGGACGGCAACACGGTCGAGCTGAACCGCGAACAGGTCGCCTTCGCCGAGAACGCCGTGGCCTATTCGGCGACACTCAGCTTCGTGCAGGGGAAGGTCAACACCATCACCCGCGCGCTGAAGGGCGAGTGAGGCCGATGCCCGATCGCTCCCCCATGACCCTGTTCAGCCTCACCACCCGCGCGATGAGCGCACAGATGGTGCGGATGAACGCGGCGACCTCGAACCTCGCCAATGCCGGTTCGGTCTCTTCCACCGAGGACGGCGCCTATCGCCCGATCCGCGCGGTGTTCGCGGTGGAACTCGACAAGGCCTCGGGCCTCGCCGGGGTCACCACCAGCGGCCTCGTGCGCGCCGAGACCGCGCCGACCAAGCGCCACGACCCCTCGCACCCGCTCGCCGATGCCAATGGCGACGTGTTCGAAGCCCCCGTCGATGAGACCGCCGAGATGGTCGAGATCATGGACGCCTCGCGCCAGTACCAGAACCTCGTGCAGGCATTGCAGACCGCCAAGCAGCTGATGCTCGAAACCCTGAGGAGCCAGTGATGACCACCACCACCAACACCACCAGCCTGACCCCCGCCGCGCAGGCGACGCTCGACCGATTGAACAAGCCCTCGACCTTGAAGGGCGGCGGCTTGGGCTCGCTCGACGGCGGCGATTTCATCCGGCTGCTGACCACCCAGCTGACCTATCAGGACCCGCTCGAGCCGACCGACAACCAGGACATGCTCGCCCAGATGGCGCAGTTCTCCGCGCTCGCCGCCACTACCGAGAGCGGTGCGACGCTCGAGGACATCGCCGCCAAGCTCGACCGCCTGATCGCCGCCCAAGAGGCCGCCGCGCGGCCCGCTGCGACCCCCGCCTCCTGACCCCTTCCCCCTAACCAGAGGATCAAAGCCCCATGTCGTTCTTCACCTCGCTGTCCGGCCTCAAGAATGCCGAGACCGACCTCAAGGTCATCGCCCACAACATCGCCAACGCCGAAACCGTGGGCTTCAAGAAAAGCTCGGTGCAGTTTGCCGATCTCGTCGCGACCGGTTCGGCCACCGATCCGCGCCGCAGCCCGGGCATCGGCGCGACCATCGCCGGGATCACGCAGGACTTCGTGCTCGGCCCGCTCGAACAGACCGGCCGCGCGCTCGACCTCGCGATCGACGGCGACGGGTTCTTCGCGCTCGCCAACCCCTTCTCGGGCGATGTCAGCTACACCCGCAACGGCAATTTCCGCCTGACCGCGGCGGGCGAACTCGAAGACACCTGGGGCAACCGGCTGCAGGCCTATCCGGTCGATGCCGCGGGCAACCCGACCTCGACGACCCCCGCCGATGTCGCGGTGCCGATCACCAACGCGGCCGGGGTGACGCTCGCCAACGTCACGATCAACAACCGCGGGATCATCATCGCCGCGTTCGCCGATGGCAGCAGCGAACCGGTCGGGCAGGTCGCGCTCGCCACCTTCGCCGCGCCCAACGGGCTGCGTCAGGCGGGGCAGACCAAGTGGCAGGCGACTGGCGAGAGCGGCGCGGCGGTGTTCGGCAACCCGGGCATCGGCACCTATGGCGAGATGATCAGCGGCGCGCTCGAACGTTCGAACGTGGAACTGGCCGAAGAGATGATCTCGCTGCTCACCGCGCAGCGCAATTTCCAGGCCAATGCCCGCGCGATCGATACCGCCACGCAGATCTCCCAGACCGTGCTGAACCTGCGGACCTAAAAATGGACCGGCTGATCTACACCGCCATGACCGCGATGAACGCGGCGATGGACCGGCAGCGGGTGGTGGCGAACAACCTCGCCAACGCCTCGACTCCGGGCTTTCGCCAGGAGATCTTCGCGGTCACCCCGGCCGTGCTGCGCGACGGCTCGTTGGAAGCCCGCGCGCCCGCACGCGGCAATGTTCGCGGCGCGGACATGCGCACGGGCCGCGTGGTGCCGACCGGCAATGCGCTCGACGTCGCGCTTGAGGGGCAGGCTCTGATCGCGTTCCAGTCCCCCGACCGTCAGGGCGAGGTCTATTCGCGGCGCGGCGATCTGCGCGTGGGCGCGACCGGCGTGCTCGAGAATGGCGAGGGGCTTGCCGTGCTGGGCGAGACCGGCACGCCGATCACCGTGCCGCCGGGATTCACCCTGAACATCGCGGCCGACGGCACGGTGCTGGCGGGCGATCCGGCTGCGGGCAACGCACCGCCCGAAGCGATCGGGCGCATCCGGCTGGTCAATCCCGAAGGCAGCCCGCTTGCCAAGGGGATCGACGGCTTTCTGAAGGTGCCCGCCGCCAACGGGGGCACCGGGGTCCTCCCCCCCGACCTCACCGCGCGCCTCACCCCGGCCGCGCTCGAAATGTCCAATGTCGAGACCGCCGACACGCTGGTGCAGATGATCGAGGCGCAGCGCGCCTTCGAACAGCGCGCCAAGATCATCGCCACCGCCGGCGAGCTCGACCAGAGCGGCAGCGCGCTCCTGAGCCTGCGCTGATCAATACAACGGAGACCTGACCCATGCCCACTTCCGCCCTTCACGTCGCGCGCACCGGCCTCGAGGCCCAGGATGCGCGGATGCGCGTCATCGCCAACAACCTCGCCAATATCGGCACCACCGGCTTCAAGCGCGACCGGGTCGACTTCGCGACGCTCGCCTATCAGGAGCAGCGCAGCGCCGGCCAGCCCTCGACCGGGCAGACCGCCTTTGCGGTCGGGCTCAACCTGGGCACGGGGGTGCAGATCCAGGGGACGACCCGGATCCAGACGCAGGGGAACATGAACCCCACCGGCAACAGCCTCGACATCGCCTTGGACGGCGACGGGTTCTTCCAGGTCGAGCTGCCGGGCGGCGGCCAGCCGGGCTATACCCGCGCGGGCAACTTCACCCTGTCGAACGACGGCACGCTGATCACCTCGCAGGGCTATGCCTTGCAGCCGCCGATCCAGATCCCGGCGGGCGCGCAGTCGGTGACCATCGCGCCTGACGGGACGGTAAGCGCGATCACGCCCGGCAATGCCGAGGCAACGCTGATCGGCCAGCTTTCGGTCGCGAGCTTCCTCAACCCGGCGGGCCTGCGCAATATCGGCGACAACTTCCTCGTCGAGACCGCCGCGAGCGGCCCGGCCGAAGTCGGCTTTGCCGGCGAGAACGGGCGGGGGCAGATCCGGCAGGGGATGCTCGAGGCGTCCAACGTCAACGTCGTCGAGGAGCTGGTCGAGATGATCGAGACCCAGCGCGCCTATGAGATCAATTCCAAGATGGTGAGCGCGGTCGACGAGATGCTGCGCAACGCCAACCAGACGCTGTGAGGCCGGTGATGGAGGGTCGATTCATAATCCTGGCCGCGCCGCTGCTGCTTGCCGCCTGCGGCGGGCTGGGGGGCAAGGGGCCGCAAGCCGGCTTCACTGCGCCCCCGCCGCCGGGGGCGCCGCTGACCGCTGCGCCGCAAGACGGCGGAATGCCCGTGCCGCAGCCGGCGAGCGCCGGGGCGATCTTCCAGAGTTCGAACGGCTATTCGGGCCTGGTCACCGGCACCCGCGCCCGCCAGCTCGGCGACATGGTGACGATCATCCTCACCGAAGCCACCGCCACCTCCAAGAGCACCACCGGCAAGACCAGCCGCGAAGGCAGCCTCGGCATCACCCCGCCGACCAAGGGCCCGCTCGATTTCCTCGACCCCGAAGCCCTTAAAGCTGCGGCCGAAGGGTCGTTCACCGGATCGGGCAATGCCGGACAGCAGAGCCGCCTCAACGGCGCCGTCGCTGTCACCATCGCCGCGATCTACCCCAACGGGACCGCCGAAGTGGTCGGAGAAAAGCAGATGATGTTCAGCCAGGGCGACGAGTGGGTGCAATTCGCCGGCCGCATCCGGCTGGTCGATATCGACGGCGACAACCGCCTCGCCTCCTCGCAGGTCGCCAATGCCCGGATCATCTATTCGGGCAAGGGCGCCGTCCAGCAGGCGAGCCGCCCGGGCTGGCTCAGCCGCTTCTTCAACATGATCTCGCCGTTCTGAGGGAGCTTGCCGCCATGAACCGCATCCGCATCCTCGCGCCGATCCTCTATCTCCTGATCGCGCTTGTCGCCGGGCAGATCCCGCTGCCCGCCAAGGCCGAGCGCATCCGCGATCTCGGCCAGTTCGAGGGGCTGCGCGCGAACCAGCTGACGGGCTACGGCATCGTCGTCGGCCTCGCGGGCACGGGGGACAACAACCTCGCCTATACCACCGAGGCGATGCGCGGGGTCTCGGGCCGGCTCGGCCTGCCGCTCCCGCCGGGGGTGAGCCCGACGCTGCGCAACGCGGCTGCGGTGATCGTCACCGCCGAGCTGCCCGCCTTCGCCAAGCCGGGGCAGCGGATCGACATCACCGTCTCGACCCTCGGGCAGGCGTCGTCCTTGCGCGGGGGCGCGCTGGTGCTGACCCCGCTCTATGGCGCGGACGGGCAGATCTATGCGATGGCGCAGGGCAATGTCGCGGTCGGCGGGCTGGGGGTTTCGGGGCGGGACGGCTCGCAGGTCAGCGTCAATGTCGCGACCGTTGGCCGGATCGCCGACGGGGCGACTGTGGAGCGTGCGGTCGCCACCGGCTTCGACACCGCGCCCGCCTTGAAGTTCAACCTCCACAAGGCCGATTTCCTCACCGCCGCGCGCGTGCGCGATGCGATCAATGCGCGCTATCCGGGCATCGCCACCATCGCCGACGGCGTCTCGATCGCGCTCGCGCTGCCGCAGGGTAATGACGCGCGCTCGGGGCTGATGGCCGAGATCGAGATGCTCCCCGTCACGCCCGCGCCGGTCGCGGCGAAAGTGATCGTCAACAGCCGGACGGGAACCGTGGTGATCAACGATGCGGTGCGCCTCGCGCCTGCCGCGGTGAGCCACGGCAAGCTGGTGATCCGGATCGACGAGAACCCCACCGTGGTCCAGCCCGCGCCCTTCAGCCAGGGCCAGACCGCGGTCGAACAAGCCTCCGATATCAGCATCGAGGAGCAATCGAGCCGGGTCGCCTATGTCCCGGGCGCGGCTTCGCTCAACGAGATCGTCGACGCGCTGAATCTGCTGGGCGTGGGCGCGGCGGACCTCGTGGTGATCCTCGAAAGCCTGAAGCAGGCCGGCAGCCTGCAAGCCGAAATGGTGGTGCTGTGATGATCGGGCCCGTCAACCCCGCCCGCGCTGCTGCCGCCACGCTGACGCCCGAACAGGTCGAGCTGCGCAAGGCCGCCGAAGGCTTCGAGGCGATCATGGTGCGCAAGATGCTCGAAACCGCGCGCGCCGCCAGCTTCTCGGAGGAAACCCCGCTCACCGGCGGCGGGCTCAAGCAGTTCGAGGCGATGCGCGACGAGCACTTCGCCGACATCGCCGCAAAAGCGGGCGCCTTCGGGTTTGCCCGCAGTATCGAGGCGAGCCTCGCGCAATACCTCCCTGCCAAAGGTGACAGCTGATGCCGACCGCGATTTTCACCATTGCCCGCTCGGGGCTCACCGCGACCCGCCGCAGCCTCGAGCTGACGGCGCAGAACGTCGCGAATGCCGAGAACGCCGACTATTCGCGCCGCACCCTGACGCAGGGCGAGCTGGTGATGACCGGCAATATCGGCAACAACGCGCAGGATTCGCTGGGCGGGGTCAAGCCGGGGATCATCGAGCGCGCAGAAAGCGCGCTGGTGCAGCGCCAGGCGCGCGATTCGTCCTCGGCGCAGGCTGCGGCCGATGCGGAATTCCTCGCGATGAAGGAGGCCGAAAGCGCGCTCGAAACCTCGGGCGTCTATACCGGCCTCGTCGATTTCGAGGCGGCGCTCACCCGGCTCCAGAACAACCCGACCGAGCCTGCGCTGCGCCTCTCCGCGCTGGAAGCCGGGCGCAAGATGGCGGGCAATTTCCGAATCGCCAACGGCACCCTCGCCAATGCCCGCAATCTGGTGCAGGCCGAGACCAGCGCCAAGACGCTGACCGTCAACGAGGTCGCGGGCGAGCTGGCCAAGATCAACGCCGACCTCGTCGGATCGCGCGAGGGCACAGCGGGGCGCGCGGCGCTGCTCGATGCGCGCGACAAGGCGCTGCGGAATCTCGCCAAGGAGTTCGGCATTTCGCCGACCATCAACGCCAACGGCACCGCCGATGTGGTGCTGAACGGCACCCCGCCGCTCGCGCTGGTGACGGGCGGCGCGGCACAGACGCTGTCGACCACCTTCGCGGCGGACGGCACCGTGAGCTTTACTCTCGGCGGCACGCCCTTCGTTCCGGCAGGCGGAGCAATGACCGGCAGGGCGAACGCACTGGCCGAAATGGCCGACCTTCAGGCGAGCCTCGATGGCCTCGCGGTCTCGGCGATCACTCTGTCGAACACCGCGCAGGGCAATGGTGTCGGGCTCGATGGCAATCCCGGCCCGGCCTTCTTCGCGGGCACGGGCGCAGGCAGCATCACCATGGTGCTCGCCAGCGCCGATGGGCTTGCGACCGCCCCTGCCGGCGCGCCTGCCGGAAGCCGCGACACGACCAACCTCGCTGCGCTGATCACTGCGCTGGGCGACACAAGCGGGCCGATCACCGGCACGGATTCGCTGCTGCTCGGCCTTTCCAGCCGCGTCTCCGCGCTCGAGACCCGCAAGGACGGCCTCGCCGTCGTCGCCGCCAGCGCCGAGGCAGAGCTGCTGCGCGAGACCGGCGTCGATCTCGACACCGAGGCGGCCAATCTCGTCCGGCTGCAACAGGCTTTCGAGGCCAACAGCCGCGTGATCCAGGTCGCTGCCGAGCTGTTCGATACGGTTCTGGGCCTCAGGTAAGGAGCACGCGCCATGGGTTCGATCACCAATTCCGCCGGTTCCTATTTCAACCGCTCGCTCGCCCAGATGGCGGAGCTGCGCGCCGGGATCGAGCGCACCCGCACGCAGATCGCGACGGGGCGCAAGATCGAGCGCGGTTCGCAGGACCCGGCCGTGGCCGCGCAGCTGCGCAGCGTCTCGCGGCGCGAGGCGCTGGCCGAGGTCGAGGGCGACAACGCCGCGCGGCTCGGGCAGGATCTGGGCGCGGCGGCGAACGAGGTGCAGGCGGTGACCGAATTGCTCCAGCGCGCGCGCGAACTCGCCGTGCAGGCGGCCAGCACCACCACCGGCGCCGATGGCCGCCGCGCGATCGCCTTTGAGCTCGAGCAGCTCCAGCAGGAATTGTTCAGCCGCTCCAACGCCGTCTCGCTGACCGGCGAGCCGCTGTTCGCGGGCCAATCGACCGGCACCGCCTTCACCCGCGATGCGGCGGGCAATGTCACCTATGCCGGCACCCCCGAAAGCGGCGCGGTGCCGGTCGCGCCGGGCACCGCGATCGAGCGCGGGCTGCCGGGGAGCGAGGTGTTCGAATTCGATCTCGGCGGCACGCCCTCGAGCGCCTTTGCAGTGCTCGGCGCGCTCACCACGGCCTTGCAGGGCGGGGCGGGCGATCCGGTCGCGGCGGCCAATGCCTCGCTTGCGGGGATCGACGCCGCGCTCGATACCACTAACCGCGCGACCACCATTCTCGGCACCCGCATGGCGTGGGTCGAGCAGGTCGAGGAGCAGCAGGCCAATCGCAAGATCGCGCTCGCCGAGCGCCGCAGCCGCGTGGGCGATACCGATGTCGCCGATGCCATCGCGCGGCTCCAGCAATCGCTGACCGCACTCGAGGCGAGCCAGTCCGCCTTCGCCCGCGTCAGCTCGCTGACGCTGTTCGACGCGCTGCGCTAAACCAGGGAGTCCAGGGTCGTGTTTGCTGCCATCGGCATTGTCGTTCTGCTGGCCATGGTGTTCGGCGGGTTCATCCTCGCCGGGGGCGCCATGGGCCCGGTGCTCGCCGCGCTCCCCCTCGAATTCATGATGATCGGCGGCGCCGCGACCGGCGCGACGCTGATCGGCAACTCGATGCACGAGATCAAGCTCCTGGGCGCCGGCTTCGGGCGGGTGTTCAAGGGCCCCAAATACAACGACCAGGACCATATCGACGCGATCGCGCTGACCTCAAAGCTGATGAAGCTGCTGCGCTCGGAAGGCGCGGTGGCGCTTGAAAGCCATGTCACCGAGCCTGGTTCCTCCACCCTGTTCTCCGAATATCCGCGCCTTCAGGCCGATCCGGTGGTCACCGCGATGATCTGCGATCCCCTGACGCTGATGGTGGTCTCCTCGGGCACGCTCGATACCCACGCGGTCGAGGACATCATCGACAGTTCGATCAAGACCCAGATGCACGAGATGGACGAGCCGCAGCACATGATCCAGTCGCTCGCCGACGCGCTGCCGGCGCTCGGGATCGTGGCGGCGGTGCTCGGGATCATCAAGACCATGGGCGCGATCGACCAGCCCCCGGCGGTGCTCGGCAAGATGATCGGTTCGGCGCTGGTGGGGACCTTCCTCGGCGTGCTGCTCGCCTATGGCCTTGCCGGGCCGATCGGCGCGCGGCTCAAGCAGATCAACACCCACGACCAGCAGATCTTCCACTCGATCAAGCAGGTGATCATCGCCAGCCTCCACGGCTATCCGCAGCCGCTGGTGCTCGAGGCCGCGCGCTCGGGCCTGCCCCCGGCGCACCGCCCGAAGCTGACCGATCTGCTCGACATGATGCGGGGCCGCTGAGGTGGCGGACGCAGGCGGAGCCGTTCCGGCACCCATCATCGTCAAGAAGGTGACCATCGTCGAAGGCGGTCACCACGGCGGGGCGTGGAAGGTCGCCTATGCCGACTTCGTGACCGCGATGATGGCCTTCTTCCTGCTGCTGTGGCTGCTGGGCGCCACGGAGGAAAAGCAGCGCAAGGGCATCGCCGACTATTTCACCCCGACGCTGGTCAAGCTGCGCAAGGAAAGCGCCGGCAGCAACGGGCTGTTGGGCGGCGCCTCGCTCACCGATCCCGACAACTACCCCAACCGCCAGGGCCAGACCGGATCGCGCACCATCACGATCCCGCGCGATGCCACCGGCGGACCGACTTCGACGGGCAAGGGTAACGATTCGGAAGCCCGCAAGCTTCAGGAACTTCAGGAAAAGATCACCAAGAAACTCGCCCAGCGCCGCCAGACGAAGCAGCTTGCGCGGCAGGTGAGGGTGATGCGCTCGCCCGAAGGTATCCGCATCGATCTAATGGACGATGCCAACTTCTCGATGTTCGAACTCGGCACCACGATTCTCACCAAGCCCGCGCGCGAGCTGCTCGCGGTGATGAGCGAGACCCTGAAGGACGAGATGGCCCCGCTGATCGTGCGCGGTCACACCGATTCGCTGCCGTGGCGCGGCGGGGTGAAGACCAACAACTGGTCGCTTTCCGCCGGACGCGCCGAGGCGACCCGCCAGGCGCTGGTGCTGGGCGGGGTGACGCAGACCCGCTTCGCCCGGATCGAGGGCGTGGCCGACACCGAACCCCTCGTCGCCGACGATCCGGCCGATCCGAGGAACCGCCGCATCTCGCTGCTGCTGCTCGAACGGCGCGGCGCGGCCGTGGCCGGGCCCGAGCGCCCCTCGCCGCCGCAGGCGAAGGCCAAGGGCGCCAAGTAACGGCGGCGCTCACCCCCCCGCAGCAGGCCTTAGAAGGCCACGCGTGCCGTGAGGCGCGCATTGATCGGCGCGCCGGTCGAGATGTTGTTGTTGTTGTGCGCGTCCGAGAAATAGGTCTCGTCGAGCAGGTTCTCGACGTTGAGCTGGAGCTCGAGCCTGTCGCTGGCCTTGAAGAACACCGCCGCATCGACGCGGGTGAAGGCGGGCAGGCGGGTGGTGGTCGGCGCCGTGCGGATCGCGGCGAACTGGCTCGACTGGTGGATGACGCCAAGGCCGAGCCCAAGCTTGCGGGTCGCCTCGTAGCGGTTCCACAGGGCGAACTGGTGTTCGGGCACTTGCGCAAGGGCCACGGCATCATTGCCGTTCAATCGGGCGTCCTGATAGGTGTAGGCGCCGCTCACCTGCCAGTCGGGCGTGATGCGCCCGGTCAGCGCCAGTTCCACCCCTTCGGTACGCGTCGCGCCGATGTTGATGGTGGCCGTGACGTTATTGGGGTCCGGCGTGGTCGCGTTGGTCCGGTCGAGCCGGAACAGCGCAACCGTGGCGTTGAGATCGGGGCGGATATCCCACTTGGCGCCGACTTCATAATTGGTGAAGCGTTCCGGGGCGAGGTTCTGCTGGGTGGTGCTGAGCGTCAGGAACTGGTCGCCCGAGCGCGGCAGGAACGACTGGCTGTAGCTGGTGTAGAGCGAGATATTGTCCTGCGGCTTGATAATCACCCCGATGCGCGGCGAGACGCGCTCGTCGGTGCGCGCGAAGGGGCGCGGCGTGCCGATCCGGTCGATGCCGTCGATCTCGAAGCGATCATACCGCAGCCCGACCACCAGATCGACATGCCGCCCGAGCCCGATCTGGTCCTGCACATAGGCCGAGAAGACCTTGACCTTCGATGCCGTGTCCCGCTGAAGCGCGCCCGGAGTCGCGGTCGGATAGACGATGTTGGCCAGATCGAGCGTGTTGCTCGACAGGATCAGGTCGCGGCGCTGGTTGGTCGAATCCTGATCGGCATATTCAAGGCCCATCAGGATCTTGTTGGTGACCGCGCCGATATCGACATCCCAGACGAGGTTGGTCTGGGCGATGAAGTTCTGCCGGGTTGTGGGATCGGTGTAGTCCGCCAGCGCCACGGTTCCGGTCTGGCCCGTGGCCGCGCCATTGGCGAAGACGTTGTCGTAGAACTTGTCGTAATCGCCATAGAGCAGCGTCGTCGACCAGTTGAGATTGTCCGCCAGATCGCCGTCGAGCCGCGCCTTGAGGATATGCGCCTCGAGCCCGGTGCGGTTGACCCCCGGCACGCCGAAGAAGGTGTCGCGATAGCCTTCGATCGGGCGGTTGGGCTGCCCCGCAGCCGTGGCGATCGAGGGCACGCCGCGATCGGCGACGCGGTCGTCATGCACATATTCATAGGACAGGCCCGCCTTCCAGCCCCCGCCGAGATCGACGGCGAGGTAGGGGTTAATCGCGTAGCGTTCGCCGCCGAAGAAATCGCGGTGATTGTCGAGATTCTCGTAGACGGCGTTGATGCGGAATGCCGCCTTCTCGCCGAGCGGTGCGTTGATGTCGGCCGCCACGTCCCATGCGCCGAAGGTGTTGACGCTGCCCGTTGCGCTGGCCGCGAGGGCATCGGTCGAAGGCGTCTTCTGCACCCGGTTGATGATCCCGCCGCTCCCGCCGCGGCCGAAGATCAGGGCGAAGGGCCCTTTGAGCACCTCGACCCGCTCGATGTTGTAGAGGCTGCGGAAATACTGGACGTCGTCGCGCACCCCGTCGAGGAAGAAATCGGCGGTGGTGTTCTGGCCGCGCAGGGTGATCTGGTCGCGGTTGCCTTCGCCCTGGCCGACGGTCGTGCCCGGCACATAGCGCAGCACATCGGCGATGCTACGGCTGGCCTGGTCGTCGAGCCGCTCGCGGGTGACCACAGAAATGGTCTGGGGGACGTCGAGCAGCGGCGTGTCGGTCTTGGTCGCGGTCACCGAATCGGTCGCAAGGTAGCCGTCGGCCTTGCCGATGACGATGATTTCGCCACCTTCCGCACTTTCGGCTTCCGCGGCATGGGCCATGCCGGGCACTGCGAGGACGGCGACGGAAGCGAGGAGGATTGTTTTCATGACGGGCCTTTGGCGCGGGTTGGATCGCGGGCGGGCTTACTGTTAATGAGAATGGCTTGCAACTACTGATTGCGAATGATTTGCCGATGCGCGCGGCGCGCGCCCGGGCACGAAAAAAGAAGCCCGGAGCCTTGTGAAGGCTCCGGGCTCATATCGGGCCGCCGCTTCAGGGGAAAAGCGGCGGCACACGGGACCGAGGGGATTAGCGGAGCAGCGACAGCACGTTCTGCTGCGACTGGTTCGCCTGGGCGAGCATCGCGGTCGAGGCCTGGCCGAGGATCTGGGCCTTGGCGAGCGCGGTGGTTTCCTGCGAGTAGTCGGTGTCCATGATCCGCGAACGGGCGTCGGTCAGGTTGGTCGAGACGTTGGTAAGGTTGTTCACCGCCGACTGCAGACGGTTCTGGAACGCACCCAGATCGGCGCGCGCGGTGGTGACCGCACCGATGGCGGTGTCGTAGTCGTCGAGCGAGGCACCGGCGACCGCCGCCGGGGTGGCGCCGAAGGTCACGACACCGGCCAGATCGCCGCCGGCGACATCCAGTTCGGGCAGGGTCAGCGTGACCGCGTCGACCGCTTCAGCGCCCGCCTGAATGTCGATGTCGTTGGTCGCGGTCGAGAACAGGTTGATGCCGTTGAAGGTGGTGTTCTCGATCACCGAGTTGATCTGCGAGGCCAGCGCGTCACGCTCCGAGTCGATGTTCGCGACGTCGGTGGTCGAATAGGTGCCGTTCGAGCGCTGCACGGTCAGCTCGCGCATCCGCTGGAGCATGTTGGTGACTTCGTCGAGCGCGCCTTCCGCAGTCTGCGCGAGGCTGATGCCGTCGTTGGCGTTGCGGATACCTTGGGCCATGCCGCGGATCTGCGAGGTGAAGGAGGCGGAAATCGCGAGGCCGGCGGCGTCATCGGCGGCGCTGTTGATGCGCTTGCCGCTCGACAGGCGCTCCATCGAGGTGCCGAGCATCTTGCCGGCGGCAACGCTGGCGTTGGTGGCGCGCAGGGCCGAGATGTTGGTGTTCACTACGTTCATTGTTCAAACTCCCGAATGGTCAGGCAGGACGAACAGGCCCGTCGCTGCTGGCCCTAAGAGCGGCCGGCTTCGGGGATGTTTAAGCGCAAAAAATTTCCTCGCTAAAACAGAATGATGATCCGGGCTGGCGCGGCCGGGCGATGGTGGGGGATGGCCGCGCCTAGGTGTTGCTCGCAGGCCGCCTAGGGGAAGCTACGGGGGCTTAAATTTGCCCTGTGTCCAGCCTGTATGCGGCAGAGCTTTGCCGAGCCCGGAACATGACCACTCCGGGGCAGACCACAGGGGAACCGATGATTCGACCGGCAATTGCCTCGCACGGCAGCGTGACCGCGCCAGCGGACAGCGAGCGCGCGCTGCACGATGTCCTGATCGGCATGACCGTGCCGCTGATGGGCGGCAGCTGGCAGCGCGACCGGATCGTGCTGGGCGACGCGATGCCCCCCGCGATGGCCGCAGGGATCGCGCGCGGCGGCAAGATCGCCATCGCTCTCACGCATTCCGCAACCCCTGCGCTCACGCTCGCGGGAACGGGCCGCATTGCGCTTGCCTATGACCCGGCCATGCTCGCCGAGGCCCGCGCGGCGCTGATCGCCGCTTCCGCGCAGGGCGGCTGGCCGGTCGCCGGCGATCCGCAGTCACTGGCGCTGCTGACACTCGCCGAGCGCATCGCCGCGAGCGACATTCCGGTGCTCCTCGAAGGGCCGACGGGGACCGGCAAGGAAGTGCTCGCGCGCTTCGTCCACCGTCTTTCCGCGCGCGCGGAAGGCCCGTTTGTCGCGGTCAACTGCGCCGCCATGCCCGAAGCCATGCTCGAGGCGCTGCTGTTCGGCCACAGGAAAGGCGCCTTCACCGGCGCGGCGGAAGCGGGCGAGGGCCTGTTCCGCGCGGCCGATGGCGGCACGCTGCTGCTCGACGAGGTCGGCGAGCTCCCGCTGGCGCTGCAATCGAAGATGCTGCGCGCGCTGCAGGAGGGCGAGGTGCTGCCTTTGGGCGCGACCAGGCCGCTCAAGGTCGATGTCCGGGTGGTCGCCGCGACCAACCGGCACCTGGCTGCCGAGGTCGAGGCCGGGCGCTTCCGCGAGGACCTGCTCTACCGCCTCAATGTCTTTCCCTTGGCGCTCCCCGCGCTGCGCGACCGTCCGGGCGACATCGCCCCGCTCGCCTTCGCGATGCTGCTACGCCACGCGCCCAAGTCGGCAACGGGCGCGCCGGGCCAGCCCGGCTGGCTGTCTCCGCAAGCGCTCGCCGTGCTCGAGGCCCACCCCTGGCCCGGCAATGTCCGCGAGCTCGAGAACGTCATCCGCCGCGCGATCCTGCTCGCGGGCAACGCTGCGGTGATCGGGCCCGAACACATCGTCTTCGACACCGCGGTGCGCCCGATTGCCGCTGGCGGCGTGACCGAGCGCGCGCCCGCGCTGGCCCGCACCGCCGCTCCGCGCTCGCTCTCCGACGTCGCCTTCGCCTCGGAGGCGCGGGCGATCCTCGAAACCCTCGCCAGCAACGGCGGCAACCGCGCCGCGACCGCACGCACGCTGGGCATCTCCGAACGCACCCTGCGCTACCGCCTCGCCTCGATGCGCGGCGCGGGGCTGATCGCTGCGGGAGGTGCGGCATGAGCGCTCTCAGGGTCGGCTTCGGCGTCGAGGACGTGATGGCGTTGCGCAGCCAGGTGCTCGCCCGCAGCGCCGCCTTGCGCGATGTGCGCGCGGCAAGCGAGGCGGGCAGCGCGCTTGCCATGCCCGGCCGGGCACCGGGCGCGGGCTTTGCCGATACGCTCCACAACGCGTTGAAGCAGGTGAGCGCGGTGCAGGAGCATTCGAGCCAGATGCAGGTCGCCTACGAGCGCGGCCAGGTGACCGACATCGCGCAGGTGATGCTCGCCCGGCAGGAAGCGGGGGTCGCCTTCGAGGCCACCTTGCAGGTCCGCAACAAGCTGCTCAACGCCTATCAAGACATCATGCGGATGGGGGGCTGATAGATGGCCGACGCGCTTCCTGTCCCCGCCGATCCGCCGGGTCTGCCCGCTGCGCCCCCCGCCCCGACGGGCTGGCGCGCCATGCTGCCCGCCCCGGTGCAGGGCTTCGTCAGCCAGCCCGCGCTCGCCCGCGCGCTGCCGGCCCTCGGTGCGCTCGGCGCGGTTGCGGCCGCCGCCGGCTTGTGGATGGCGATCTCCTCGGGCGCGGACCGCGTGCTCTACACCAGCCTGACCGATGCCGAGCGTGCCAAGGTGGTCGAAACGCTCGAAGGCGGCGGGATCGCCTATTCGATCGACAACGCCACCGGCGCGATCAAGGTGTCGGAGAACGACGTCTACCGTGCCAAGATGCTGGTCGCGAGCAACGCCGGGATCGCCGCGCCCGAAGGGGCCGAGGCGATGCTCGACGCGATGCCGCTGGGCACTTCGCGCACGCTGGAGGGCGAACGCCTGCGCTTGGCGCGCGAACGCGAGCTGATGCTGACGATCAAGGAGATCGACGGGATCGAGAGCGTGCGCGTCCACTTGGCCACCCCCGAGAAATCGGTCTTCGTGCGCGAGAACAATGCGCCGTCGGCATCGGTGATGGTGCGGCTGGTGAGCGGGCGCAGTCTCAGCCCCGATCAGGTCGGCGCGATCGTCAACCTCGTCGCCGCCAGCGTGCCGGGGATGAGCCCGGATGCGGTGCGCGTGGTCGACCAGAACGGGCGGCTGCTGTCCGATCCGAAGAACCGGACCGGCGAGGGCCTCGATCTCCAGCGCGAGCACGAGATGAAGCTGCGCGAACAGCTCGATGCGCTGCTGCTGCCCCTGCTGGGCGAGGGTAATTTCAGCGCCCAGGTGCAGGTCGAGCTGGAAAAGACCGAAGTCACCACCGCGCGCGAGACCTACGAAAAGGAAGGCGTGGTCCGCACCGAGAGCGAGCGCAACGCGCAGAGCACCGGGGGGACGCCCGCCGGCGGCGTGCCCGGCGTGCCGGCCAACACCCCGCCCCCGCAGGCGCAGCTCGTCAACGGCCCGCCGCAGCCGACCCAGCCCGCGCAGCCCGCCACCAGCACCGAAACCGCAACCGACCGCGCCTATGAACTGGGCCGCGAGGTCGCCGTCACCACCGCGGGCCCGGGGGCATTGAAGAAGCTTTCGGTCGCGGTTGCGGTAAGCGACAAGGCGCTCAAGGCCGCCGCCCCCATGACCCGCCAGCAGTTGCAGGCGCTGGTCAGCGCGGCGGTGGGCGCCAACACCCAGCGCGGCGATACGGTCCAGGTCGTCGCCAGCAAGTTCGAGCCTGCCGATCTCGCGCCCCCCGCCTTCTACGAGGAGCCGTGGTTCGCGATGCTGGTGCGCTATGGCACCGCGCTGATCGCGGTGCTGCTGGTGCTGCTGCTCGCGGTCAAGCCGCTGATCGGCAAGCTGCGCGGCGGCGACACCAAGGGCAAGGGCAAGAGCACGGGCGAGGCCGCCGATTCCGCTGCGGCCCAAGGCGATGCGCTCGCGCTTGGGGCGGACGGCGAGGGCGCCGCGGCGGTAGGGGACAACACCCCGCTCGGCACCACCGAGAGCGGCGTCCCGCTTGACGATCTCCCGCGCCAGGTCGAACTCGCGCGGCGGCTCGCGGCGCAGCAGCCCGAACGCGCGGTCGAGGCGCTCCAGCGGATGCTCGAAGCGCCCGATCCCCGCGAAGACCGGGCGGAGGCGGCCTGATGCCCGAGGAAGATTTCGCCACCGGCCTTCCCCCCGGCCCCCCGCCCGCGCTGCTCAGCCGCGTCGATCGCGCCGCGGTGTTCCTGATGCTGCTCGGCGACGAGGAGGCGACTGGGCTTCTCTCGCGCCTCTCCCCCGCCGAACTCGAAAAGCTGGGCGCAGCGATGATGGCGCTGGGCGAGATCGAACAGCCGCACATGGCCGAAGCCCTCGCCGATTTCGCGGGCGAGGCGGCGCGCGAGCTGCTGCCGATGCGCGGCCGCAATGATCGGGTGCGCACCCTGCTCGACAAGGCCTTGGGCCCCGCGCGCGCGGAAAGCATGATGCAGCGGATCGAGCCCGAGGCCGCCCCGCGCAGCCTCGAACTCGCCAAGTGGCTCGCGCCCGGCGTGCTGGTGCGGCTGATCCTTGACGAACACCCCCAGGTGATCGCCGCACTGCTGCTGCTGATCGAGCCCGAGCCTGCCGCCGAGGTGCTGGCGATGCTGCCGCTCGAACTCCAGACGCTGGTGGTCGAGCGCGTGGCGAAGAGCGGCGCGATCTCCGCGACCGCGATTGCCACCATCGACACGCTGCTGACCCAGCGCATTTCCGCCACCTATGGCACTGCGGCGCTGATGCTGGGCGGGCCGCGCGATGCGGCGAACCTCATCAACCTTGCCGCAGGCGAGCTGCGCAACACCGTGCTGCCCGCGATTGCCGAGCGCGATGCGCCGCTGGCCGAAAAGATCGAGGAGGAGCTGTTCACCTTCGAGATGCTGTTCGCGCTCGATCCGATGTCGATGGGCAGGCTGCTGCGCGATGTCGACAACGAGAAGCTGGTGGATGCCTTGAAGGGCCTCAAGGAGCCCGACCGCGCGCCCTTCTTCGCGGCGATGTCGAGCCGCGCGGCCGACGGCGTGCGCGACGAGATCGACCTGCGCGGGCGCCTCGCCAAGAGCGATGTCCTGGCGGCGCAGAAGGCGATTGTCGAGATCGCCCGCGGGCTCGCCGATGCGGGCGAGATCGTGATCGGGAGCGGCAATGGCGAATTTGTCTGATTGGCTCGGGGCCCTCGCGGCCGAGCCCGATGCCGATGCTCTGGTCGATGAGGCCGGACCCGGCTGGCTGGCACTTATGGGTGGGGGCGAGGTAGCGGGCTTCCGCGAGGCACCGCTGTTCGGCGCCCCCCGGGAACCTGCCCCGCCGCCGCCCGAACCGGAACCCGAGCCCGAGGCGCCCCCGCCCGATCCCCATGCCGAGGCGCTCGCGCGGGCCTATGCCGATGGCCTTGCTGCGGGGCGCGCCGCTGCCGAAGCCGACGGCGCGGCGCTCGAACGCCGCCAGCGGGCCTTGCGGCTGAGCTTCCGCGCGCTGCCTCGCCCAGAAGCCCTGCGCACAGTGCCTCCACTGTGGCCGC
>NZ_LSKQ01000148.1 GCF_001557115.1 Erythrobacter sp. CCH5-A1
ATCCGCAGAAATTACCCCGCGGGGTGGAGAGCCGTCCACGACATCAGTTGCGGAACCCGGCTTCCCCGGGAGCGGTCATTCGTCACCCCCATAGGGTGACAGCCACGGGCTGGGCGGAAGGCCCATGTCTTCCCGCATTTTGCGCGCCGTGGCGAGTATCTTCAGGCGTTCCGGGCTATACCGGACACGCACGACCCGGCCCCGCGCGTCGCGCGGTTGCCCGCGCTTTGCCGACGCGGTGAACAGGCCAAGTTCGCGCGTGCCCGACATGGCTATTCCGGCTTGCCGAACAGCAAGGGCAAGTCGGTTTCGACCCGGACCCGTTCGCACGCTTCGCGGAAGCTGTGATCGAAGGTCCGGTCCGCCCGCCAGAGCTGATAGAAGAAGACCAGCCCGCCGGGAGTCTTGCGGTAGCGAAGCCGCGCCGCCAGCCGGTAGATCGGCCCCTGATTGAAGACGGGAATGCCGATCAGGAACAGCCCCGGCACGCGAAGCGGTTGCCCCGCGTCGTCCACATGTTCCGCGACGAACTGGACCTGGGCTTCGCCGGACGAAAGGTTGATCGCTTCCTTCACGGCGGACCGTTCGTTCACCTTCAGCCCGACCGACAATTCGATCAGCTTGGAAGGGCTGGCAATCGACCCGCCGACGGTGTTGACGAAGCGTTGCATGTCTTCCGGAAGGCTGTCTTCGCCGGGGATCAGGTCCAGAACGTCAATGATCCGGTCTTCCAGGAAGGCGGCGAATTCGCCCATGGTGAAGGCTTCGCCGTCGCTCTTGATCCACGCCTTCCATTCGTCGGAAAGCGGGAACTGGAACAGGGAGCGGTGAAGCCCATAACGCGGATCGCCGTCCGCCCCGGCGCGGTGATAGTCCAGAACCGCCGTGATCGACGGCTTCGACCTATCGTCCACCGCGAACAAGGCGCTGTCCGCGTCCTTGAACCTGTTCACATGGTCGATCAGGCTTTCAATCGCCGTCAGTTCGGCGGTGCCATGCCGTGCCGAAGGCGCGACGCGGTATTCGTCGAAGACTTCGCTGGGAACCGCCTTCGCGCCCGTGGGCGTGATCAGGGCGAGGGCTTCGACGCCCGTGCCCGGTTCCTTCAGCGTTTGCAGATCGGGGACGTTGTAGTCTTCGATGATCGCGCGGACTTCAGCCGCGGTTCCCCGTAGTTCAGCCAGATCGGCCATGTCGATTTCCTTTCTTCAGGTTGGAAGTGCGAAGATCAGGCGTCCCGGACGCTGGACGCGCCGGACACGTCGCGAATGCCGAACAATTGCTGCTGTCCGGGGCGGGTTCGCGTCATGCGGTGATCTTCCGTGGCCCACATGATTGACTTCGGGCGGCGGGGTTCGGGCTGGGCGACCTTGAAGTTCGCCTTGATTTCCGTGACGCCGCCTTCCTGGGTGAAGTCGAATGTCAGCGTCATTTTGCCCTTGGCCTTGCCGCCGTTGTTCCATGCGTGTTCGTGCATGGCGGCGGACAGTTCCTTGATCGCCTCATAGCAATCGGCGTCGAACTGCCCGTCTTCCAGCGACCGGACGAATTCGCCCATGGTGTTGCACACGCCGGGAACATATCCGCCGTCAGCCGCCTTTGTCGGCTGATCCAGCGTGGTTTCCGACGCCTTCACTTTGTCGTTCATTTCATAGTCTCCCTATGGACAGCCCCGCCGCTGGGCGGGTGCGGGTCCATCGCGGGGAAATGACGCTGAACAGCCGGTCGCCCGGTTGCCGTTCAGATCGTCGAACCGTTCCCCGCGATGGATTGCAGAACCGGGCGCGGCGTGTTCGCCTTCCCCGGAAAGAGGTTCCCGGCGGCGACCAGCCGGGCAAAGCCCGTGGCCGCGCGGCGGATCGGGGCGCGCGTCATGCGGCGATCCCCATGTTCGCGGCGCGCTGGGAATGCGGGCAATCGACGAAGGTGCAGGCGTTCGGGATTTCCCCGTCCACCCGCCGTTCGCAGACGTCGCAAATGATCATGCGCCCGGTTGCCCCAGCCGCTTCGTCCGCAGCGGGCTTGCCGGTTTCGGGATAAAGATCGGGGCGCAGCGCGTGCCGGGGAACCTGTGTGACGGCTTCGACCTTCAGCACGAATTCGGCGGCGACCCGCTTGGACTTGTTCAGCCAATACCAGACGGAAGGCTGGGACACGCCGACGGCGCGCGACAGCGCCGCTTGTCCGCCCGCTATGTCTATCGCCTCTCGGAGAGCCTTTTCCATGATTTCCATAGGCACGTGTATAGCTTTGTCTATTTTTAGGTCAATAGATATTCCTTTAGAGATTGTTATAAGATTTTCTATTATTGTGCCCGCATGACGATAGGGGACCGGATCAAGGAACGTCTGGACGCCATGGGCGGGAAGGACAGCGGGATCACGCCGACATGGTTGGCGCGGAAGACCGGGCTGTCCCAGCCGACGATCCATGCCCTGATCACGAAGCCGGGGCGCGGATCGAAGCATTTGCACCTGATCGCCAGCGCGCTGGGGACGACGGTTTCCTATCTTGTCGGCGACACGGACGATCCGCTGGAAAACGCCCCGGCCCTGCCGTCCGCGAACGATCTGGCGGAACAGCTCAATCTTGCGCTGATCCCCCAGCTCGAACTTGGCTATTCCATGGGCGGCGGATCAGTCTTCGACGACTATCACCATGTCGGTTTCCGGACCTTTGACCGGGACTGGCTTCGTTCTGTCTCGCGCGGCGGGTTCGACCAGCTCTTCGTCGCGCGGGGCGAAGGCGACAGTATGCAGCCGACGCTAATGAACGACGACATGGTGCTGATCGACACGTCCCAGCGCGACATTCGGCAACAGGATCGCATTTGGGCAATCAGCTATGGCGATCTGGGGATGATAAAGCGGGTCCGCCGCACGCCGGGCGGGACTTATCTGATCATGTCGGACAATCCCGTCGTGTCGCCAATCGACGCCGTGGACGGGGAAATGCACGTCGTCGGGCGCGTGATCTGGATCGGCCGGCGGATATGAACTGGTTATCGCGGCTGTTTCGCCCGGAACCCAAGCCCGCGCCAGCCGAAGGGGTAAAGGCACCGCGCAACGCCCCGCCCGCGCAAAAGCCGCCGGTCCGAAAGAAGATATTCGAACTCGCGGGCGAAGCCAGCAAGGACGCCAGCGGCTATTCCCCGCAAACCGCCTTGCTGGACGCCAGCCCCGGCGATTTCGTCGCGCTTGTGAGGGAACCGGCGAACCCATACGATCCCAGCGCAATCCGCGTGGACGACGCGTCCGGTCGCCGCCTTGGCTATATCGCGCGCGCCGACGCGGCGGTTCTGTCCCCGATCCTGGACGGCGGAAACCAGCCGAAGGCGAAGGTTCACCGCATTTCCGGCGGCGTGCCCGGTGCCCCGACTTACGGGTGCGAAGTGTCCCTGATCTGGGCGGGACAGGAACCGCACAAACACCGCGCTATGGATCAGGAACAGCTTGATTTCCGCAGGCAATTGCAGCGCCAGGCAAGGCGATAGAGCGCCGCCTATAGCCTAAATTATAATTTTCACTATTGACCCGTCTATAGTCTAGGCTATTTTGTAGCCCAGCCGGAATGTCCCGGCGGGGAGCATGGCCGATGCGGCGCACTGACTTTTCCGATGATCTGACCGCAGCGACGGACGCACTGGATCGCCTTTGCGCGAAGCTGATGGTCGCTTGCGACGCCCTATGCGCTGTGGCCGTGTTCGGCACCTTCGCCATGACGATCTATCACGCCGTTCGCTTTGCGGCCCGGATGGTGGCCGCATGAACGCGCCCTATTCCCTCACCAGCCGCCAGCACGACGCCTTGCGCTTCGTCGCTGGCTATCTGGAAGCCCATGACGGGGTTTCCCCGACATTCGATCAAATCCGCGAAGCGCTGGGGCTGGGAAGCATGTCCAGCGTCGCGCGGCTGCTCGATGCGCTGGAAGAACGCGGGCACCTTCGCCGCGTGCGCTACCGGCAACAGTCGATTGAAGTTCTGGCGGACGTCACGATCCCGCGCACGCCGGACGGTGCGCCGCTGTTCTTCGTGCCAGCCGGACAGATCGGGATCGAAGGCACGGGAAGGGCGGCGGCATGACGGTCGAATGTGAACAGGCGGACCGCCAGTATGCGGCGGAACTGCTGAACCGGATCGAAGGAAGGTTGTTCGATCACCGCGACGTCGTGCTTGTCGCGTTCATCATTCCGCTGATCGAAGCGGACGTTGCCGACTGGCTGAACAGCAACCTTCGCGGAACCGTGTCGCGTGAAAAGATCGTCGCGGCGGTCCGCGCGGGCGAAGCTCGTCCTGAAAGTGAAGCGCAGGGATCGACGCAATGACGGATCATCGCTGCTTTACCGTGGACGCGACCGCCTATCTTCGCAATCTTGACCGCGACGATCTGAACGCGCGTTGCGTGGCGATCCACTATCAGCGCCAGCCGACAAAGACAGAGGGGGGCACGTCTATTGGACTTCGGTTCCCCATGCTGATCGTCGCTGGCTATCTGGAAGACCCGGACGCCGTGGCGGCGAAGGTCGCCGATATTCTGGAACGCCACTGGGACGCGGGCGACCAGCCGGACGCGACTGCCATGGAAGCGATCCGCGAAGTGATCGCCGACACGGCGGCGGACCTGTCCAACGGCAATCCCGTCTGGACCGCCGGTTGCCTTGCCGACGCCCTGATCCCGGCGCTGGACGCCGCCGGTTGGCTGATCGTGCCGAAGGCCCGCCCAGCCACTGAAGCGCGGATCGAAGACCTTCAGCGGGAAGGGGCGGATCAGTGAGCGTTCCCGGACATATCGCGCTTCGCGCCTTCCTTGCGCTTGACAAGGCGGACGGCTTCCGCGTGGATCGGGGGCTGAAGCTGGGCGACGGTGCGGCCCTTAGCCCGTGCTGGCGTTATCGCTATCTGCTGTGGCGCATTTGGGATCAGTCCCTTCCGATCTGGTCGTTCGGGATGCTGAACCCTTCGACCGCCGATCACCTGAAGCTGGACCCGACTGTCACCCGCTGCTGTAACCGGGCGAAGAACGGCGGCGCGGGCGGGCTTGTCGTCTGGAACCTGTTTGCTTGGCGCGATACGGACCCCGCCGCAATGAAGCGCGCGACCGATCCCGTCGGCGACGGGAACGACATGGCGATCCGGATTGCCGTCCAGAACAGCGCCCTGAACGTGGCGGCATGGGGCGCGCATGGCACGCACAAGAACCGCGAAGCCGACGTCCGCGCCATGCTGGGCGGCGAAGGCACCCGGCTTCACGCTCTGGCCTTCACGAACGAAGGGCACCCCCGGCACCCTCTCTATTTGGAAGCCGGTCTTCAGCCCCAGCCGTGGGACTTCCGGGCATGACGAAGCGGCCCGTGGACCCGTCCGTGGCGGACTTCGTGAAGGCGCTTGCGCGTGCGAACGCAGCTCGCGATATTGCCGCCCTTCGGTCGAAGGAATTCAAGGGTGAAAGCAACGCCGATCAGCCGCCCATGCGTCCAGCCGCTTGACGGGACGTCGCCATGCGGACGGTGATCTATGCCCGCTTCAGTTCGACCCTTCAGAACGCCCGATCAATCGAAGATCAGGTCGCGCTTTGCCGCGAACGGGCGGACCGCGAAGGCTGGGACGTCGTGGACGTCTTCACGGACTTTGCGATCAGCGGCGCCGCCGGGATCGACGAAGGCGCGCGCCCTGGCCTGAATGCCATGCTGGCGCGGGTCGAAGCGGGCGGGGTCGATCAGGTGCTGGCGGAAGCGACGGACCGGATCGCCCGTCACCAGGGCGACGCCTTCACGATCCGCGAACGCCTCACCTTCGCGGGCGCGCGGCTGTTCACCCTGTCCGACGGGGAAGTCACGGAGATAACCGCGACCTTCCGGGGCTTGATGGACGCCCAGTTCCGAAAAGACCTTGCCGCCAAGGTGAAGCGCGGACAGCGCGGGACCATATCGCAAAAGCGCTTCGCCGCCGGGATCGCCTATGGCTATCGCAAGGCGAACAGGCTTGACGCGAACGGCGAACTGATCCGGGGCTTGCGAGAGGTTGACGAAGATCAGGCGGAAGTCGTCCGGCGTATCTTCCGCGAATTCGCGGCGGGCTTCAGCCCGCGCCAGATCGCAGATCGGTTGAACGCCGACGGCGTGCCAGCCGTCCAGCCCCGATCCGGGGGGAACAGTTTCTGGCGCGGATCGACCATTTACGGGGATCGCAAGCGCAAGAACGGCATTCTGCAAAACCAACTCTATGTCGGGAAGCTGATCTTCAACCGGACGCGCAAGATCGTCGATCCGCGCACGCGCAAGGCGCTGATCCGGGCGAACCCGGAAAGCGAATGGTTGATCGAAGACGTTCCGGAACTTCGGATCGTGGATGATCAGCTATGGCAGTCCGTTCAGGACGTTCTGGGGATGGTCCAAGCGCGCCGGCCGGAAAGGTCACGGCGACCGAAGCACATGCTTTCCGGCATAGTGCGTTGCGGCGTCTGTGGCGGGGCGTGGACGGTGATCGGGCGCGAACGCTGGGGCTGTTCCCGGCACCGGGAAGGCGGTCCAGCCGCTTGCAGCAATAACCGGACGACGGAAACGGCTTCCATGGAAGAACGCGTCCTGAAGGGCTTGCAGGATCACATGCTGGACCCGGAACTGGTCGAAATTTACGTCCGGGAATATCACTTGGAACACGCCCGCCGGGCGAAGGAACTGTCCCGCGAAAGCGAACGCCTGAAGAAGCGGCACGCGGAAGCGGTCGCCAAGGTCGAACGCCTTGTGCTGGCGGTCGCCGACGGGGCGGACGAATTCGTCGAAATTCGGGAAGTGCTGGGGAAGGCGCGTGCCGAGCGTGACGCGCTGGCGGCGGAACTGAAACAGATCGAACAGCTTCCCGTCGTCGCGCTTCACCCGTCCGTGATCGCCGACTATCGCGCGCAAGTCGCCAAGCTGAACGCCGCCCTGGCGGAAAACCCTGAAGCCCGTCTGGAAGCGATCCCGAAACTTCGCGCGCTGATCAATAGCGTCCACGTCCACCCGAAAGCGGACAAGGCGAAGGGGGTGACTATCGAAGTCACCGGCAAGCTGAATTCCATGCTGGCGCTGGCGACCGGATCGGACGCGCCCCAGCCGGGGGGAATTTCAATGTATGGTAACGATGGAGCGGGCGAAGGGATTCGAACCCTCGACCCCAACCTTGGCAAGGTTGTGCTCTACCCCTGAGCTACGCCCGCTCACTGGCGCTGACAGGAACTGCGATCAAGCGGTGTTCCTGCCGGAGAGGCGGCGCGATTAGCAGCGACCTTCAGCGGCTGCAAGCGCAAATTTGGCGCAATTCGGGCTTGATCGCATGTCGCCGAGCGGCCAGCACACGCGCGCGCTTCACAAGCGCGGCAAGGCATCCCACATGGGGACCGGACAGGCGCAAAACGCGCATAGCGGCAGCAGGAGCAGATATCTTGGCCAGCATGGGACTGAGCATTGAGGAACAGAAGGCAGTCGAACGCTTCCGCAAGACGGTGGTCGAACCGTCGCAGACCAAGCTCGTCATCCTCGACTTCTGGGCAGAGTGGTGCGGGCCCTGCAAGGCATTGACCCCGGTGCTCGAAAAGGTCGCGGGCGAATATGCCGACAAGGGCGTGGTGCTCGCGAAGATCAATGTCGATGAGGAACAGTTCATCGCCGCGCAGTTCCAGGTGCGCTCGATCCCGACGGTCTATGCGATGTTCCAGGGCCAGCCGGTCGCCGACCTCACATCCGCGCGCAGCGAATCGCAATTGAAGGCGGTGCTCGACCAGTTGCTCGCCCAGTTGCCGGTCGAAGGCGGAGCGGGTGACGGCGCGGCGCCGCAGGGGCCTTCGCCCGAGGAGATCGCGCAGTTCGTCAAGATGGGCGAAGAGGCGCTCGCCGCCGCCGATCCGCAGCGCGCCGCGTCGATCTTCGCCCAGATCACCGAATTCGCGCCCGAGAACGCGCCTGCCCACGCGGGGCTGGTGCGCGCGCTGGTGCAATTGGGTGAGGTCGATCAAGCGCGGCAGGTGATGGAAGTGATCGACAGCGACCCGCGCCTTGCCACGGACAGCGCGATCGGGCCCGCCCGCAGCGCGCTCGAACTCGCGGGCACCCGGGTCGACGACAGCGAGCTCGCCTCCTTGCGCGCCGCCGCCGAGGCCGCCCCGCAAGACATGGACGCGCAGTTCGCCTTCGCCGAGGCCGCCTTTGCTGCCGGTGAGCGCGATGCCGCCGCCGACACGCTCCTCGCCATGATTGCCGCCGACCGCGAGTGGAACGAGGGCGCCGCGCGCGCGAAGCTGCTCAAGATCTTCGAAGCCACGGGGCTGGAAGACGAATGGGTGGTCGGCGTCCGCCGCCGCCTCTCGCGCGTATTGTTCGGATGACCAAGAGGCTTCCCATCTTCCCCCTGACGGGCGCGGTGCTGTTTCCCGGGATGCAGCTGCCGCTCCACATCTTCGAGCCGCGCTACCGCGCGATGGTCGGCGATGCGCTGATCCGTGACCGGCTGATCGCGATGATCCAGCCCCAGCGACCGATCGAGGGCGCGCCGTTGTTCGAGGTCGGCTGCGTCGGCCGGATCGGCGAGATCCAGGCGATGGACGACGGGCGCTACAACCTTATTCTGCAAGGCACCGCGCGGTTCCGTCTGGTGCGCGAGCTCGAGGTGACCACCGCCTACCGCCAGGTCGAGGCGGAGATCTTCGACGAGGACGAGGACGAGACCCTCACCCACGCCCAGCGCGGCGGGTTCGAGCGCGAGGCGCGGCATTTCGCGGATTCGCAGGGCTATTCGGTCGACTGGGACTCGGTCGAGCGGCTCGACGATCGCTCGCTCATCAACGGCGTCTCGCAGATCGCGCCCTTCGATCCCGCGAGCAAACAGGCGCTGCTCGAGGCCGAGACGCTGACCGACCGGTGCGAATTGCTGGTCCAGCTGATGCAGTTCTACGGCCGGCACGATGGCGGCGAGGAAATCGTGACGCTGCAATAGCGGCAAACGGCCGCTTTCAGGATTGCACCGGGCGCGTGCGTATGTCGCGAAGCGGGTGAATTTTTGCCCCATGCGACCCCGCTGCGATTAAACGCGCCCGCGGCAACCAAGGTCTCGCTCCCCTCCCGCTGGCGGGAGGGGCTGGGGGTGGGCCTGTGCGACGATCGTTCAGGGGCTCGATTCCGGACATGGCAGATTTTGGCGGCGATCCAGCGAATGCAGCCGCTCCGCCCGCCCCTCAAATCGTCCGGCGAACGCGTCGCGCTCGGCCATTGGCGCGGGACCCGCGTTCGTCCGGGGCAGTGTGGCAATGAAGTTCAGGGCCATCGCCCGCGCGAGAACCGTTGTCCCACACCTGCTGGACCTGCTCGCCGCCATTGCCAGACAAGCGGTTAACGACGATAGTGCATAAAGGTCAATTTCCACCGCCCATAGGTGCAACTATCCCGCCCTTGCCTGTCCCACTACAATTGCTAGAGGGGCCGGTAATCATGGGGAAGCGGAGTGACCATCGCGTGATGTCAGAACAAGAGCCAGCAACGACCGAGGTCGTGGGTCTGCGGCGGACGCGACGGCGGGGCAAGAAAGCGAAGCCCACGTGGCAGTCGACTGTGGTTAACGCAGTCAAGTCTCAGCGGTTCAAGCAGGCGTTGGCTGGGCTTGCCGGAGTCTACGTGTTGTTCAGCCTGTATAACTGGTATGTCGATGCCACCTCTTACGGTGGTGTGCTGCTGGGCGGGACGCAGGACGAGGCGCTCTACGCGCTGGGGCCCAACCCTGATGTCACCAGTTTTTCCTCGGGTGTGAAGCGGCTTGATTTTCCTACCGACCGCGGAACGATGATGTCGGTCACCCTGTCGAAGGACGGGCAGATTGACAGCGTTCGCTGTGCCATCGTGCCCGGCAAGTCCGGTATCTGCCCTGCGATGTTCCACATTTCTCCGGGCCATCATGAAAGCGATATGTATGGATGGCTGGGTGTCCCCAATCGCAGGACAGTCAAAGGCGATGTGCTGACTGCCGACTACACCGGGCTTGGGGTGCGGTTTGAACTCCGCCAGTTCAAGGTCGTCGCGGTCACCCATTATGCTGGCGGAGACGTGATTGGCCACACGGCTCGGTTTATCCGCCACCTGCTCTATATTCCGGGCGGCGTCATCTAGCGTGACGCACGGCTGCGGGGGGGGGCAGTTACCCGAACAACCGCCCCGCCACCGCGTCCAGTTTGGCCATCAGCGCCGGATCGTGTTCGTCCGGCGCGGTGATGACGGCATCGTCCAGAGCGGTGTCGATCGGCGAGGGCTCGCGCTCCTCGGGCAGGGCGGCGATGAAGTTCCGCACCATCGCCCGCGCGAGCGCGCCGTTGGCCTGCATCTGCTGCACCACCTCGGCGACATCGACCGCCTCGCCATCACGCCAGCAGTCATAGTCGGTGACCATGCCGACGAGGGCATAGGGCAGCTCCGCCTCGCGGGCGAGCTTGGCTTCGGGCATGGCGGTCATCCCGATCACGTCCGCGCCCCACTGGCGGTACATCCGGCTTTCGGCGCGGGTCGAGAATTGCGGGCCTTCCATGGCGAGATAGGTGGCTCCCACAGCGACCTTGCCCTTGGCGGCCACCACCGCCTGCGCGGCCATGTCCGACAGGCGCGGGCAGACCGGATCGGCCATCGAGACATGGGTGACGAAGCCGCTGGTGAAGAATGTGCTGGGGCGGTGGACGGTGCGGTCGATGAACTGCTCGACCACGGCAAAGCGCCCGGGCTCAAGCTCCTCGCGCAAAGATCCGACCGCGCTGATCGCGAGGATATCGGTGCAACCGGCGCGCTTCAGCGCATCGATATTGGCGCGCGCATTAAGCTCGCTCGGGGATATCGGGTGCCCGCGACCGTGGCGGGGGAGGAAGCGCACCTTCACCCCGCCGATGGTCCCGCACAGGATCTCGTCCGAGGGATCGCCCCACGGGGTCTCGATCGCGATCCACTGCGCGTCTTCCAGCCCATCGATCGCGTAGAGGCCCGATCCGCCGATGATCCCGATGCACCATTCGCTGGCCATGCTGCCTGCCATCCTCTCTGTACGTAGAGGGCCTTAGGTCAGGTCGAAGCGGCTGGGCAAGGCCTTGCGGATGATCGCGTCGGCTGCGGCATAGGGCCCGGCGATTTCGGGCCGCGCGAACATGGCCGCGAAGTGGCGCTCGAGCGCCGGCCAGCCCCCCAGCGGCATCTCTGCCACCAGCGCGATCTGGAGCATGACCTGCGTCACCGTGATGTCGGCAATCGACAGCGCATCGCCCGCAAAGAACTGCGCGCCCGCAAGCCGCGTCTCGAGCACGTCGAACAGCGGCGGCAGCTGTTTGGCCCAGGCCTCGCGCGCCTTGTCGAGCCTCGGCTCCTCGCCCTTGCTGACGGCAAAGAAGATCGGCCGGAAGATGCCCAGACCTCCGGCGGCGGCAAGCGATGTGTCGGCGAATTCCTCGATGAACAGCGCTTCGGCATAATCCAGCGGGTCCGCCGGGTAGAGCGCGGGCGCGGGGTGCTTGCGCTCGATATAGGCACAGATCGCCGAGGAATCGGGGATCGTCCCGCGCGTGCCCTGCTCGGTCACGCTGCGGTCGCGCAGCACCGGGATGCGCTTCATCGGCGAGATATCGGTGAACCATTGCGGGGGCGCGAAGACATTGACTGCCTCGACCTCGTGCGGGACGCCTTTCAGCAGGCACAGGCTCGCCACCTTGCGCACGAAGGGCGAGACGGGGCTGCCGTAGATCACCAGATCGGGGCGGGGGTCGGTCATGATGTGTCCTCTCGTCATCGGGTCGGAACGCCCCACATAAGCGAGCGCGGGCGTAGCGCAATCATCAGGTGATCGCGCGCGCGGCCAGGGTTAGCATTGCAGTCGAAGCTGACGATTGCGTTTTCGGATGCAACGCGCCAACCTGAGCGGGAGAGAGACGACTCCCCCATTCGTTAGAGAGGACACACCCATGGTCACCCAGTACAAGAACCTTATCGGCGGCGAGATGGTCGCGACCGACCGCTGGCTCGATGTCGTGAACCCTGCGAACGAGCAGGTGATCGGCCAGGTCCCGGCCTGCGGCAAGGCCGAGCTCGACCGCGCCGTCGCCGCCGCGCGCGCCGCGTTCAAGACCTGGAAGAACACCCCCATCGAAGAGCGCCGCGCCGCGATCATGGCGATCTCGGGCGCGATCAAGGCCAATGCCGAGGAGCTCTACCGCCTGCTGACCAGCGAGCAGGGTAAGCCCCACGATCAGGCGCGCGGCGAGATCTACGGCGCGGCCGGGATGAGCGCGGCGCAGTCCACCCTCAGCCTCGATGACGAGATTAACGAGGACAGCGACACCCGCCTGTCGCGCACCCGCCGCGTTCCGGTGGGCGTGGTCGCCGGGATCGTGCCGTGGAACTTCCCCGTGATGATGGCGATCCAGAAGATCGCGCCCGCGATGCTTTCGGGCTGCACCATCGTGCTGAAGCCTTCGCCCTTCACGCCGCTCACCACCCTGCGCATCGCCGAGCTGATCGCCGACAAGGTGCCCGCGGGCGTGGTCAACATCATCACCGGCGAGGACGATCTCGGCCCGATGATGACCAGCCACCCCGATATCGACAAGATCACCTTCACCGGCTCGACCGCGACGGGGAAGAAGATCATGGAAGGCGCGAGTGCCGACCTCAAGCGCATCACGCTGGAGCTGGGCGGCAACGACGCTTCGATCGTGCTCCCCGATGCGGACCCCAAGAAGGTCGCCGAGCAGCTGTTCTGGTCGAGCTTCTCCAACGCCGGGCAGATCTGCGTCGCGGCCAAGCGCGTCTATATCCACGAGGACATCTATGACGAGCTTTCGGCGGCGATCGTCGAATATGCCAAGACCGTGAAGGTCGGTGACGGCAGCCAGCAGGGCACCGGGGTCGGCCCGATCCAGAACAAGAAGCAGTACGAGCGCGTGCTCGAGCTGATCGAGGATGCCAAGGCGAATGGCTACAAGTTCCTGCTGGGCGGCAATGTCGACCCCTCGGGCACCGGCTACTTCGTGCCGCTGACCATCCTCGACAACCCGCCCGAGGATGCGCGGATCGTCGCCGAGGAGCAGTTCGGCCCGGTCATGCCGCTGATGAAGTTCTCGAGCGAGGAAGAGGTGATCCAGCGAGCCAACAATTCGGAATACGGTCTCGCGGGCGCGGTGTGGACCGGCAATCCGGAGAAGGGCGTCGCAATCGCCGAGCAGCTCGAAACCGGCACGGTGTGGGTCAACGAATACCTCCACCTCTCCCCGTTTGCGCCCTTCGGCGGGCACAAGCAGTCGGGCTTCGGCGCCGAATATGGCAAGGAAGGCCTCAAGGAGTTCACCTACGCGCAGGTGATCACCGTCAAGAAGGACGCCGTCACCGCCTGATCCATGGCGGTATCGGCTGAAGAACTGAGCGCCGGGCTGGCGCGGGTGTGTGCCCGCGTCGGCCTCGGCGCTTTGTCTTTGGCGCCGCAGCGGTTGACCGGCGGCGCGGTGATGGAGAGCTGGCGCTTTGCCGCGGGCGGCTCCGACTACGTGCTTCGCCGCGCACCGAGCCTCGCCTTCATGGACGGGCGGCCTTACGGGCACGCGACCGAAGCCGCGCTGATCGAGGCCGCGCGGGCCAAGGGCGTCACCGCGCCGGAGGTGGTCGCGGTGCTGGAGGAAGCGGACGGGCTCGGCTCGGGCTTCGTCATGCGCGCGCTGCCGGGGACGGCTGATCCCAAGGTCATTTTGCAATGCGAAGACCCGGATGGGCTGTTGCGCGGCATCGCCCGCGATCTGGCGCGCATCCATCGCTTGCGGCAGGGCGATGTGCCCGAGGGCGTGCCGGTGATGGACTACCGCGCCGCCATCGCTGACCTCAAGCAGCAGTTCATGGACGCGGGCGGGGATCGCCCGATCATCGCGCTGGGGCTGAAGTGGCTGGAGGACAATTGCCCGCCTGAGGTCGAGCCCGTCCTCAATCACGGCGATTACCGGATGGGCAATCTGCTGGTGGAGGGCTCCGCTTTGACCGGGGTGCTCGACTGGGAAATCGCCCATTTCGGCGATCGCCACGAGGACCTCGCCTTCGGCTGCATGGCCGTATGGCGCTTCGCCCGCTACGACCGCCCCGCGCTGGGGCTGGGTTCGATAGAGGACTACATCGCCGCCTACGAGGCCGAGGCGGGGGTGACCATCGACCCCGCACGCTTCCGCTTCTGGACGATCTACCGCACCGTGTGGTGGGCGCTCGGGTGCCTCAAGATGGCCGCCCAATGGCGCTCGGGCGCGGACCGGATGCTGGAGCGCGTGGTGATCTCGCGCCGGACCAGCGAGCAGGAATTGGACCTGTTGCTGCTGCTGGAGAAGGATGCGCCGGAGGCGGAGCGGGGGCGGCCTGTCGTTTTCAAGCACGATCCGGTCCCCTTCTTGGGCGAGGCCATGATGGAGGAAATGGCGATCGCAGTTGCTGAATGGCTGGACACCCTCAAGGACAAGCTCGCCGGGCACGACCGTTTTCAGCTGGCCGTCGCTCGCAACGCACTCGGCATGATGGCACGCCAAGCGGAATTGCTCCCGTGGGAAAGCGATTGGCTGCTCTCCGACGAACTGCTCGCGGGCGACAAATCGCTGCGTTCGCCGGGGGTCTTGGCTGACCTCAGAGCGAGAGCGCTCCGTAAACTCACCGCCGACGTTCCCAAATACCCCGCGCTGGCCCATGCGCGCAAAAAATGGACCGGAGAGGAATAACATGGACTTCGCCATTCCCGCCGACCTGCAGGCTTATCTCGACGAACTCGACGCCTTCATCGCCGCCGAGATCAAGCCGCTCGAGCAGCAGGACGACAACATCCGCTTCTTCGACCACCGCCGCGAATATGCGCGCACGGACTTCGAGGCAGGCGGCTTGCCGCGGCACGAGTGGGAGGAACTCCTGAAAGAGGCCACCCGCCGCGCCGACAAGGCCGGCCATTGGCGCTTCTCCGCCCCCAAGCGCTATGGCGGGAAGGATGGCAGCAACCTCTGGATGGCGGTGATCCGCGAGCATTTCGCGCGCCAAGGCCTCGGGCTGCACAACGATCTCCAGAACGAACACTCGATCGTCGGCAATTTCCCCTTCGTCGCCATGTTCGACCAGTGGGGCACCGAAGAACAGAAGCAGGAATTCATCCTCGGCGGGTTCGAGCGCACGCGGCGGGTCGCCTTCGGGCTGACTGAACCGCATCACGGCTCGGACGCGACCCATATGGAGACGCACGCCGTGCGCGAGACGCGCGACGGGGTCGATGGCTGGCTGATCAACGGCGAGAAAATGTGGATCACCGGGATGCACGTCGCCACCCACTGCGCGATGTTCGCGCGCACTTCGGGCAAGGCGGGGGACGCGAGCGGGATCACCTGCTTCCTCGTCCCCAACCCCACCCCCGGCCTCGAAATCGAGGAGTGGATGTGGACCTTCAACATGCCCACCGATCATCCGCGCCTCAGCGTCACCAACGTCTGGGTGCCCGACAGCGCGATCCTCGGCGTGGAAGGCCGCGGCCTCGCGCTCGCCCAGAGTTTTGTTCACCAGAATCGCATCCGGCAGGCGGCGTCGAGCTGCGGCGCGGCGCTCTATTGCATCGATGAGAGCGTCAAATATGCGCGGGAGCGCAAACCCTTCGGCGAGGAATTGGCGCGCAATCAGGCGATCCAGTTCCCCTTGGTGGAGCTCGCGACGCAGGCCGAGATGCTGCGCCTCCTGATCTTCAAGACCGCGTGGGAGATGGACAACATGCCCCACGAGGCGATCGAGAAGACCATCTCGGACAAGGTCAGCATGTGCAACTACTGGGCGAACCGCCTCGTCTGCGAGGCGGCGGACCGGGCGATGCAGGTCCATGGCGGCATCGGCTATTCGCGCCACAAGCCCTTCGAGCACATCTACCGCCACCACCGACGTTACCGGATCACCGAGGGATCGGAAGAGATCCAGATGCGCAAGGTGGGGGCCTACCTGTTCGGCTATCTCGGGCCGAAGCGGGGGATGTACGGGTGAGTGAGGGCGCGCGCGCCTATGCGGTGCTCGCCATCATCGCGGCGGCAATCGGCTGGGTGGTGGCCCTTTCGTCGTCGCAATTCGTGGGACCTCGGCGGGAATACAGCGGGGTTTATCGGGTCGGCTTCGAAGTTTCCTATTTCGTAGAGGGAGCGAGCGAGGGAACCGAGCCGCCCTTCAATCCCAACACACGCGGCTATCTGGACTCGGCCAGCCTCACTTTGCCGCCCGAGAAGTGCGACAGGAGCGCAGCGGGCTATTCGCCCTTGCGGCTCAATAGGGGTTACCAAATCCGGTTCATCGGACGCCGCAAGCCCGGACCATCCGGGCACCTCGGAATGTCGCCTGCCGAGTATCTGGTCGAACGGGTGATCGATATCCGTCCGCTCGATCAAGACTGCTAGCCCCGCCGCCGCCAGAACCCCGCGAGCAGGCTCCCGATCAGCACGTGCCACACCGCCGAGATCGCGGCGGGTACCGGGGCGAGGGCGGCTTGCGTCGCATTGGCGAACTGCGCGGCGAAGGCGGGTGTTTTGGCCAGCCCCGAACCGAGGCCCGAATTCTGCATCCCCACCTCGATGCTGATCGTGCGCGCCTCGACCTCGCCCAGCCCCAGCACGCGCGCCAGCACATAGCCCAGCCCGAACCCGAGCGCGTGGAGCAGGAAAGTCGCCAGCAGCAGCACGCCCGCGTGCTCCATGATCTGCGCCCTGGAACCGCCGACGATCCCGCCCACGATCAGCACCACCAGCACGATGGCGACCAGCGGCAGCACCCCATTCACCGCCTCCGCCGCACGCGGGAACAGGCGGTTGAGCAGGGTGCCGAGCACCACCGGCACCAGCACCACGCCCACCATGTTCACCAGCAGGTTCAGCCGGTCGATTTCCACATAGGCCCCCGCGAGCCACCCCGTCAGCAGCGGGGTCAGCACCACCGCGGCCAGCGTCGAGGCCATCGTCATCGCCACCGACAGCGCCACGTGTCCACGCGCGATATAGGTGACGATGTTCGAAGCCGTGCCCCCCGGGCAGCAGGCCACCAGAATGAGGCCCACCGCCAGCCCTGGCTCCAGCCCCAGCACCCGCGCCACGGCAAAGCCCGAGAGCGGCATCACCGTATATTGCAGCGCCACCCCGGCCACGAAGGCGCGCGGCATGTTCAGGAGCCCGCGATAATCCTCGAAGGTCAGCGTCAGGCCCATCGCCAGCATGATGACGCCCAGCGCGAGGCTGAGCAGCGGCTGGCCGGCGAAGCGGATGCTCCCGTCGGTCATCCAGGTGAAGGCGGGCGGATAAAACCATGCGAGCGCCACACCGCCCAGCGTCAGGGCTGCGAAATTGTTGGTGATCGCGCGCAGCATGGCATGGCCCCCGGGTGCCTTGCGTTCCGCCGTCCCCCCGGCGACGCTCCGGCTTTTCGGAACATCTAGCAATATCCGCAAGCGCCGCTAGTCTACCCTATACAAAACAGGGGAGTATTCATGCGTTACGTGGTCGCCGCCCTTCTCGCTGGATCCGCTGCCGTGCCCGTCTGGGCCGGTGAGGCGGTGCTTTACGATCGCCCTCCGGCATGGATCGAGACAGCGGCGATCGAGCCCAGGAAGGAAGGGTCGAACGATATCCTGCTGCTGCTCGACCAGCAGGCGCGGATCGAGACGGGGCGGCTGTGGAGCTACGTCGACACCGCGATCGCGCTCGATTCGCCCGAGGCGCTGACCCGCTTCGGCACGATCAGCACCTCGTGGATGCCCGACAAGGGCGATCTCATCATCCACCGGGTCGAGCTGATCCGCGGCAGTGAGGTGATCGACGTGATCGGGGGCGGGGCGGCGTTCGAGGTGCTGCGCCGTGAGCGGGGGCTGGAAAAGCGGCTGGTCGACGGCTCGCTCACCGCGACCCTCGCGGTGCCCGGCGCGAAGCTCGGCGATGTGCTGCGCCTGACCTATTCGACCACGCTGTCGGACCAGGCGATGGGCGACAATGTCCAGTGGCAATCCGGGCTGATCGCCAAGCCGGTCCCGCTCCAGAAGGGGCGGGTGCAGGTCTCGTGGCCCGAGGCGATGCCGGTCTCGCGCCTGCGGCTCGGCAAGGCAGCGGTGGCCGAGCCGGTCGCCAAGGGCGGGTACATGGTGTGGACCGCCGACATGCCGGTGGCCGAAGCCGATCCCGTGCCCGATGATGCGCCCGCGCGCTTCAAGATCGGCGAGCTGTTGCAGGTGTCGACCTATGCCGACTGGGCGGCGGTCTCGCGCAACCACGCGCAGCATTACCGCACCACCGGCGCGATCAAGCCGGGGAGCGACCTGGCAGGGCGGATCGCCGCGATTGCCGCTGCGAGCAGCGATCCGCTGACCCGCGCGGCGGCGGCGCTGCGGCTGGTGCAGGACGATGTCAGCTACCTGATGAAGGGCATGGACGGGGGCAACTACATCCCGCAATCGCCCGAGGACACCTGGGACAAGCGCTTCGGCGATTGCAAGGCCAAGTCGCTGCTGCTGCTCGCCATGCTGCGCGAGCTGGGGATCACCGCCGAGCCTGTGCTTGTGCGCACCAACGGCGGCGACATGCTGCCGCAGCTCGCCCCGCTGCCGGGCAATTTCAACCACGTGATCGTGCGGGCCGAGATCGGCGGCACCAATTACTGGCTCGACGGCACCACCTCGGGCGTCCGGATCGACACCATCGACGAGGTGCCGCGCTTCTTCCACGCCCTGCCCCTCCGCGAGGAAGGCGCGGGGCTGATCCCGCTGGATACGCGCGTGCAGGCGACCCCCGACCGCGAAGTGCGCCTCACGCTCGATCACCGTGCCGGGGTGCGTGTGCCGGCCATTTACGATCTCACCGTCACATACCGCAGCTCGATGGGCGCGCAATGGCGCACGACCGCCGATCAAGCCAATGCCGAGATGAAGAAGGACGCGGTGATCGAGGCGGTCGAGAACGTAATCGGCGAGAACCAGCTGGTCGAACATACCCTCACCTATGACGCCGATACCGGGCTTGCCGTGCTCAAGGCGCGCGGGATCATCGGCAGCGCATGGGAGCGTGACGGCAAGGACTACCGCTTCGAGGCGCCCGCGCAGGCCGCACGCGCAGTCAACATCGATGCCGACCGCGCGCGCAGCGCCTGGCGCGCCATTCCGTTGTCGCTGAACGGCCCGCTCTACCTCACCAGCAGCGCTGAGGTGCTGCTGCCCGAGGAGCTGACCACCGCGCTGGAGGGCACGAAGGAACCTGTCGCCGCAACCATCGGCGGGGTGGAACTGGCCGCGAAGGCGCAGCTTGCCGGTCCGCGCTTCCTGCTCGACCAGTCGATCCGCACCCGCGACGAGGAACTCGCCGCCGATCGTATCGCGCCCGCGCGCCGCGAGCTCACCCGCTTCGACCGCCAGCTGCCGGTGCTGCGCTCGGCCGCAGGGGTCCGCGAGCTTTGGGAGTATTTCGGCAAGGACCGCGCTCGCCTCGCCGCGCTCGAGGCGCTGTTTGCCCGCGCCATCGCCGACGCCAAGCCCGACGAGCCCGATCCGCTGATCAACCGCGCGAACTACCACATGGGCATCTACGATCACGCCGCGGCGCTCAAGGATGTCGAGGCGGCGATGGCGATCGAGAGCTCGCGCGATCTGGTGATCGCCCGCGGCGGTCTGCGCCACGACCTCGGCGATCTCGAAGGGGCGCTGGCGGACTTCGTCGAGGCTGAGGCGCTCGAGCCCGACGGGTCGACCTATGGCGACCAGATCGTGCTGCTGGCCCTGACCGGGAAGGCCGAGGCGGGGCTTGCGCTGGCCGACGATTACGAGGCGATCACCAAGGAGCGCCCGGCGCAGGTCACCATGCGCGCAATCGCATTGGGCTGGGCGGGTCAGGCCGACGAGGGGATCGCGCTGCTCGAGGACATGGTCGCCGAGCGGCCCACCGATGGCGCCCTGCTCAATGCGCTGTGCTGGGAGGCGGGGATCTGGTCGAAGATGGACGAGGCCCGCCTCGCGATCTGCACCCAGGCGGTCGAGAAGAGCGAAAATTCCGCCGATGCGCTCGACAGCCGGGCGATGGCGCACTTCCGGATGGGCAACCTTCCCGCCGCGCTCGCCGATATCGAAGCGGCGCTGCTGGCCGAACCCTACCTGACCGGCTCGCGCCTGATGCGCGGCGTGATCCGGGTCAAGATGGGCGACAAGGGCGGCAAGGAGGACATCGCGCTGGCGCTGAAGATGCGCCCCTCGATGGCCGCGACCTACAAGGCGTGGGGGATCGAGCTGTAGGGGCGAAATTGTCCCTCCCCGTTCCAACGGAATGGGGAGGGATCGGGTGCAGCGCTACCCCTCCAGCAGCGACCGCAAATCCTTCAGCGCCTTGGCGCGCAGCTGGTGGACGCGCGGCACGCTGACCTCGAGCACTGCGGCGATTTCGGTGAGGTTAGAGCGTTTTCCGATCACTCTGGTTCATATCCACAAGATTTGAAGTAATTGGC
>NZ_LSKQ01000149.1 GCF_001557115.1 Erythrobacter sp. CCH5-A1
AACACCTCCACTATGGCACATCGATGCCGTCGGGGGGCGTCCACCCCATCACCCAGAGCTATTCGCGCGACGAGCTGTTCGGCATCTACCGCGCCGCGAAGGTGGGTCTCGTCACCCCCTTGCATGACGGGATCAACCTCGTCGCGAAGGAATACGTCGCCGCGCAGGACCCGGCCGATCCGGGTGTGCTGGTGCTCTCGCACTTCGCCGGCGCGGCCACCCAGCTCGCCGAGGCGGTGCTGGTCGATCCGCACAGCGAAGAGGACATCGCCGAAGGGATCGCTCAGGCACTGGCGATGCCGCTGGCCGAGCGGCAGGAGCGGCATCGGGCGCTGCTGGCGACCATCACCGGGCAAGATGTCCACTGGTGGTCCGGGACCTTCCTCGCGGCGCTGGCCGGGGCGCCGTCGGCGGTGGATTACGCCCTCATGCCGGAAACAATCGAGGTCAAGCGCTGAGCAGCATGGAAAACCCCGCATGGGCACAAGGCCCATGCGGGGGTTTCAAAAGAACAGGGCAGCCCCGACGGCCTATGGCGCGGGCGTGGCGTCCATCGTCATGCCCGGCGTTCCGCCCGTCGCGCCGGGGACGGGGGAGTTGTCGTCGAGCCAGTCGGCATGCTTCTGGATCGTCGGAATCGTGCTCTGGGCGAACTGGCGCAGCTCGGCGGTGTCGCCGCTGCCGCCATAGGCCTTGAGCAGGCCGAGCGCCTTGCGGTGCGCAGCGGTCTGCTGGCTGATGTATTCGCGGTCGAAATCGGGGCCGTTGAGGCTGTTCAGAATATCGACCTGCGCCTGGTGCTCGGCGTCCAGCTTGTCGGGGAGCGCCAGCGTCTGGCCCGAGGCGGCGATCGCGTCCTTGAGCGCCTTGGACGAGGCGGTGTGATCGGTGATCATCATCTGCGCGAATTCACGGATCGGCGTGCCCTCGCCGCGCTTCAGAGCGAGGCGCGCGGCGGCAAGTTCGTACATGTCCGACATCGCGACCGTGCTGGCGAAGCCTTGCGCGTTGGGCGGCGCTTCGGCGAAAGCGCCGTCGGCATCGGCAGTGCTGCCTGCCATCGCGTCGCCGGTGGCGGCCGCGTCCGCTCCGTCCGCGGCCTCGCGACCGTTGCAGGCTGAAAGGGCCAGCAGGCTTGCGGCCACCATGAATCCTAATCGCATCGCTCGATCCTTCGCTTGAGCGCCCATCGGGGCGGGGTCATGCGGGACGATAGGCATCGGCGTGGGCATGCGAATTCACATAGGCCAGTGACCCGGTTTAGCGCCGCGGCGCCGCCCCCGCCCCGCACAAATCCTTGCCGAGTTTAGGGAACCTGCCGCCGAGGTCGCCGACAAGGGTGCGGGGGAGGGACACAAGGACGAGGTGCCATGCACGAGCCAGCCTACACAACCGTCTCCGATCAGCCGCCGCCCTGCTTCACCACCGAAATGACCGCATCGCTTCCCGCGCTGCGCCGCTTCGCGCGGTCGCTGTGCCGCCAGCGCGACATGGCGATGGCCGACGATCTGGTGCAGGAAACGATGGTTCGCGCCTGGTCGTCACGTCATACCTTCCTGCCGGGCAGCAAGTTCCGTCCGTGGCTGTTCACGATCCTGCGCAACCAATTCTACAACGCGGTGAGGAAGCAGAGCCGGCTGGTGGCCTGGGAGCCCGAGGCGGCCGAGCGGATCCTTGTTCAGGCCCCGGACCAGGAAGAACGCATCCATGTCGCCGATCTCGAAGGCGCGCTGCAGCGATTGCCGCAAGGCCAGCGCGAGATGCTGATGCTCATTGCCGGCGCGGGGTTGAGTTACGAGGAGGCCGCCGAGGCCGCCGATTGCAAGCTCGGCACGGTCAAGAGCCGGATCAACCGCGGGCGGGCGGCAATGCGCGAGATCATCGCCAGCGGCGAGATGCTGCCCGAGGCCTGAGCGCCTGCGGATTGCACAAAAGTTACGGGCCCGCTCCCCGATGGGAAGCGGGCCCGCATGAAGGAAGCGCGGGGGGTGTGCCTCGAACCCCGTGCCGCCCGTTCATGGGATAAGCCTATTGCTGCGGCTTTTCCGCCTGTTCCTCGATCTGCTCCGCCTTGGCATCGGCGTTGTCGCGCACCGCGTCGGCCTTGTTTTCGAGGTTCTGCTCGGCGGCGGAATCGACGCCATCGGTGGTCGTGTCGAGCTGGTCGGCGCGCTCTTCCATCGCATCGGCAGTGGCTTCGCCCGCCGCTTCGACCGCGTCGGCGGTTTCTTCGGCCTGTTGCTCAGCCGGGCTGTCGCAGCCCGCAAGGCCGATGCCGGCCAGAGCGGCGACGGCGGCGAAAGTGGTAATTGTCTTCATGCGTGATGCTCCTTGAATTTAACGCACCGATCCACGGCGGAAGAGATTGATGATGGCGAGCAGCACCACCGCGCCGAGGAACGACACGACCAGCGCGCTGATCGAGAAGTCGCCCTGCGTGATCGTCCCGCCGCCGATCAGCGGATTGATGAGGAAGCCGGCGAGCAATGCGCCGACCACACCGACCACGATGTTGAGGAAAATGCCCTGCTGGGCGTCGGTGCGCATGACCATGCTGGCGAGCCAGCCGAGGATGCCTCCGATGATGATGATGAGGATAAGGTTCATGTTTGTCTCCTTGCCGAGAGAGGCGTTGCGCGCGCCCGGGCTTTGGCTGACCGGATGCCGCTTGGCTTCGACAGGAGACTGCCTGACAGGCTCGGGGGAATGCGCCCTCACCTATGTTGTAGAGGATGCAACAGCTGCTCGACCAAACTCCGCAGCGGGAGCTGGCGATGGCGGAGCGTGGCGCGTCAGGCGAGCGGCGGCGGCAGGGCAAACAAGGCCGCAAAGGCGAGCGCGCAGGCGCGGTCGCCGGTGATCGTGAGAGCCCCGCTTGCCTCCAGCTCCCCCCATGGAACGCCTGCATAGACCCCGGCAGCGATGATATCGGCCGAGGGCGCGCGGAACACCGCATCGGCACTATCCACCTCTGCGCGCCGGATCGGCAGCTCGCGGCCCTGCGGCTCGGCCACGAAACTCTCCTCTCCGATCACGAAGCCGATGCGGCCGGTGAATGCGGCACAGGCCTCACGGTCGAGCATGGTGCGAAAGGACAGCATCAGCGAGACCGCCGAGAGCGGCAGGCGCGGATCGTGTGCGGTGGACTGCGCCGCCCAGCGGCCGAGCTCCTGGATCAGCGGCTCGGCGGCGAGACCCCAGGCGGTGAGCTCGTAGACCTGCGCCTTGCCCGGCGGCGGCAGCATGCGGCGCACCAGCACGCCGGAAGCCTCGAGCGCGGTCAGCCGCTCGGTCAGCACCTTGGCCGAAAGACCGGGCAGCGCGGTGCGCAGGTCCGAAAACCGCCGCGCCCCCAGCATCAGCTCGCGCACGACGAGCAGCGCCCAGCGCTCCCCGATCACCTCGAGCCCGAAGGCGGTGCCGCAGGCGTCGTTATACCAGCGCCCGTGCCCGGTTGCAGCCGCCGGATCTCGACTCGTCGCGTTTTTTGTTACTTTTGGTGACTTCATTGTTGACGAAAGTAACCCCCGGCTCGACAAGACGCAAGGGAGCGAGTCGCCATGGCGGCCCGCAGAGGAGGCAAACAGCATGTATATCGACGGTTTCGTGATTCCCGTGCCGGCGGAAAACCGCCAGGCCTTTATCGATCATGCCACGACCGCGGACGCCATGTTCTTGGAAATGGGCGCGCTGCGGGTCGTGGAATGCTGGGGCGATGATGTTCCGGACGGCAAGCAGACCGATTTCCGCCGCGCGGTCGATGCCGAGGCGGGCGAGAGCGTTATCTTCAGCTGGATCGAATGGCCCGACAAAGAGACCCGCGACGCCTGCTTCGCCAAGATGATGAGCGAGGATTTCAGCGATCCGCGCATGGATCAGGCGAAGAACCCCATGCCCTTCGACGGCAAGCGCATGATCTTCGGCGGCTACGTGCCGGTCGTGGACATGAAGGCGTAAGTCCCGTGGGTGCTGGCAAGGTGCGCCACGGACAGCTGACGTGGCACGAGCTGATGACGGATGACCCGGCGGCGGCGCAGGTCTTCTACGCCGAAGTGTTCGGCTGGCGTTTCGATCCCGGCGAGGTCGGCGGGCGCCGGTATGACGTGATCCTCGCGGGCGATGTGCCGATCGGCGGTGTCCTCGGGCTCGACCAAAGCATGCAGCAGGGCGGCGCCCGGCCGGTGTGGGCGGCCTATGCCGCGGTGGATGACCTCGCGGAAGCGGGCGCGGCCGTGAAGGCGCGCGGCGGGCGGATGCTGATGGAGGGGCTGTCGATCCCCGGCATGGGCGCCTTCGCGCTCGCCGCCGACCCGGAAGGCGCGCCTTTCTACATGATGGGCTACGACAGCGATCCGCCGGTCGCCGCGCCGAGCTTCCCGCCCCCGCCCGGGCATTGCGCCTGGAACGAGCTCGCCGCGAAGGACCCCGACCGCGCACTCGCCTTCTACACCGGGCTGCTCGGCTGGCGGCAGGAAGGCGAGTTGCCGATGGGCGAGCACGGCAGCTACCGCTTCGTCCATCACGGCGACGCGATGATCGGCGCCGTCATGCCGGTCGGCGATACCGGGATGACGCCCGGCTGGACGTACTACTTCGTCGTCCCCGACATCGATGCGGGCGCAGCCGCCGTACGCGCGGGCGGCGGCACGGTGCTGCACGATCCGGTCGAGATCCCCGGAGGCGACTTCTCTGTCAGCGCCCTCGATCCGCAGGGCGCATCGTTCGGCCTCGTCGGCCCGCGCCGGACATGAAGGATATTCCCATGCACAAGAACACCATCTGCCTGTGGTATGACGGCACGGCAGAGGAAGCCGCGCGCTTCTATGCCGAAACCTTCCCCGACAGCAGCGTCGATGCCGTCCACCGCGCGCCCGCCGATTTCCCGGGAGGCAAGGCGGGGGATGTGCTGACCGTGCAGTTCACCGTGCTCGGCATCCCCTGCCTCGGCCTCAACGGCGGCCCGATCTTCCCGCACACAGAGGCCTTCAGCTTCCAGGTGATGACTGAAGACCAGGAAGAGACCGACCGCTACTGGGACGCGATCGTCGGCAATGGCGGGCAGGAAAGCGCCTGCGGATGGTGCAAGGACCGCTGGGGCCTCAATTGGCAGATCACCCCGCGCACTCTCACCGAAGCGCTCGCGGCAGGCGGCGAGGAAGCCGCGCGGGCCTTCGGCGCCATGATGCACATGCACAAGATCGATGTCGCCGCGATCGACGCGGCCCGGCGGGGAGAGAATTGATGCGCAAGATCCATGCCGCCGCCTTCGTCTCGCTCGACGGGGTGATCCAGGGCCCGGGCGGGATAGAGGAAGACACCACCGGCGGCTTCACCGCGGGCGGCTGGGTCTTCGGACTGTGGGACCCTGACGTGGGCGAGGAGGTCGACCGCCTGTTCGGCCGCGACTACGACCTGCTGCTCGGGCGGCGTACCTATGACATCTTCGCGGGCTACTGGCCCTATGTCGACCCCGAAGCGGAAGGCAACGGGCCGATGGCCAAGGCCTTCACCGCCTGCCGGAAGTATGTGCTCTCGCGCGGCACGCCGCTTCTCGACTGGGCGAACAGCCACCACCTGCGCAGCATCGACGACATCGCCGCGTTGAAGCAGACCGAGGGGCCCGACCTCGTCATCCAGGGATCGAGCACGCTCTACCCGCCGCTGCTCGCCGCCGGGCTGATCGACCGACTGACGCTGATGATCTATCCGGCGGTGCTGGGGAAGGGAAAGCGCCTGTTCGGCGAAGGGACCGAGCCGGGGCTGCTCGCGCTGGTGGAGCAGCGCGCCGGAGGCAATGGCACGATTATCGCCACCTACGAACAGCGCGGCCCGCTACCCTCGATGGCCGAGCTCTCGCCCCCGCCGATGGACAGTGCGCGCGAGGCGGCACGGCAGGCGGCGATGGCGCGGGGGGAATGGTGATGCGCGGCGCGCTGCTGGCGGTGGCGACGCTGGCCTTGGCCGTTCCGGCAAACGCCCAGCAGGTCACCGCGCGCACCGCCCCAGCGCCGCCCGCCCCGCAAGCGACGCCCGATATGCTGCCGCAGGCCGGCTTCGACCGCTTCGCCCGCGCCCGCGACAATCTCGCCGCGCTGCGTGACGGGCGCCGCGCGGTGGGCGACCTCACCCGGCAGGAACTTCAGGACGTGATCGACCTCGACCGGCAGGTGCGCGGCAGCGCGGCAGATACGCGCTCGTTCCGCGAGCGCTGCATCGACAGCGAGGTGCAGCGCGAAGGCGGCAATCCCTCGCGCCTCGCGTGGGAGGTGATCCGGCTCAAGTGCCGCGACTGACCAGTTCGTCCCGGCTCAGCACAGCGCCGGTCGCGCGGGGAAAGCCTGCCGGTCTCAGTCTGCGGGGTCTGCGAGGGGCGGTGGAGGTCGATCGGCATGTAGGTCTCGCCCGCAGCCATGAAGCGGATCGTATTGACCAGCGAGCGCGCGGGCAGGGTCTTGGGGAGGTATCCGGCCGCGCCCGAGTCCGGCACGCGCTCGGCTACGCCCGGCGGGCCAGCCCACTCATCAGGGCGACCAGCCGGCCAAAGCTCGCCGCCAGCGCCTTGTCGAGCCCGGCATAGCCCGCCATGCTTGGCATCCCGTAATCGAGCACCACGAGGTCATAGAGCGGTGCGGCCTCGGCCATGGCGGCCAGCGCCTGCGGCAGATCGGCGCCCGTGTCGACCGCAAAGCTCCCCTTGGTCTCGACGTAGGAGCGCAGCACGTCGCGCAGCAATTCGTGATCGTCGGCAATCAGGATGCGCATGAGGAGGTCCTTTCCTGCGCGGCGGCGATGGCTGCGGTCGCCGCTCCCGCTAGCCGTGCGGCAGTGGTCGGCTTGCCCAGCACGCCGTCGAAGATGTCACCCGGGCCCTTGTGGAGCTGGTGGAAGCGCGGCAGCGCGGTCAACAGCAGGATGGGCAGATCGGGCCGGATCTTGCGCAGCGCCTTCGCGAGCGCAGCGCCGTTCATGCCGGGCATGTCGTAATCGGTGATCACCAGGTCCCACACCGCAGGGTCCTCGCGGATTATGGCGACAGCGTCGCACGGATCGACGCAGGGGCCCGCCTCGACGCCGACCACTGCCTGCCGCTGGGCCAGCATCAGCTGTTCGCGCAACCGGCCCTTTTCGCGCTCCATCGCGCGCCGGTCCTCGACATCGCGGGTGACGCACAGGATCCCGCCCTCGGGCGTCAGCGACAGCGCGACTTCCTGTTCGACCGCGCTGCCATCGGCCTTGCGCCCCTGCGTATCGCCGCGCCACTGGCCGGCTGCGAACAGCACCGGGTGACCGTGTTCGCTTCCCTCGCCGCCGCCACTTCGGCCCAGGCCCAGTCGGCTGACGCCGGCGCCGGTGCGAAGATCATCGCTCCGCTCGAAATCAGCAATGTGACCGATCTCTACTTCGGAACCATCGCTCCCTCGACCACCGTCGCCGACAAGGTCGTCGTGCTGGCCCATGGCAGCCGCAAGTGCGGTCCGGCGCTGACCTGTCTCACCGCCGACCACACCGCCGCCGCTTTCGCGGTGACGGGCGAAGTCGACGCCTTTTACACCATCTCGCTCCCCAAGGAGATCAAGATCGTCAACGAGAAGGGCACCGCCATGCTCGTGTCGGACTTCACCGGCTCGAAGGCGAAGGGCCAGCTCCTGAAGGGTGAAGACAGCTTCACCGCCGGCGGCACGCTCGATGTCGGCGTCCGTCAGGAAGCGGGCAAGTACACCGGTAGCTTCACCGTCGCGGTGGAATACCAGTAAGCCCTCCGTGGCAGGGGGTGAAGGGAGCCGCGCAACCCCCCGCGCGGCTCCCGGAACCTGAGTCCCTGTTGCCCTACCGCTTACGCTACTTGAGGGCGGGTTTGCCGCCCTACCGCTTCGCTACTTGAGAGCGGGATTGCCGCCACATCCAAGCCCACCCTTGCCAATGTGAGGTCTCCCCATGTTCCTTTTCCCCTTCGCCGCCGCGCTCGCCGCGGCGCTTGCGGCCCCTGTGCCTGCCGCCGCCGAGCTGCTGGTCGCCCCCACCCGCGTGGTGCTGACCCCCGAGGCGTGCTCCGCTGAACTCGTGCTCGTCAACAAGTCCGCAGAGACCGCAGCCTTCCGCATCGCGATCGAGAACCGCCTGATGTCCGCTCCGGTCAGCGCGGGCGCCGCCACGGTTGCTGGCGAAGGCCTGGCCGACAACAGCCTCTCGATCGAACTCGCCGCGATCCGCTCGATCACCATCCCGGTGGTCTTGCGCGTCGGCACGCTCGAGGCGAGCGTCACCATGGACAGCGCTGCCATCGCCGACACGGCGCCCAATCAGCTGGTGGTGCGCGGGGTGGCGATCTATGTCCCCAACACCGCGCGCGACGTGATCGTCCCCCTCCCGCCCGAAGTGCGCGCGCAGCTCGCAGGCAAGAAGGTGCGGATCGACTACACCTCGACCGACTTCGCCGATCCGGCGAATGCGGGCAAGCGCCTCGCCAGCCTCGTCGCAGTCCTCTGACCCCAGCTTCTGTGACCCGCTGGGCCGCCCGCCATGTCCGCTCTCGCGCCCGCCGGCATCGCCCGCTCGGGCGCGATCATGGCCGAGATGTTCGTCGATGACGACGGCGACGGGGTGCGCGGCGCGGGCGAAGACGCGGTCGCGGGCGGGCGCTTCATCGTCGGCGCGGCGCTGCGGCGCGAGGCGACAGGCGCGGACGGGCGCGTCCTCATCGGCGGCATCGCGCCCGGTCCCGCGACCACGATCGAGACGCAGATGTCCTCGCTCACCGATTTCCCCCTGCGTCCTGCCCGCAGCGGCGACAGCCTGGCGCTGCGCCCGGGCGAGGTCCGCCACGTCCCCATCGCCCTGCGTCCCACGGTCGGCATCGAGGTGCTGGTGCTGCTCGTGGTCGGCGACGAGCGCACCCCGCGCTCGGGCGTGGCAGTGGTGCTGCGCGATGCGACGGGCCACGAAGCGGCGCGCGCGACGAGTGATTTCAACGGCTTCGTGCTGTTCGAGGGCCTCGCTTTCGGCACCTATCAGGCCGAGGCCGCGGGGCAGCACTCGGGCCCCCTCGCCGTTTCGCGCGAGGCGCCAGATGGCAGCGCGCGGGTGCTGATCGCCGGGGGGGCGCGATTGAAGGCTTCGCCGGGCGTTAGACCCGCCAGCCCGCCAGCACCTGCTCGATCACTGCGGCGGCGTGGGCGTCGGCAACGCCGAGCCCGGCCAGCCCCATCGCCAGCATCTCGCCGAGCCGGGCCTGCCCCTCGGCCGGGGAGGGGCGTGCGTCGGTCATGAGGATCATCACCACCTGGCACAGGCCCAGCCAGTAGGCGATGCCGCTTGTCGCGGCCTCGAAGCGCAGGAGCCCTGCGGCGAGGGCGGCGTCGATATCGGCGCGCAGGCCGCGGTTGAGCGGGTGGTCGGCGGCGGCGGCCACGCTTTGGTCGCGCAGCAGCACCCGCGCGCGGCGCGGCTCGCGCAGCGCGTAGGCGGCGGCGACCGCCATGCCGCCCGCGATCCGTGCGACCGGGTCGGTGCGGGCTGCATTGGCCGCGGCCACCTCCGCCTCGACCTCGGCGCGCACTTCGGCCGCGACCGCCGCGGCGAAGGCGTGCTTGTCGGCGAAGTGGTTGAAGAAGCTCCCCTTGGCGACGCCGGCGGCGACGACGACCTCGTCGATCGCGATGGCATCGATCGGGCGCGCGGCGAGCAGATCGAGCCCGGCGGCGATCAGCGCGGCGCGGGTGCGCTGGATGCGGGGGGAAAGGGCTTGGGTGGCCATGCCTGCTCCATACTTGACTGTTTGGTCAAGTTCAAGCTATTTGACCAAACAGTCAGAAACGAATCGCGCCGGCTACGTCGGCACGCCGGAGGGGATCATGGCCATCGTCAAAGTGGAGGACATCGCGCATGTCCGCTTCGCCGCGCCCGATCTGGCGCTGATGCGCGGCTTCCTCGAGGATTTCGGCCTCACCTGCTTCGAAGACGGCGGCCGCCTCTATGGCAAGGGCTGCGACGGGCGGCCCTTCGTCCATGTCACCGAGCCGGGCGAGGCGAAGTTCCTCGCAGTCGGCCTCAGGGCCGCGAGCGTCGCCGATCTTGAAGCCCTCGCCGCGCACGAAGGCTTGGCGGTCGAACCGCTGGGTGAACCCGGCGGCGGTGTGGTGGTGCGCCTCAAGGATCCCGACGGCTACCTTGTGGAAGTGGTCGCGGGCCAGCAGTGCGAGGCGCCGGCCCCCTGCGCTGCGCCGCAGTTCAACTCCGCCGCCGACAAGCCTCGCCAGCGCGCTACGATCCGCTTGCAGCCCGCCCCCGCCCATGTCCGCCGCATCGGCCACGCGGTGCTCAAGGTGAGCGACTTCCGTGCCTCCGAGCGCTGGTGGAAGGAGCGCTTCGGCTTCCTCACCTCCGACGAGATCGAGGCCGCACCCGATGTGCCACTCGGCGCCTTCATGCGCTGCGACCGGGGGGATTTGCCGTCCGATCACCACACCATCTTCCTCGCCCAGCTGCCCGGCAAGCTCGGGTTGCTCCACGCCGCCTTCGAGGTCGAGAGCCTCGACGATCTGATGTGCGGCCACGAATACCTGAAGGCCCGCCAGCGGCAGGCCGCCTGGGGCGTGGGCCGCCACATCATGGGCAGCCAGATCTTCGACTACTGGATAGACCCCTTCGGCAACGAGCTCGAACACTGGACCGACGGCGACCTGTTCACCGCGGCCGATCCGCCCGCAAAGCAGACGATGCAAGCGTTGCTCGCCGTCCAGTGGGGCGCGCCGCACCCGATGTTTGCGGGGAAAATGGCTCCGCCCCCGGGCCTCGTCGCCTTTGTCACTGCCATGCAGCTGCGCATCAAGCGCCTGTTCTCCCGCACTCCCAAGGAAGCCTGACCGATGAAACTCTGCACCTTCACCCACGCCGGCAAGACCCGCACCGGCATCGTCACTGGCGACACCGTCGTCGAGACCGGCGTGCCCGGCACGATGATCGACCTGATCCGCGACTGGGAGGCGCTGAGGCCCGGCCTCGAAGCCAAGGCGGCGACGGGCGAGGGCATTCCCCTCGCAGAGGTCAAGCTGGAGGCTCCCGTCCCGCGCCCGGGCAAGATCTTCGCCATTGGGCTCAACTATGCCGACCACATCGCCGAAAGCGGCCTTGGTACGCCCGAACGGCAGGTGTGGTTCACCAAGGCGCAGACCTCGGTCAACGGGCCCTATGATCCGATCCTTATCGCGCGCGGCACCATGACCCCCGATTACGAGGCGGAGCTGGTCGCCGTCATCGGCAACGGCGGCAAGCACATCGCCGCCGCCGACGCGCCGGCCGCGATCTTCGGCTACACCGTCGGCAACGACGTGACCGAGCGCATGTGGCAGCACGCCGTGCCGCAATGGGCATTGGGCAAGAGCTTCGACACCCACGCGCCGATGGGCCCGTGGATCGTCACCGCCGACGAGATCGGCGATCCGCACGACCTCGGCATCCGCTGCTACGTCAATGGCGAGCAGCGGCAGAACTCGAACACGCGGCACCTCGTCTACAATGTGTGGGCGCAGGTCGAGCACCTCTCGGTCGGTATGACGCTGGAGCCGGGCGACTGCCTCTTCACCGGCACGCCCGGCGGGATCGGCGCGGCGATGGACCCGCGGCAATTCCTGAAGGCGGGCGATGTGGTGCGGACCGAGATCGACGGCATCGGCCACATCGAGGGCACGATGGTCGCCGAGGGCTGACCCGCGATGTCGGGGGGCTTCGACTGCGACGTGCTCGTCATCGGCGGCGGGCCCACCGGGGTGACGCTCGCCAGCCTGCTGGCGCGGCGCGGCGTCGGCGTGATCGTCGCCGAGAAGGAGCCGGCGATCTTCCCCCTCCCCCGCGCCGCGCATATCGATCACGAGGGCATGCGCATCCTGCAGGAGGCGGGCGCGGCCGAAGCGGTGATGGCGACCAGCCGCAGCGCCGATTCCTACGAGTTCCGCAACGCGCGCGGCAATGTGCTGATGGCGTTCAGCGGCGCGGCCGGGATCGGCCCGGGCGGCTGGCCGGTCGCCAACATGATCCACCAGCCCTCGGTCGAGGCGGCGCTGCGCCGCGCGCTGGCCGAACGCGCGCCCGATGCCTTGCGCAGCGGGTGGGAGATGATCGGCTTCACCGAGGATGCCGAGGGCGTCACCGCCATCTTCGCGACGCCGCAAGGCGAGCGCACCCTCCGATCGCGTTTCCTGGTCGGCGCAGACGGCGCGCGCAGCCCGGTGAGGAAGGCCTGCGGGATCACCTTCGAGGACTTGGGCTTCGAGGAGCCGTGGCTGGTGGTCGACGTGCTGGTCGATGACCCGTCGCGCCTTCCCACCGCCAACCTGCAGATCTGCGACCCTGCCCGCCCCACCACCTGTGTGCTGATGGGCGAAGGGCGGCACCGCTGGGAATTCATGATCCTGCCCGGCGAGACCCCCGAGGCGGTCAGCACCCCCTCCAGCGTCGAGCGCCTGCTCGCCCCGTGGAACGTGGCGGGCGCGGTGCGGATCGAGCGCACCGCCGTCTACACGTTTCGCGCCCGGATTGCCCAAAGCTGGCGGCGGGGCCGGGTTATGCTGGCGGGAGACGCCGCGCACCAGACCCCGCCCTTTGCGGGACAGGGCATGTGTTCGGGCCTGCGCGATGCGGCGAACCTCGCGTGGAAGCTTGCGGCCGTGACGAAGGGCGAGGCGGACGCGGCGCTGCTCGACACCTACCAGCCTGAACGCGCCCCCAACCTGCGCGCCACGATAGACATGGCGGTAATGATGGGGCGCATGGTGTGCACCACCAGCCGCTTTGGCGCGTGGCTGCGGGACACCAAGCTCGGCCTCGCGAGGATGCTGGGCAAGCTGCCCGGCGGGCCGCCCGCCTATCCGCCGGTGGGCGCGGGCGCGATCCTTGCCGGGACGCCGGGCGCGGGGAGCTACTTCCCGCAGTTCATCGACATCGATGGCGCGCGGCTGGACGATGCGCTTGGCGAGAGTTTCTGGCTGATCGACCGGCGCGATGCCGCCACCGCGCGGCTCGGCCCCTTCGGCGCGGACATCACCCGATGGCTCGCATCCCACGGGGCCGAGGCGGTGCTGGTGCGTCCGGACCGTTATGTCTTCGGCACGGGCACCGCCGCCGCGCTCGAGAAGGCTTGGGCAGCGAGGCTCAGCGGCGCTTGAGGATGAGGTAGAGCGCGCCCTCGCCCCCGTGGCGGATATGCGCGCGGCGCACCGCGGTGATCGCGTCGGCGTGGCGGCTCGCGGCGAGCCAGTCGAGCAGCTTGGCGCGGATCGCGCCGCGTTTCGCCATGCGGTCGGCGGGGTCGACCGGCCGCTCGCGCCCTGCCACCACCAGCACCACCCGCGCCTGCATCGCGCGCGCCTGATCGAGCGCGGTCATGATGCGATCGTAGGCGGTGTCGAGCGTATGGCCGTGGAGGTCGAGCGTCAGGTCAGGTTCGATCCGCCCGCCCTTCACGCGGCGGTCCCAATGCGAATCGAGGCCGGGATCGGGCGGCGGTGCGGCGGCGGCGGGCGGACGTGGTTTGACAGCGGGCTTGGGCGAGACCTTCACCGGCTTGACGAACTTGACGGGCGGAGCAGGTGCGACCTTGCCCGCCCCTCCACCAGCCTTGGCCTCGTCTCCCTCCCCTGAACGGGGCGCATTGGGCCGCTTCTTCCCCGGCAGCGGCTTCACGCTCGCCGCCAGATGCGCCCAGGCTGCCTGCTCCCCGACCGAAAGCCCCCGCGGCGCTCTCATCGCTGCTTGGCGAGCCTTGCGGCGGCCTCCTTGGGGAGCAGCACAAAAGCGCGCCCGCGCCCGCTCATACCGCCAGCGATCGCCCGCGCATCCGCGCCCGCGCCCCAGAAGGTGTCGAAGCGGTTCGCGCCCTTGATCGCCCCGCCGGTGTCCTGCGCGATCCACAAGCCGTTCGCCTCGCGCCGGTCGAGATCGAGCCACACCGGCGCGCCCAGGGGCACGAAGGCGGGGTCCGCCGCAACCGAGTTCTCGCGCCGCACCGGCACGCCGAGCGCGCCCAGCGGCCCGTCACCCTTCAGCTCGGTGAAGAAGATCCAGCTCTTGTTCTCGCGCATCAGCGCGCGGCCTTCCGCGGGGTTCTCGCGGATATAGGCCATGATCCCCTGCATCGAGCCCGGATACTGCCCCGGCCCGCTGCCCAGCAGGCCGCGCTCGCGCATGACGCCGCCAATGCCGGTGTATTCGCGCCCGTTCTGCCCGGCATAGCCGATGCGGATCACCTCGCCCTCGGGGGTAAGGAGGCGGCCCGAGCCCTGTATCTGGAGGAAGAAGAACTCGACCGGGTCCGCCGCCCAGGCGATCACCGGCACCTTGCCCGCCAGCGCCCCGTCCTCGATCGCCGCGCGGTCATGGTAGAGCACGAATTTGCCCCGCTCGTCATAGCGCCCCAGCGGCGGGCGGCCGGTGCGTTCGGAGGGCTTCACGTCATCGGGCCAGCCGCGCACGAGATCGGCGGGCATGGCATAGACCGGCACCTCGTATCCGGGACGCCGCGTTCGGCTGCCGGCGATCTCGGGCTCGAAATAGCCGGTGGCAAAGGCCTTGCCGTCGCCGACCTGCACCGGAGTGAACTCTTCCGCAAAGAAGGCCCGCGCGCGCGATGGCGGCGCGGCACGCGCCCGCGCGCAGGCGCCCTGCCAGTCGGCGGGACGGGTGAGCCCGCTCGCATCCTCGCGCGCGAGCAGCTTGGGGCAGCTCTCGATGAAGCTCGCGAGCGCCCCGCGCGCATCGCCATCGGCAAGGTTCAGCGCGGCGAGCGAAGGCCCCAGCGCCACGCCCGCCATCGCCGCATTGGCCGCGACCGCGACCGGCTGGGCGGCGGCAGGCGGCGGCACCGCGCGCCCGCAGGCCCCGAGCAACAGCAGCAGGGCCAGAGCAAGCAGCGCGCGCATCGGTCAGCTCCTTGTCGGCGAGCGGGCCGCAGCCCGCAAGATCAACCCCCGATCAACCCTCGTCGGTTTCGTCGAGCAGCCAGTTGGGGTCGCGCGCGGTGACCTTGCGCGAGAAGGTCCAGACGTCGCGGCTTTCGATCGCATCGTCGAGCGAGCCGGCGATCACGGTGCCATCCTTGTCGCGGGTCACCGAGGCGATGTCCGCGACGAACAGCAGCGCGATGCGCGCGGTCTTGCCGTCGAGCGAGGCGGAATGGATGCGCACTTCCTCGACGCGAATGAGGGTGTTGTCCATCGTCTCGCCCGCCGCCTCGCGTGCGTCGATCGCGGCGGTGAAGCCGGCGTAGACATCGTCGTCGCACAATTCGCGCAGGGTTTCGCGGTCACCCTTCCAGAAGGCTTCGAGGATCATCCGGTAGGCGCCGCGCGCCCCTTCGAGGAACTGGGCGAGGTTGAACTTGCTGTCGGCCGCGGCGATCTCGCGCAGCGCGCGTTCGACTGCGGGCATCACGCCTTCGAGCTCAGCCGCGCGCGGGGCGGGCGCGGCAGGGGGGATCGCGGCAGGGCGGATGGCAGGGGGCTCGTCCGATTCGAAGCGCTGCGGCACCGGCTCCTCTTCCTGCTCGGCGCGCCGGCCAAGCACCGAATAGAGGCGCAGGCCGAGGAACGCGGCCACCATGGCGAGGAGAACGATTTCGAGCACTGGCACAATCCGATCGTCGCATCCGGCGCGGTTGGGAGGAGGCCCGCGCCATTTTTGAGAAACAACACCCTGCCTTAAATAGGGAGTCATTACAATTCGCCAACGCCCGATAGGTTGCGGTGCGGGGCAAATGAAAACGGCATGCCGCGCGGTTGCGGCGGCCCCGCGCCCCTGCTAGGCGCGCCCGCAGGCGGCCTGCGCACGGCAATCGTGCAGCGGGCGCACCACCGATTACTCATTTTGAAAGACTGGCAAGATCATGGCCGAAGAAGAAGGCGTCCTCACCAACCTCGACAACACCGGGCCGCAGCCGAACGGCGAAGACACCGCGCCCGCGGTCGGGATCATCACGCAATATGTGAAGGACCTCTCGGTCGAGAACCCGGCCGCGCCGGACGTGTTCCAGTGGCCCGAGCCGCCGCAGATCGACGTGCAGTTCAACATCGGCGCCGAGAAGGTGAACGTCGATGTGCACGAAGTGACGCTCAAGCTGACGCTGACCGCCGCCTCGCAGCGCGGCACGATGTATATCGTCGACCTTGCCTATTGCGGCCTTGTCGGCATGCGCAACGTGCCCGAGGAACAGGCCCACGCCTTCCTCTATGCCGAAGCGCCGCGCCTGCTGTTCCCCTTCGCCCGCCGCGTGGTTGCCGATGCCGTGCGCGATGCCGGCTTCCCGCCGCTGATGGTCGATCCGGTCGATTTCAACGGGATCTACGCCCAGCAGCTCGCCGCACGCCGTGCCGAGGAAGCCGCGGGCGGCGAGCCGATCGCGCCGGTTACGGGCAACGCCTGATCGTAGCGCCCGGCAGGGGGCAGGCGCGATGAGTCTGATCAAGAACGTCGGCACGATCGGCGGGTTGACGGCGGTGAGCCGGGTGTTCGGCTTTGCCCGCGACATCCTGCTCGCCCGCGCCTTGGGCGCGGGGCTGGCGGCCGATGCGTTCCAGCTCGCCTTTACCCTGCCCAACACCTTCCGCCGCCTGTTCGCCGAAGGTGCCTTCAGTGTCGCCTTCGTCCCGCTCTACAGCCGCGCGCTCCACGGCAACGACGGCGAGCCGGGGAGCGAAGAGGCGGCCGAGCGCTTTGCCAATGACGTGCTCAGCGTGTTCGTGTGGGTGCTGCTCGCCTTCAGCGGGCTGTGCATGGTGTTCATGCCGGGCATCGTCTGGCTGCTGGCGCGCGAATACATGGCCGTGCCCGGCAAGTTCGAGCTGTCGGTGTTCCTCAGCCGCGTGACCTTCCCCTATCTGGGATTGATCAGCCTCGTCGCCATGCTCTCGGGGCTGCTCAACGCGCGCTCGCGCTTCGGGCCGGGCGCGGCGGCGCCGATCCTGCTCAACATCTTCCTGATTTCGGGAATCATCCTCGGCGATTACCTGCGCGGGCAGAGCGGCGACGATGTCGTGGTGGTGCAGGTGCTCGCCGCGGCGGTCTCGCTCTCGGGCGCAGCGCAGCTGGCCTACCTCGGCTGGGCGACCCGGCGCGCCGGCGTGCGGCTGAAGGTCACGCTGCCGAAGTTCACCCCCGAGGTGAAACGGCTGGGCATGCTGATCCTGCCTGCGACCTTCGGGGCGGGGATCTACCAGATCAGCCAGCTGGTCGACACCTTCTTCGCGACCTCGCTGCCGCAGGGCTCGCTGACGCTGCTGAAGCTCGCCGACCGGCTCAACCAGATGCCGCTCGGCATTGTCGGCATTGCGCTGGGCACAGCGATCCTGCCGATGCTGAGCCGCCACATCCACACCGGCGATTCCGCAGAGGCGCAGCGCTTGCAGGGCAACGCCTTCGAGATCGCCACGCTCCTCACCCTCCCCGCCGCCGCCGCGCTGGCGGTGTGCGCGCCCGCCTTCTGCACGGCCTTCTTCGTGGGCGGCAAGTTCACGCCCCAAGACGGCGCGCTGATGGCGCAGATCGTCGTCGCGCTGGTCGCCGGGCTGCCCGCTTACGTGATCGTCAAGGTGCTGAACCCCGGCTTCTTCGCGCGCGAGGACACCCGCACGCCGGTGTGGACCGCGCTCGCGTCGCTGATCTTCAACATCGCGCTCAACCTCTACGTGGTCGAGCGCTACGGCATCGTCGGCCTTGCGGGCGCGACGGCCGCCTCGGCGAGCGTCAATTGCCTGCTGCTCTACGCGATCCTGCACAAGCGCGGCTGGTTCCACTTCACGCCCAAGCTGGCGAGCCGCGTCGCCCGCCAGCTGATCGCCACGGCAGCGATGACAGCGGTGCTGTGGTTCCTGATGCCGCTGATGACCGAGCGCTATGCCGGCAACCTGTTCGAGAAGCTGTGGTCGCTCACCGCGCTGGTTGCAGGCGGCGGCGCGGTGTTCTTCGCCTCGGCCTTTGTGGTCGGCGCGCTCGACAAGGACCTCATCGGCCAGCTACGGCGGCGGCGCCCGGCCCGCACCAAGGCCGATGACGAGATACTGGAGGTTGAATAACATGCGCGTGGTCTCCGGCATCCAGCCGACCGGCAAGCCGCACCTCGGCAATTACCTCGGAGCGATCCGCAACTACGTGAAGTTGCAGGACGATGCCCATGCCGTGGGCGGCGAGTGCCTGATCTTCATTGCCGATCTTCACGCCCTGTCGATGCCGCACGATCCGGCCGAGCTGCGGGCCTCGACGCTCGAACTGGTGGCGACGCTGGTCGCCTGCGGCCTCGACCCGGACAAGGCGATCCTGTTCAACCAGGCACAGGTTCCGCAGCACCCGGAACTGCAATGGCTGCTCAATGGCACCGCCCGGATGGGCTGGCTGAACCGCATGACCCAGTGGAAGGACAAGGCCGGCAAGAACCGCGAAGGCCAGTCGGTCGCGCTGTTCACCTATCCGGTGCTGCAAGCCGCCGACGTGCTGCTCTACCAGGCGACTCACGTGCCGGTGGGCGAGGACCAGAAACAGCACCTCGAGCTCGCCCGCGACATCGCGCAGAAGTTCAACAACGACTTCGCCAGCGAAGACGCGCCGGTCTTCACCCTGCCCGAGCCGATCATCCCGGTCGAAGCCGCGCGCATCATGTCCCTGCGTGACGGCAGCGCGAAGATGTCGAAATCCGATCCCAGCGACATGAGCCGCATCAACCTTTCCGACGATGCCGACACGATGGCGCAGAAGGTGAAGAAAGCGAAGACCGACCCCGAGCCGCTGCCTTCGGAAGAAGCGGGGCTTGAGGGGCGGCCCGAGGCGAAGAACCTCGTCGGCATCTACGCCGCGCTCGCCGGGCAGAGCCAGGCCGAGGTGCTCGCGCAATTCGGCGGACAGGGCTTCGGCGCCTTCAAGCCCGCGCTCGCGGACCTGCTGGTGGCCAAGCTCGGCCCGATCCGCGACCGCTTCGTGGCGCTGAAGGACGATCTCGAGACGCTCGACGCGATCCTCGCCCGCGGCGCCGCCAAGGCGCGCGAGCGCGGCACGCCGACGCTCGAGGCCGTCTACAAGGCGCTGGGGCTGGTCCGGCACTGAGCCCTCTCCAGCGGTTTTGCGACGAACCGCCGTTACAAAACGACAAATATTCAATTGCGGTTCATTCGCGCGTAATAGAGTATCGCGGGTAAGGGCCGTTGCCGGAACAAGCGACGGCCACCAGACAGAGGTTTTGCCGTTATGCCTTCGATGCCTTCGATCAAGACACTCACGCGTGCCGCCCTCCCCGTGGCCCTCGCGCTCGGACTGTCAGCCTGCGCCACCAACACCTTCAAGGCCGATGTCTCGCGCTTCGCGGTGCCGCTGCCGGCGCCGCAGGGCCAGACCTTTGCGGTGGTCGCGGAAGACCCCAAGCTCGCCGGCGGGCTTGAATTTGCGACCTATGCCAACGCGGTCGCTGCCGAGCTCACCCAGATCGGCTACACCAAGGCCTCATCGCCCGAAGCGGCCGACATGCTGGTGCGGTTCGACTACCGTGTCGATGGCGGGCGCGAGCGGGTGCGTACCGATTTCAACGGCGCGGCCGGCTTCGGTCCGTGGGGCCGGTGGGGCGGCTGGGGCGGCGGCGGCTTCGGCGCCTGGGGCTACGGCTTCAACGATCCGTTCTTCGGTGGGCCGGACGTGCGCAGCTACACCATCTACACCAGCGGCGTGGAAGTGAAGATCGATCGCCGCGCCGATGGCCAGCGCCTGTTCGAAGGCAAGGCCGAGGCCGTGTCGCGCTCGAACCGCCTGCCGCGCCTGGTGCCCAACCTCGTGGACGCGCTCTTCACTGATTTCCCCGGCAATTCGGGCGAAACCGTTCGCATCACCATCCGCGACGACGAAAAGACCGTGCGCCCCACCGATTGATGGTGTAAGAGCGTTCTCAAGAGACCCTTGGACGGGAACAAGAGAGGCGGCACAGGGGATCGTGCCGCCTTTTTTTTGCCTGCTTCAGAGCGGGCTCACCACTCGCTCGCCCGCCGCGCGCCCTCGGCGCTCTGGATCCACGGGAGGCGGGTGTAGCGCGCTGCGGCGCGGCGGCGGGTGGCGGTTTCCTCGTCGCGGCCGATACCCTGCCGGGTGCGGTGTTCGCGCAGCAGCTGGGCGAGCAGCAATTGCCCGAAGGCCCAGTCGTCGATCCCGCTGTCGGCATTGATGTGCCCGATCGAGCCCGCATAGGCGAAGGTCGCGCCCCAATCGGCGGCAAGGCCCCGCGCGGTGCGCAGCGAGCAATAGTGGTCGTTCTCGCTCGCGGCGAGGAAGGCCGGGAAGGGCAGCGCGCGGCGCGGGGTCGGGGCGAAGCGGGCGATGCGCTCGTCCACCCCGGAGCGCTCGGCGTCGGGCGGGGCGACCAGCAGCGCGCCCACCACCGGATTGCCATAGGCGGGCTGCTCGTATTCCGCCCACCACGCCACCGCATGGCAGCCGAGCGAGTGCGCGACGAGGATCACCGGCCGCCCTGCGCGGTGCACCGCGAGGTTGATCTTGTTGACCCAGGTGTTGCGATGCGGATCGTCCCACATCCCGAGCTCGACCCGCTCGGCATCGGGGATCTGCGCCTCCCACTTGGTCTGCCAGTGATCGGGCCCGCTGTTGCCGAGGCCGGGGATGATGAGGATCAGCGGATCATCGGCAAGCCGCTCGCTGCCGAGTTCGAGAGAGTGGGTCTGGGTAATGGCCATGTCGGCGCTCCTTCAAAGGGCGTTGATGACCGTCCATTGGTATGGTCCGACTCTGGCGAAGATAACTCAACTGAATCGGTTGACAAGAGGCTGGCGACGGGTGCGCGGGATTTTGCGGCGAATTGCGGGGCAGGATACGCCGCTACCCAAGGAACCGGCGATGCGGCGCGCTCAGGGTTGGTAGCGAGAGAAGGCTTCCTGATGCAGCGCCATGCGGGGATCCTCGGCCCACGCCAGCGCATCGGCTGCGGCCCTGCGCACTTCGCCGTAATCGGCAAAGAGGCATCCGTACTCGTCACCCGTGGCAATCTCGGCAGCCGCTTTGGAACAGTTGACCTGAAACTGCGTGAAGGTGGGATTGCGATTCTGATCGCTGTAAAAGCTGCTCACGATCTCGTAGACATAAGTCACGTTGCCTTCATCGTCCGTCTGCCGGACCTCCATGAGATAGGTGTTCTCATAGGAATACCCGTCCTGATCATCGCCAGACCTTTCGGAACGGATGAGGTCGAACGCAGCGACTACGGGCTTGTCGACCGCCTCGCTTCCGATGGTCTCATTGGTAATCCGGTAGAGGTTGTCACCCAGCGGGGTGATCTCGAGAAAGCGTTCGCTCGATTGGTAAGTGCCCGACAGACCGATATTGTCGCGCTGCTCCTCGGGAATGAGTTGGCGGTGTGCAGTCCACCCGCCACAAGCCGACAAAACAAGCAGAGTCAGCGCGCATGCCATTGTCTTGCGAATCATAGTGTTTCCCCCGACCGGCAAGAAACATGACAGCACGCAGCCTTGGCTTCAAGCGGTCAAAAGCTACAGCTTTGCATGCCCCCCGGTCGAGCCGAAGCCGCCCTTGCCCCGCTCGGTAGCGTCGAGTTCCGCCACCTCCTCCCAAGCAGCCTGCACAACCGGCGCGAGCACCAGCTGCGCCACGCGGTCGCCGCGGGCGATGGCGAAGGGCTCCTGCCCCAGGTTGATGAGAATCACCTTCAGCTCGCCGCGATAGTCGCTGTCGATCGTGCCGGGGGTGTTGGGCACGCTGATACCGTGCTTGAGCGCGAGGCCCGAGCGCGGGCGGACCTGGATTTCGTAGCCTTGGGGAATCGCCATCGACAGGCCCGTGGCGACAGCGTGGCGCGCGCCGGGGGCGAGGGTCATGTCCTCGGCGCTCACCACGTCCATCCCGGCCGCGCCCGCGGTGGCATAGGCGGGGAGCGGCAGGCCTTCGCCATGGGGCAGGCGCTTTACCTGCACTTTCACGATTGGCGTCATTCCGCCGCTTCCGCCCCGAGGCTCGCCGCGATCCGTTCGACCAGCGCCATCGCCACTGCCGCCTTGGGCATCTCGTCGAGCACCTCGATCCCCTCGCCGCTGATGATCGTCACGCGGTTGCTATCACCGCCCATGACGCTCCCCGACACGTCGTTCGCCACGATCCAGTCCGCGCCCTTGCGCTTGCGCTTGGCCTTGGCGTGTTCGAGCACGTTGTCGGTCTCGGCCGCGAACCCGATCACCAGCGCGGGGCGCCGGGGGGCGCCCGCGACATTGGTGAGAATGTCGGGGTTCTCGGTCAGCATCAGCGCCGGCGGAGCATCGCCGCGCTTCTTGATCTTCTGCCCGCGATAGTCCTTGGGGCGCCAGTCGGCGACGGCGGCGACCATCACCGCGACATCGGCAGGCAGCGCGCGCTTGACCGCCTCGGCCATCTGCATCGCGCTCTCGACATCGATGCGGGAGACCCCGGCCGGGGTCTTCAGGGCGACCGGCCCGGCCACCAGCGTCACGCGCGCGCCCAGCGCGGCGGCGGCGGCGGCGATCGCGAAGCCCTGCTTGCCGCTCGAGCGGTTGGCGATGTAGCGCACCGGATCGATCGCTTCCCAGGTCGGCCCGGCGGTGACGAGCACATGGCGACCGGCGAGCGGACGCTGCGAGGGCGCGATGCCGAAATCCGCGCCCTCGGGCACCTCGCCGAGGTCGGCCTCGATCTCCTCGGGCACCTCGGGTGCCTGCGGCAGGGGCGGCGCCTTGCGCGGATCGATCAGGTGGTTGAGCGCTCCGCCATCCATCGGCGGCGCGGACCCGGCCTTGCCCTTGCGCGCCAGCAGCGGCCCGGCGAAGTCCGGCTTGAATTCGGGCGCGGGCTCTTCGGGCAGGAGGTCTTCGGGGCCAAAGCCTTCCGGAAGATGCTCGGGCAAATCCTCGTATTCGGCCTCGATCTCGTCATGGGTGCGCTTGGCCGTCGAGCGCGGGATGATGCGCGCGAAGAACCCGCTGAGCCCGCCTTCGGGCATGGCGGCGGCAGCGTCATCCTCCTCCTCGGGCTCAAGCGCTTCGACCTCGATCAGGGGGCCACGCGCGGGGGCCTGCGGCTCGGGCACGGTGACGCCGAAATGCGCGGCGATCTCGCGCCAGATCGCCTCGGGCTCGGGCAGGCGGCCGTAGCCGAACTCGCCGCAGGCCATCGCGCCCTTGTCGGGGTGGAGCACGGTGACGCCCGCGGCCTTTAACAGGCCGATATTGCGCTGGGTCGCCTCGTGCTCCCACATCCGCACGTTCATGGCGGGCACGGCCATCACCGGCTTGTCGGTGGCGAGGATCAGCGTGGTGGCGAGGTCATCGGCGATCCCCGCCGCCATCTTGGCGAGCAGGTCCGCGGTCGCCGGGCAGACGACCACGAGGTCGGCCTCGCGCGAGAGCTGGATATGCCCCATCTCGGCCTCGTTCTTGAGGTCGAAGAGGTTGGTGTAGACCTGGTTCTCGCTCAAGGCCGCGAGCGACATCGGGGTGACGAATTGCTGGCCCCCCTTGGTGAGCACGCAGGTCACCTCGCCCCCACCCTTGCGGATAAGGCGCACCAGCTCGCAGGCCTTGTAGGCCGCGATCCCGCCGCCCACGACCAGCAGGATGCGAGGGGCAAAACCCGCTGCGCCAGTCCCGCCTGCCGTTGCCTGCTCGCTCATCTCGCCTTGTCGCCTCTCACGCCGATGCCGGGGTCTTGCGCACATAGTGCACCGGCCAGCAATCGCAAAGTTTGGTTAAATTTGCTTTGCCTCGACAGTCTCCCGGCACAGGATTGGCCCGAGCTGTCCGAACTTGGCCTTGCAATCGTCAATGTCGAGCGGAACGCACACAAGGATCCATATCAGTGCCCCCCACATTGCGATGATAGTGACGCATATGATGTGAGTGGGCAGCCTGCCCATCAAGGCACCGCCCCCTTTCGAGAAGGGTCGTGGGTAAGGTGAGGCGTCGTTCCATAGGCTTTTGAGATAGTTCGACTGCCGTTGTGCAGCCCAGATGCCCAGATAGGTGCCCAAGCCCACCAATATCCCGGCACCGCAGATCGTAAGTTCGAGAACAACCCTGGCCGGGTTCATGTTTTCGGCAGCGACAAGAGCGAAAGCCGCAATCATGAAGCCTTGAAAGGTGAGGTTCCAAGTCATTCGCGTCGCGCGAAGGTTCTGCTCGAACGCAATTTGCTGACTTATTGCCGCTTCGATCGTGAAGTCTTGCTGTTCCATGCTGCCCCCAACACAGGTTGTTACGTTGGGTTAGTAGATCGTCCGGTCGCCGTGCGCCAGAGCTCGACTAGCGCGCAGGGGGCGAAAGCGAGGCCGGCGATGTAGGCAGGCAGCGCCAGTTCGGCCCAGTAGTAGTTCGCAGGCCGCGCGAAGAGCGCCATCATCGTGGCAAGGCCCGCGAACCACAGGCACGCGAACAGCCCGGTGC